>JAAZLT010000266.1 GCA_012799205.1 Clostridiales bacterium
AAAATCTCAATACAGAAATCAGCAAATATCACTTAAGCATGTGGCGATTGAGTTTGACTTATCTGAAAGTTATCTATCTCGCTTTTTTAAGGAACAGTCCGGGATGAATTTTAACGATTATCTTCATTCTTTGCGGATAGAAGAGGCAAAAGAACTCTTAACGGCCGGAGATAAAATGCTCGTTAAAGAAGTTGCACTAAAGGTTGGATATAGCAATGCGGGCGGACTTATAAGAGCCTTTAATAGATATGTGGGAGTCACCCCAGGTGAATATAGAAGCAGATATGTCTTATAATTGATATAATAAAAAACAGATTAACGGTCTACGTTAATCTGCTTTTTTATTCAAATAGGGCCAATGTCAAAAATTTAATACATATATCAAATATTGAACATACAAATATCAAATTTTTGTTATCTCCATCAAAGATAGAATATTTACAGGAAGCACAAGTAATTATATACTCAGAAACACAACATTAGCAGGCCATGACGTCTGATGAGTTTATACTGAAGAACTAATATCATTCATATTGCCTAGTTATTAAATTGGGGGGAGATAAGTACGTGCAGAATGCAAATAAACAATCTAGTCTTAATAGTATTGTTGATACTAATAAGACATATAACAAAAACAATTCAATAATTGCAAGTAATAAGCGACAAAAACTTATGAGGGATATAATAAGAAATAAGTATATTTATTTAATGTTACTTCCCACGATAATTTTCTACATAGTATTCCACTATATACCAATGTATGGAGTTTTGATAGCTTTTAAGGATTATAAAGCAAGCCGGGGAATACTGGGAAGCCCCTGGGCAGGCTTGAAGTACTTCAAGCAGTTTTTTGGGTCATATTATGCGTGGAGGCTAATAAGGAACACTTTGTTAATTAGTGTATATCAGCTTATATTTTCTTTCCCAGCACCTATACTACTGGCCTTGCTTCTAAATGAACTTAAAAGTGAAAAGTTTAAACGTACAGTACAGACAGTGAGCTATTTACCTCATTTTATATCTACAGTTGTGGTAGTTGGATTTATAGTGGATTTCTTTGCCCAAAAAGGTTTAGTAAATACTGTTTTAGCGAGCCTAGGAGTTAAGCCTATAAGCTTTTTAATGGAGCCAAAATGGTTTAGACCATTATATATAGGTTCCGGGATATGGAAAGGTATAGGATGGAATTCTATAATCTATCTGGCAGCTATATCCGGAATAGACCCAACGCTGTATGAGGCTGCTACAGTAGACGGGGCAGGGAGATTTAAACAAATCATGAATGTAACTATACCGTCAATAATGCCTACAATAATAATACTGCTTATATTGCAAATAGGTAATATGATGTCTGTGGGATATCAAAAAATAATATTAATGTATAATGAATCCATATATGAGACAGCTGATGTGATATCTACATTTGTATATAGAAGTGGACTACAAAAGGCGCAATACAGCTATGCCGCTGCAATAGGTCTATTTAATAATATAATCAACTTTGCTCTCATAATCACTGCAAATTATATAAGCCGTAGGGTCTCAGAGACCAGTCTATGGTAAGGGGAGGTCATAATAGGATGAGGTATAAAAGAAGTCCATTAGAAATAACTTTTGATATTATAAATATAATTCTGATGTTCATATTACTTATTGCTACACTGTATCCATTTTTACATGTGGTGTTTTCATCGCTAAGTTCATCTGAATATGTTATTAGAAATAAGGGTCTAATACTTTGGCCAAAAGGATTTAACCTAAAAGGTTACAAGTATGCTTTTAAACATCCAATGCTGGGAAAAGCTTATTTAAACACTATTTTATATGCAGGAGCGGGGACTCTTATAGGGCTCATAACAATGTCTCTTTCCGCCTATGCTTTTGCAAAGCCAAGTTTTCCTGGCAAAGGGTTCTTCCTATTTATCATTGTATTTACAATGTTTTTTAGTGGAGGCCTTATACCCTCATATTTAAATGTAAGGAGACTGGGACTTTTAAATACAAGGTTTATAATGATAATACTTGGATCTATAAGTACATGGTCTATAATAATGCTTAGGACAA
>JAAZLT010000267.1 GCA_012799205.1 Clostridiales bacterium
ATTGTATGAAGGGAGGCCCTATTTTGCGCTAAGAAGAATGCTCTCTTAATATCTTTTGTTTTAAGTCATAAAGCTCTTGGGATAGGTCCACCTTGTATACATGTGGATTTTTGAGCCTCTTATACTCTCCCCAAAGAGTTTCTAGCTCCCCCATACAGTAATCTCTTATCTCAAGCACTTTTGGAAACTCATACTTTAGCTCCCCCCCTACAATAATGGGCACTAGAAGCTCTCTAGAGTAAAAGTTTTTAAGTGTCATCCTCTTCCAAGTCTCCACAGGGTCGAATATGGTAAGTGGCTCATTATCAACTATTTTCTCATGATCTAATGTTATTAGATCTGCTATGGCCTTATCATTGGATTTACTATAAAACCTGACTACCTTTTTATATCCTGGGTTTGTAATCTTCCAGGGGTTATCAGATACTTTCATCTCAGGTACAAGCTCTCCATTTGTCTTTTTGGCACTTAGCTTATATACCCCGCCTAAAGCTGGGTTATCTCGGCTTGTTATAAGTGATGTACCAACGCCCCAAGCATCCACCCTGGCCCCTTGGGCCTTTAGATCCCATATGAGCTCTTCATCTAGATCGCCAGATGCAACTATTATGGCATCTTCAAAGCCTGCCTCATCTAGCATTACTCTTGCCTCTTTACTTAAATAGGCAAGGTCTCCAGAGTCTAATCTTATGCCAACTGGTCTATGTCCCTTTTCCCTTAGCTCTTTAAACACCTTAATGGCATTTGGCATGCCACTCTCTAGGGTATTGTATGTATCTACCAATAGTAGGCATGCATCTGGGAAGTTCTCTGCATATGCCCTAAATGCAGATAGTTCATCGGGAAAGCTCATAATCCAGCTATGAGCATGGGTTCCGCTTATGGGCACATCAAACATCTCACCGGCTAGTACATTGGATGTAGAGTCGCATCCACCTATTATGGCTGCTCTGGCCCCGTATATCCCGGCATCAGGCCCCTGGGCGCGCCTTAGCCCAAATTCCATTATGCTATCTCCCTGGGCTGCATTCACTACCCTACTGGCCTTTGTAGCGATTAATGTCTGATGATTTACTATATTTAAAATTGCCGTCTCTATAAATTGTGCCTGGAACACCGGCGCCTTAACCCTAATCATAGGCTCATTGGGAAATACCACCGTGCCCTCTGGCATGGCGTATAGATCTCCTGTAAACTTAAAATCTTGTATATATTCCAAAAAGCCTTCATCAAAAAGTTTTAAACTCCTTAGATACTTAATATCATCTTCCCTAAACTCTATATTTTGTATATATTCTATGGCCTGCTCTAGTCCCGCAGCTATGGCGTAGCCATTATTGGCTGCAGTTTTTCTAAAAAACAGATCAAATATAACTATCTGATCCGCCTTTTTGGTCTTGTAGTAGCCATACATCATTGTAAGCTGATATAGATCGGTCATCATGGTTAAATTTCTCATGGCAATCTCCTTAAATAAATTTTAAATTATATTTACCATGGATATTATACATGATTTGCCAAACCTTTTCAAATAAAAACGGACCACATAAACTGTAGTCCGCCTTTAAAATATATCTTTCCACTAAAATACATCTACAGGAATAATAGCACCTACTATACCTATAATAAGTGATGCTATTATAGCCCCGATTAGGTTTATTTCCATGCCTGCAACTACAAATTGGGACAGATATATTATTATAGCTGATACGATAAAACCAGATAGCCCTCTGCCAAATGGGGCCGCATCAAACTTAAATATTCGTTGTATCAGATA
>JAAZLT010000268.1 GCA_012799205.1 Clostridiales bacterium
CTCCATTGTGCTAAGAAGCCTATTTCTTCCTAGCACTAGTTCACTGGCCAGATTCATTAAATCATTTAAAAGGTTTAAGTTGACTCTAATGCTCTCTTCTACCAACTGAGATGCAGCTGTGCCTTTACGCCTGGCCTTTTCGGGTAAACTCTCAGTTTCCCTCTCTTCTATACTATAATAATCTGACATTATACTATGTATATCTTCCATGCTGATATCTCTATGGAGCTTATCTATCCTTAGGTTTGGCACACCTAAAGCTTCCTTTGTAAGTTCTCTATCAAGTACCGAAGTAAATACAAATACAAGCTCTATATCCCCACCTAATACGCTTTTTAGACCCTCTACATGGCTTATATCCGTCTTTGATTCTATTATATTGCCAATAGAAGTTATATTATTGAAAAAAGCCATTGGAGTTATGTTGTTCTTTTCTAGATCGTTACTCAGGCTCACCTTGGCTATATATATTTTATGCCCATGTTTTAGGTTCTGTGCAAGCATGTTCTCCCCGCCTAGAGCAGGTCTATTTACTGTCTTTTCATCGTCTCCAGTTAAAAAGGCATCTATCATATCTACGTACACGGTTATATCTGTATCTGAGCTTTTTTCTACATCCTGCACCATGGCCCTGAGCATATCATTACACTCTAATATAGCATCTATCATATTAGATGTAAGCTCTAGGTTTTCGCTTCTAATTTCGCCAAAGAGATTCTCCATAGTATGGGCAAGTCTCACAATATTATCTAGCCCAAAAAAACCTGCAGTTCCCTTTATGCTATGCACCGCCCTGAATATATCATCTACAAGCCCTCTGTCCATATCCTGACCCTCTAGATGAAGAAGATTGTTCTCTACAACCTCTATATGTGCTATTGCCTCTTCTATAAACTCATGTATAAACTCTTCATTTTGCAGCAATAAAATCAACTCCTTGCCTATTTTACTCTATTGGAAACACTTCATCTAGGCTCATAAGATGGAATAGGTTGGTAATATGATCGTTTGCACCAATAACTTTAAAATCCCTTTCTTGTCCTGAAGACGTCTTATATAATCCAACGATGAACGTAATACCTATCGAATCAATATTTTCTACATTGGATAGATCTAATATAACTGCACCAGAATTATCTTTATCTATATAATCCTCAGCTCGCTTAATATTATCTTTTACCACATTTGCCGTTAAATCGCTTAGCATCTGTATTACGATCTTATCTTTCGTCACCTGTATATCCATGTGACTTCTCATTCCCTTCAATCGTTATTTTGGCTCTTATCCATCCTTCGGTAAAATCAAGCTCAAATCCAAGCATTTTTAGAGTCTTAAGCCCTCTTGTACGCACACCTTTTATATCTAACTTTCCGGCCCTAGTCAATTCTCTATCTAAGCAAAATCCATGACCTTCATCCTTAACTAATATGTAAATATCTTTGCCTACATAGTGTAGTATCAACTCTACTTCCCTTCCCCTATCAAGTGCATTTCCATGCTCTACGGCATTGTTCAAAAGTTCCCTTATACAAAAGTTTATTGCAAATATTAGGGAACTATTTTCTATGTTTTGCCTAAATGATAACCTTGGGGAAAGGTATCTGACTAATAGGTCTACATCTTCATATGATGAGTTGCATTTTGCGATGACGAGCATACAGCCCTCCTCGAATTGTATATCTACCGCTTTATATAACCAAATATAACATAATAAAACAGAATAATCCACATTTAAGGGGATATAAAAGCAAAAGCCCCTGTATATTACAGAGAGGCTTTTTGATAGTCAATCTAATTTAACAACCTAATTTGAATTTTTCATGGATTGCCCCTATAGCCCTTTCAACATCCTCAGGCCCTATAAGGCAACTTATCTTTATTTCTGATGTGCTTATCATATATATGTTTACACCGACATCTGCCAACGCTTCAAACATCATACAGGCAACACCGGGATTACCAACCATGCCAGCACCCACTATAGATACCTTAGCAATATCATCAGTATTGGTCACACGCTTTGCCCCTAGTAGATCTAAATTTTCTTCAATTATGGATATGGATCTTTCTAGGTTGGACTTTGCCACTGTAAATGATATGTCCCGGGTAGCATCCCTAGATGTACTTTGAAGTATAATATCTACATTTATATCCTCATCAGCCAATAGTTTAAATAACTTAAATGCCATGCCAGGGATATCCGGCACACCTATTACCGATATCTGGCCTATATCATAGTCATGTGCAACCCCACGCACTACCATCTTTTCCATATCGGAAAGTCCCCTCACTATTGTTCCACTATTTTTATTCATACTAGACCGCACCACCAAATTCACATTGTATTTTTTTGCAAGCTCAACGGCTCTGTTGTGAAGTACCCTTGCACCTAGGCTTGCAAGTTCTATCATCTCATCATAGGATATATCATCTAACTTTGTGGCATCCTCTACTATCCTAGGATCTGCTGTATATATACCATCCACATCTGTAAATATCTCGCACCTATCTGCATCAAGGGCCACCGCTAAGGCGACTGCTGTAGTGTCTGATCCACCCCGGCCTAAGGTTGTTATATTATCTTCTGAATCAATGCCCTGAAAGCCTGCTACGATCACTATATTTCCAGCATCTAGCTCTCTTATGAGCCTGCCACCTTCTATGGTCTCAATACGTGCATTAGAGTATTCTTTACTAGTCTTTATTCCTACTTGAGCACCAGTCAATGATACCGATTTATATCCAAGTTCTGCAATTGCCATCGCCAAGAGGGATATAGATATCTGCTCACCCGTAGACAAAAGCATATCCATTTCTCTTTTAGGTGGTTTTGAGCTTATCTCTTTTGCTTTTTCAATCAACGCATCTGTTGTATCTCCCTGGGCTGAGACTACTACCACCACTTTATTGCCTTCATCATATGTCTCTATAATGCGCTTTGCTATATTGATTATCTTTTGCGCGTCTGCTACAGATGACCCGCCAAACTTTTGAACTACAATTCCCAAAGTCCCTCTCCTCCTACATATATATCATTTAATTCTCACTATATATTATACAATATATTAACAATATCTTCAATATATTGTAGTTTTAATTCCTTCATCATTTATATTAGCCCATCTCAGTGTCCAGCTATCCTCAAGCTCTAAAAGCCATCTTTGCATCTTAGCTTCAAATGTACATTTATCTTTGTGATGTACCATTGCTATTATTATAGGTCCTGCCCCACTTAAAAATGAGCCCTTACCTCCACACTCTATTGCCTTCTCCCTTATAAAGTCAAATCCAGGAATTAAGCCTTTTCTATATGGTTGATGCATTCTATCATCCATAGCTATAGATAGATTATCTATATTACCATTTAACAGAGATGCTACTAATAAAGATGCACGGCTTACGTTGAATACACTATCCTCAAGGGAGATTTTCTCAGGCAAGACGCTTCTTGCCTTCACCGTTAAAAGCTTATATTTCGGAGTTATAAGTGCTAGGCACATATCCTTAGGTGCATTAATCTTTGAATAGTATACCCTTTTATCTTGAATGCACCCCACAGCTATACCCCCAACTAAAGCCGGGAGCACATTATCGGGATGCCCGTCTAAATTTGATGAGAGATCTATAAGTTCTTGAAACGTTAAGGGATTGCCTGCAATATGGTTTGCGGCTACTATCCCCCCTGCGATACACGCCGCACTACTTCCAAGCCCCATAGCCATGGGTATATTATTTATCTGTCTAATCCTAATGCCTTTTGGTCTATAACCTACAGTGTCAAACAAAGAGAGCATCGATCTATATATGAGGTTACTATCATCCATGGGGATTGACGAATTCTCCCCCTCTAGGAGCTCTATATGTAGCCCTCCCGCACCATATTCTTCCACCTCAATAATATTAGATATATCCAATGCCATGCCTATACAATCAAAGCCTGGTCCTAAGTTGGCACTTGTAGCTGGAACAGTAACCCTTATCATAAAAATTTGCCTCCTATTCTACCCTCATGCTACCTAATATTTGAATCGCACCTACCTTCTTTTTAAGAAGTTTCAAAGCAGAATCAACTTCTCCCTCTGTTAGGGTATCTGTTAGTATCGCTATTTCACCCATTGCCTGTGCGTTATCCAAATCTATTATAGTGCTGTTTTTAAATACTTCATTTGCATATTTATTTACTATATCTAAATTATTGCCACTCAATCTTATAAGTCTTCTAGACGAAAAATTATTTATAGGTAGCACAGTCATTGCACTACTGCTTCCGCTAACTCCAACACTAGTAGCATTTAAATGCTTTACCACATCTATTATATCGCCTACCACTGCACTGGCAGTGGGTAGCTTGCCTGCCCCCTGTCCATAAAACATCACATCGCCTATGGCGTCTCCTTTTACCATAATGGCATTAAATACATTTTCTACATCTGCCATTGGGCTATAGTTATCTACGAGAACTGGTGTAACCATAGCAAATACTCCATCTTCATGTCTTTTGGCTCTAGCTATTAATTTAATAGAGCGTTTTAGTTTATTTGCATATAGAATATCTATATGATCTATTTTATCTATACCCTCTGTATATATCTTTGCATAGGGTACACTCTTTCCAAATGCAATAGATGAAAGAATAGCAATCTTTCTACCGGCATCATGTCCCTTAACGTCTGCAGTAGGATCTGCTTCTGCATAACCCTTTATCTGTGCCTCTTTTAATGCTTCATCAAATCCAAGCCCTGCTCGTTTCATTCTAGTCAATATATAATTAGTAGTCCCGTTTAATATCCCATATATCTCTGAGACCTTATTGGCCGCTAAACATTGCCTAAGTGGCCTTATTATAGGTATTCCACCGCCGACACTTGCCTCAAATAGATAATTTACATTATTCTCCTTTGCAAGGTTTAATAGCTCGGACCCATGCTGAGCAACTAATTCTTTATTAGATGTCACTACATGCTTGCCCGATTTTAAAGCCTTAACTGTATATTCATAAGCAGGATCAATCCCGCCTATGGCTTCTACGATTATGCTTATATCTTCATCTTCCAAAATACTAGATGCATCTTTGGTAAATAATTCCCTATAGGAAACATCAAAATCTTGTATGTCTAAGATTTTCTTTACAACCAGCTCCCTACCGGTACGTTTAGAAATTGTATCCTTATTTTTATGCAATATTTCCACTGTGCCAGATCCCACTACCCCATGGCCCATTACACCTATATAGATCATCCTGTCTCCTCCTTAAAACTGTATCTTTACTCCTGCGCCAATATCTCAATCTTTTGAACCCCTTCACTATTTCTTATAGCCTGTATTAGCGTATTCGCCCCATCCTCTATATTGTTTGTATCTATGGATAGCGTTACATATGCAATGCCATGTATTGGAACATGCTGATTTATGGTAATTACATTTCCATTTGCTTTGGCAATTGTATTTAGTATTTTAGATAATATTCCAGGAGCGTCCTCTAATATTAAAGATAGAGTAATTATCTTTCCTCGGGCCCCCTCTGTAAATGGAAAGACCCAATCTCTATATTTATAAAAGGCGCTACGGCTTATGTTAGCCATCTTAACAGCCTCATTCACTGTTAAGGCCTTACCTATTTTAAGTAGCCGTTTAGCTTCTATAACACCTATAAATACATCAGGCAATACTTTTTTTCCTACTAAATAAAAAATATCTTCTTTTGACATTTTAAATCCTTTCTGTCCTCCCAATATGCACATCTGTGCTCACAATATGCACATTTTATCATTGCCTATATCCTATTACAATATTCAAAACATGTCAAATTCCTATATAAAGCCTATATGCTTACTAAAATCTTCATTAATCTTCATATTTCTCAATCAATCATATAAAAATACGGCAAGCTCTTTATAGACTTGCCGCATCTGTTTTAATATATATTAGATTTATCCTATCCCAGTTCAGGCTTATCCCTAAACTCTATTATGGGCTTTTCCATCCCATGTAGTTCAAATACCACTATACTGTTTTTACCCTTCTTTAATAGGGGTGCTGGAACATAAAGCGTCTTAGTTGGACCTATTCCCCAATATCTACCTAAATTGAAACCATTTACAAAGCATATACCCTTTGTCCATCCTGGCAATGCTAGGAATGTATCATGAGGTTTATCCACTTCAAGCTCCCCTAAATAAAATGTGGGACCATTTTTGGTCATCTCATCTTTAAAAGGAATTTCATCTATATTATCTAGCTCAAGTGTATATATATCCCAATTATATAGATACTGATATCCAAACCGAATCCCCTTGGTTACGCCCTTTCTGTCAGGCATCTCTGGTCCATAGTTCACCCGGCCCATATTCTCCACTAGTACATCTAACTGGGCTCCCTCTTTAGGCACATCCATTGTAACATTGCTTTCCTTGTCATTTCTATAAATTGTACCTATATTTTCCTTGTCTTTGAACACAAGTGCCCTATCTCTAACTTCTTGCAGGATTATAGGGGCATTTTCTCTAGGCCCTGTTACATTGGTTCTATAGAGAATAAACCCATAATTTTGATCCACCTCTTCCATAGTAAGAGGTGAGTGGGATTCATATTTTTTGCCTATTACATTCAGGCAATCAAATAATGCTACAGATTTTGTAAGTTCCACCTTGCCATATGCCTTTTTAGGAAGAGGCTTTGGCACCTCAATATCTGGCAGTCCATAATGTTTTTTGATCACATCTCTCACAGCAAAATACTTTGGAGTAGGATCTCCAGCTTCGCTTAAGGGTGCATCATAATCGTAGCTTGATACTGTAGGTTCATATCCGTCCCCATGGTTTGCACCGTTCATAAATCCAAAATTCGTACCTCCATGGAACATATAGAAGTTGACTCCAGCATCCATAGATAGCATCTTATCCAATACATCAGCTACGTCTTTGCCATCCCTTGTCTTATGTTCTTTGCCCCAATGATCGAACCAGCCATTCCAATATTCCATGCATACAAGAGGCCCAGTAGGTTGATATTCCCTCAGTTTACTGAAGGCCTGCTCCGGCCTTGAGCCAAAGTTTGCAGTCTTAAACACATCTGGGAGTGTTCCCCCCTGCATCATTACATCAGTAGGACCATCGGATGTAAATAATAATACATCCACTCCCCTATCAATCATACCTTTTTTGAGATATTCCAGATACTCAGAATCATTTCCAAAACTACCGTATTCATTTTCTACTTGCATAGCAATTATAGGCCCGCCATTTGTAGATTGATAAGGTACCAACCTTTTTATCAGTTCGTCAAAAAACCTATCTACTGCATCTAAATATGGCTGATAGCCACATCTTATGCGCATCCCCTGATCCTTTAAAAGCCATGCAGGAAGTCCACCAAATTCCCATTCAGTACAAACATAGGGCCCAGGTCTTACTATTACATGTAGTCCCACCTTTTCGGCAGTCTCTATAAACTTTTCTATATCACATATTCCTTCAAAACAAAATTCTCCAGGCTTTGGCTCATGCATATTCCAAGCCACATAAGTCTCTACAGTATTAAATCCGCAGGCTCTTAATTTTAATAGTCTGTCTTCCCAGTATTCTGGGACTACTCTGTAATAGTGTATTGCCCCTGATAGAAGTGTGAAAGGTTCATCGTTTAAATAAAAACTATCACCTTTTATGGTAAGTATGCTCATCTATGTCCTCCTTTTATTATAAAATATGTTAAATATAGGGTGGATATATTAAAATCCACCCTATACTAGAATCATTTATACACCTTATCACCGCTAGACCAATTTACAGTTCTACTAACTCCCCTTGGTTATCAGCTGAATCTTGCTCTGCATTAGCAATTCTAATGGTCTCCATGGTGCTATATACATCTGCTCTTTCAATAGGAGTATCATTTTTTATGGCATTGATGAAATACTCTATCTCTCTAAAGTATCCAGAGCCCTCTTCTATCTCTGGTTCAAATGATTTTTCACCATGAGGATATTCTACTAGCTTACCAGCATCGTATATGAGTGCCCCTTTTTCGAAGTTTACCCTAAATGTCATGCCAAAGCCATAGTCATCATTATTTATTGTCCAATCGTCTTGAGCATTTATTACCATACCATCATACATATA
>JAAZLT010000269.1 GCA_012799205.1 Clostridiales bacterium
CGTCATGGGTGTTATATTGAGTATGTTCACGGCTATTGCTTTTACAAGGCAGATAATGCGAATTATCGTTAGATTGAATGTGCAAAATAAAAGGTTATATGGCGTAAGACGGGAGGCTTGACATGAATATAAAATTTACTAAGATATCTAGATATACAATTCTTCTATCGTTTGTCATAATTATCTCGGGTATAGTGGCCATGACTGTAAATGGGCTAAACTACGGTATCGATTTTGCAGGTGGAGCTATTATATATATAAACATTGGACAAGAATACGATATAGATGATGTAAGGGATATAATAAACAGCATTGGGGCCCAGGCAGAGGCTTCATATGCCGGAGAAAACAATCAAGATGTGATAATACGTATGCCAACAGATGAGGAGTATAAAGAACTATCCGAAAGTCTAATAGCTAATATTAGCGATAAATATGGGATTACAGATGATGATGTCAATATAGAGATGGTAGGGCCCTCCATTGGCAGGGAATTGACATTAAATGCCATTAAATCCATAGGAATATCCTGGGTTTTAATACTCATATACGTGTGGATAAGGTTTGAACTTAGATCTGGCGTCATAGCCATTGTAGCTTTAATTCATGATATGTTAATAATGTTTTCGTTTGTAGCTATATTTAGGATGCAAGTAAATAGCTCCTTTGTAGCGGCTATCCTTACTATAATAGGATATTCTATAAACGATACCATAGTCATATTTGATAGAATAAGAGAAAATGTAAAGCGATATGGTAGTAAAAAGACCTACCCGGCCATTGTAGACGAAAGTGTCAATAGTAGTCTATCAAGAACTGTAAATACCTCGCTTACTACACTACTTACAATTACTATGGTATATATATTAGGAGTAGAATCTATAAAAGAATTCACACTTCCAATTATTATAGGACTTGTAGCTGGCACCTATTCATCTATATTTATTACAGGACCTCTATGGTCTATATGGTCTGAGACAGATAGGGTAGTGGTAAAATAACGCATATTAACTAATTAGTATTACGTAAATTAGTGGGAGTTAGGTATATTATGGCATTATATAAACCGACAAATACTGTCTTAGACTACGATAGGAAGATAATTCTAAGATTAGTCAGAGGACTAGGCATTACGCAGATATTAGCTACGCTTTTATATAATAAAGGTATAAAAGATGTAGATGATGCGCGCTTATATCTCTATCCGGATATACAAGATCTTAGGGATCCATTTGATCTTGCAGATATGGGTAAAGCAGTGAAAAGGATAAAACAGGCCATTGAAAATTGTGAACATATCACTATATATGGTGACTATGATGTAGATGGAATCACTGCATCTTCCATTCTATATCTTTATTTGAGGAAACTAGATGCCCATGTAGATGTATATATCCCTCATAGATACACTGAGGGATATGGTTTAAATACGGATGCTATAGAGAAGATAGCAAATGAAGACACTAAACTTTTAATAACTGTAGATTGCGGAATATCCTCCTTTGCTGAGATAGAATATGCTAGGGAACTTAATATAGATACTATAGTAACCGACCATCATAATATAGAGGGAGATATTCCAAAGGCTTTTGCAGTTGTAAATCCTATGCGATCAGATAACTCCTATTATGAGGAATTGGCGGGAGTGGGGGTGGCCTCAAAAATTATTCATGCCATGGGAGGCATAGATGCGCTGCAAGAATATCTAGATCTTATAGCTATAGGCACCATTGCAGATATTGTACCCCTTTCAGGAGATAATAGAATTCTGGCGGCTCTGGGTCTTAAACAGATAAAGAGGAAACCTAGGTTAGGAATAA
>JAAZLT010000031.1 GCA_012799205.1 Clostridiales bacterium
AAAATATTAAAAATACTAGCATAGTTTGTCTATAGATGATATAATAAAATGCATTCACAATATTTTATGTGAAAAGGAGGGAATATAGATGGATGCTTTAAAAGCTTTAAAAAGAGAAGAAAAGGGCTATAAATCAAGACGTGAAGGCTTTGTCCCTGGCGTTTTATATGGCAAGGAAATAGAGACAACCTCTGTAAAATTCCAAAAGGCAGATGTAGAGAATGCCCTACGCATACATGGTGAAAGAGCAAGGCTTAGAGTTTCTTTAGATGGAAAGGAGCAGCTTGGAATAGTAAAAGAAGTGGCTAGAGAGATAATCAGCCGTGACCTTTTACACCTAGACATCCAGCTTGTAAGCCTGGATGAACAACTTAGCATAGATGTTCCATTTATCTTCTTAGGTACAGAAGATTTAATTCCTAAGGGTCTAGTTCTACATACCTATATAGATGAGATCTCTCTTACAGGAACAGTTGATGTTATTCCAGAGAGTATCGAAATCAATGTAGGTGATAAAGAAGATGGTGATAGTATAACCCTTGCCGATCTTGATCTACCAGAAGGCATCACATATCTCGAAGACGACGATACCCAAGTTGCTGCAGTTGCCATACCTCGTGTTGAAGAAATTGAAGAGGATGAAGATGCAGAGGATATCGATGCAGCTGATGTAGAAGTCATAGGAGAAGATGATGAAGGCGATGCTGATGTGGCCGATGATGGCGCAGAAGTTCATGAAGATTAAGTATAAAATTAAGTAGAGACAGTCCCATTTATGGTATTGTCTCTTTTTCTTTTGTAGTTGACAAATGGTCAATTTTGGTTTATATTTGTAGTAGAAGAACAATATTATCTATAAATAGGGGGTTTTGGCTAGATAAAGGCAACATGGCAGTTTGGCATCGTGACTTCTAAGCTATTTAAACACCTGATAGACATATTGCCAAGCAATATGTAAAAAGTCTCATTTTCCAACTCTCAATAATACACTAAATAAAGAGATTATAATAATTCTGAATATTGCAACTGCCCATAAATAATGTTGACAGTTGTCTTTAATGTCAGCTACGGATATACATATGTGTTTGCTATCATATATATTTCTATAGGACATAGTATATCTATAAGTATATTGCCCTACTACATTCTGGCTTTCTCGTCTCTATTTGTGGATAGCCTTTATAATTATATCCATAGAAAAATTAACAATGAAAGGGTGTTTGATCATGTTTGGATTGTTCGGAATATCGGAAGAAAAAATTCAAAAATGGACACAAAAAGGAAAGATTAACAATGTTTTGAGGGCCGCTGATAATACAAAACCTGAAATTAGAAAGGCAGCTATCACAGCCCTTGGCGAATTTGACGTTGACGAAGCTTTTAACTATTTAGTTGTCACCTTAAGAGATCCAAACCCTGAGATAAGAATTCTAGCAGCTAAGGCTTTAGGCACTCAAGGAAAAGCCCTCGCAGTTGAGCATCTAAGACATGTATCTTTAAAAGATGATGATGAAGAGGTCAAAAAGGTAGCTGTTGATGCGCTTAAGGCAATAGACGTGCCCCTAGTCGACGAAGAAGAGTAATTTCGTAATAATTCTTAATTTATATTACAGTGCTACAAAAAATGTAGCACTGTTTTTCATTTTGGCCATTATAGAATATTAATATACAAAATTAAGTATACTATTATTAAGGTATATAATTATATAATAAAGATATCATTTGGGGTGATAATATGGAAGATATAGGTTTACTCGTTAGAAAGCTACATCATACTGAGGAAGAAAAACAAGACGCCTCTCGAAGGCTTGAGCATATAATAGAAGAAGCTGTAAAAGAGATGCTTGAGATACTCTTTGAATTATATCCCACCCTCTATAAAAAAGGATTGAGAGTGAGAAGCTATTCTGGCTCTTCATTTGATATTGATGAGGGGATAATTGTCTATTCTAAAGGTATAGACGAAAAAGTAATCCTAAATAGGGATAAAAGGTTGGTACACTACAAAGCAGTAAATAGCGATCTGGTTCAAGATGAGGTGAGCCCTAATTCATTTTTAACAGAGATAGGGTTCCAAAAGGTATAAAGTAATTTAAAGGATGTAGTGAGAGAACAGATAAAGACGAATAATGAAAAGACCCTCACTTATCGCAATGAAACTAGCAAGATACAAAGACATATGGCGGAATTACGAGGCAGTGCACTTCAATCTGAAAATGCATAAACAATCGCAAATATAGCCCATATAATCTTTGATGATTAGATGGGCTATGTCTTTTATAGTCTATTAAAAGTCTACCTTTGCCATATTACCCCATAGTCCATGAATATTGCAATAGCTCACTGCATACACAACTCCTGGCTTATCCGTCTTTATAGTAGCCGAACCTGCAGGTTCCGTATAAGTATCATACTCGCCATGTGCTCCAAAATTAAAAGTTGCAACTTCTACTGGGAATTTATTACCCTCTGCATGAAAAAACACCTTAAACCATGCAATATGATGCTCTAGAGTATTAGGATGTCCTATAGCATCGCCTATAGATACTCTAACGTCAAATTCTTTCCCTGCCTCAACCTTATCTGGCAGATGTATTACAGGTACATGCTTTTCGCCCTTCCAATCACCGGTTTGAATCAAATCGCCTATTATTCTCATGTGTTGTCCTCCCCCATTATAATTATATATTATTTATACCCCTTAATATGTGATTAAACCAGAATATATTTAAAATCCATATTTAAAACAAAGAAGGATTATGTCTTTCCATATGGAACTATTAGGTATACAATATGAATTATGCCGTTATGAATAATGTGGTTTTTAATTTATATAGAATTGGGGGGTATTTTATATGAGGAAAATCTGGGGTGACTTCAAAAATTTTGCAATTAAGGGTAATGTACTTGATATGGCAGTAGGTGTTATAATAGGTGGCGCCTTCGGAAAGATTGTAACATCTCTAGTAAATGATCTTTTGATGCCGCTATTTGGGGTTCTTCTGGGGGGTATTGACTTTTCGGATTTACAATATCCAATTAGAGACTCCAATATAATGTATGGTATGTTCCTACAATCTATTGTAGATTTTCTTATCATATCGTTTTCCATATTTCTATTTATCCGTTCATTAAGTAGGCTAAAGGGACATCATAAAGAAGAAGAACCTGAAGAGCCTGAGGAGCCTACTCCTACCAATGAGGAGATCCTGCTTACTGAGATAAGAGATCTCTTAAAAGAGGATAGAACCAAATAGTATATATAAATATATTATAATCTACTTGACCCTCAGGCTACATCCTCTGTCACCTTCCCTTATATTCCCATGCCTAAAATAGGAGCTATGCCTCCCCTCCCTTTTTACAAATGCAACATATTCTCCACACTGAAGACATTGAAGCCGCCTATCATATACAGAAATGGAAGGGTACCCCTTTCTTTCAAACTCCTCGGCCGTTACTATTCTATATGCACCGGTATAATCTATATATTTGGCCATATCCACAGCATTTACACCCTTATATGCCATATTCGACATATTCTGGCAATGTCCTGCAATATAATTTAGGCTAAATCGGCGTTCATTCCCTCAGTATCCCCGGGCATCATTCCTAGAAACTGACTATTATAAAGGTCTGTATAAAAGCCGTTTTGTGCAATCAGCTCTTGGTGGTTGCCTTTTTCTATTATCGCCCCATTATCCATCACAAGTATCAGGTCTGCATCTCTAATAGTAGAAAGCCTATGAGCTATTACAAAACTTGTGCGCCCCTTCATAAGCGCCTCTAAGGCCTTTTGGATATAAATTTCCGTCCTTGTATCTACACTGCTGGTGGCCTCATCAAATATTAGTATGGAAGGGTCTGCAAGTATAGCTCTAGCTATGGTAAGAAGCTGTTTCTCCCCCTGGGATATATTAGAGCCTCCCTCGTCAAGCACCGTATTATAACCATCGGATAAAGTCCTTATAAAATGATCTGCGTGGGCCGCCTTTGCAGCCTTTACAACCTCATCAAATGTAACATTCTCACGGCCATAGGCTATATTCTCTTCTATTGTCCCATTAAAAAGCCATGTATCCTGTAGCACCATGCCAAATATACTGCGCAGATTACTGCGCTTCATATCCTTTATATCTATACCATCTACAGTTATCCTACCTGAATTTACATCATAAAAACGCATCAAAAGGTTTACAAGTGTTGTCTTTCCAGCGCCGGTGGGTCCCACAATTGCAGCAGTTTGCCCTGGCTTTATCTCTATATTCATATTCTCCATAAGTATCTTATCTTCACTATAGCCAAACGTTACATCCTCAAATCTAACCTCGCCCTTGGGAAACTCTATTATCTTGGCATCTGGGCTATCCGGCACTTCCTCCTCTTCATCTAAAAATTCAAACACCCTCTCCGCAGAGGCAATTGTAGACTGGATTACATTGGCTATATTAGCTGTTTGTGTAATAGGCTGACCGAACTGTCTTGAATATTGTATAAAGGCTTGTATATTACCTAAGTTTATACTGCCCCTTGTCACAAATATGCTACCCGCTACAGACACTAATATATAGCCTATATTCCCTATAAACCCCATAAGGGGCATTATTATTCCTGATATAAACTGGGCCTTCCAGCCAACATCATAGAGATCTTCGTTTATATTGCTAAAATCAGCTATAGAGCTTTTCTCTTGTCCATATGCCTTTACTATCTCATGGCCTGTATACATCTCCTCTATATGCCCATTTAGGTCTCCTAGCCTTTGTTGTTGTTCTTTAAAGAATTTTTGCGATCTTGATGCTACCGCCTTAGTTACTATAATATATAGGGGAACTACGAGCACGGTTATGAGAGTCAATGTTGGGCTTATGCTAAGCATCATAATAAGCACACCTACAAGAGTTATGAGAGATGAGATAAGCTGAGTAATGCTTTGCTGCAGCGTACTACTTACATTATCTACATCATTTGTGACCCTACTTAGTATATCACCGTGAGTATGACTATCATAGAATTTAAGCGGCAACCGAGCAAGTTTTTCATCTATATCTTTTCGCATACTCAATACTGTCTTTTGGGCAGTGCTTGCCATTATGATCTGTTGTATATATGTGAAAAATGCACTGATTATATATAGAGAGCCCAGTATTACAAGCGTCCTTGCGATATAGCTAAAATCTATGCTAATATCTCCTATTCCTTTAATTTTGCTTATGCTTCCCTCGTATAGCTCATCTATTGCGCCACCCATAATCTTTGGGCTTGCCACTGTAAATATATTGCTAAGTATAGTCATAATAAAGACAGCTATAATGGAAAGCTTAAATGGCATAATATATTTTAAAAGCCGTCTTAAGGTCCCCTTAAAGTCCTTAGCCTTTTCCACTGGTCTTCCCATAGGCGGCCCTCCGCCCCTACCCCCCCTTTGGGGTCTTTGGGATCTGTTTTCTTGTCTGCTCATGCCAATTCCTCCTCTGAAAGCTGGGATGAGGCAATCTCCCTATAGACATCGCATGTCTCTAGAAGTTGTCTGTGTCTTCCCATCCCTACAACTCTGCCTCTATTTAATACAATTATCCTATCTGCATCCATAACTGTGCTTATACGTTGTGCTATTATAAGTATGGAAGAGTCTTCTATTTCCTCTTTAAGCGCTAGCCTGAGCCTTGCATCTGTCTTAAAATCTAAAGCAGAGAAGCTATCATCAAATATATATAAATCTGGCCTTCGAATAAGTGCTCTTGCTATGGAAAGCCTTTGTTTCTGGCCTCCCGACAGGTTGGTCCCACCTTGAGCTACTATAGAATCTAGTCCATCTTCCATTCTCAAGACAAAATCTGATGCCTGTGCGATTTTTAAAGCATGCATTATCTCATCATCTGTAGCATCTTCTTTACCAACTTGTAAATTATCCCTTATTGTGCCACTGAAAAGTACCGCCCTTTGGGATACAAATCCAATTTTAGACCTTAGATCACTTTGGCGCATCTGTCTAATATCCACTCCGCCTAATAGTATGCTCCCACTGTCTATATCATAAAACCTTGGTACTAAATTTATTATGGTAGATTTCCCAGAGCCTGTGCCGCCTATTATGGCAGTCACATCTCCTGGTTCTGTCTTAAATGATATATTGGATAGCACCGGCTCTTCTGCCCCTGGATAGCTAAATGTCACATCTTTAAATTCGACACTTCCTGCATTTGTCTTCACATTTTTTGGCTCTTTTGGATCTTTAATTGCCGTAGTAGAGTCTAATACCTCGTTTATACGAGCTGCAGAGGCTGATGCTCTAGGTAGCATTATAAATATCATAGAAAACATTATAAGCGAGAACATTATCTGCATAACATATTGTATAAACGCCATAAGATCGCCTACCTGCATATTACCACTATCTATTCTTGCGCCCCCAAACCAGATTATAGCTATGGTAGTAAAGTTAAGCAGTAACATCATAATTGGCATTGCAGCAGCCATTATCCTACTTACCCTTATGGCATTATCACTAAGCTCTCTGCTGGCAGCATCAAAGCGCTTTTTTTCATATTCAACCCTATTAAATGCACGTATGACCCGTATACCAGAGAGTTTTTCTCTAAGTACCTGGTTTAGATTATCTATTCTCTCTTGCATTATTTTAAAAAGTGGCATACCCTTTTTTCCGATTATAAACATAGCAAGAGCTATTATGGGCATTATAAATACTATTATAATAGAGAGCTTCTTATCTTTAGATACTGCCATTATTATGCCACCTATGGCCATAAATGGTGCCCTTAACATCATCCTTAAAGACATTGTAACTACCTGTTGCATCTGATTTATATCATTGGTGCTCCTAGTAATAAGAGATGGAGTGCCGAATTTATCAAATTCTTCTAGGGAAAATCCCGTCACCTTTGTGAATAGTTTCTTCCTCAGATCTCTACCAAATCCTGAAGCGGTCCTAGCCGATAAAAAGCTTGATACAATGGCAAATATAGTTGCAAGTCCTGCCATCAGTAGCATAAGTGCCCCCACTCTTAAAATATAAGGGGTATCTGCATTGGCTATACCTATGTCTACTATATCTGCCATAAGACTTGGCAGATATAGTTCAAATATAACTTGTAAAAATATCAGCAAAAATACTATAACTATGGATACTCTATATGGTTTTAAATCTCTATATAATTTTCGAATATGTCATCAACTCCAATTCTAAGCTTAATCGACTTCAAGCATCACCGGGCAATGATCGCTTCCCATTACCTGGGAATGTATGGTAGAGTCTGTGAGCCTATCTTCTAGTCTTTTAGATGCTATAAAATAGTCTATCCTCCACCCAATATTCCGTTCTCTAGCTCTTCTCATATATGACCACCAGGTATAACACTCTTCCTTATCTGGATAAAAGTGTCTAAATGTATCTATAAAACCTGAATCTAAGAGCCTTGTCATCTTTTGGCGCTCTTCATCCGTAAAGCCAGCATTTTTCCTATTTGTAGTAGGGTTCTTAAGATCTATCTCCTTATGGGCAACATTTAAATCGCCGCATAATATTAAAGGCTTTTTAGAGTCTAGCCCAACTAGGTATTCTCTAAACATATCTTCCCATTCCATCCTGTAATCAAGTCTTGTAAGCCCACGCTGCGAGTTTGGAGTATAGACATTTACAAGGTAAAAATCTTCAAATTCTAAAGTTATGACCCTACCCTCTTTATCATGCTCCTCTATCTGTACCCCATAGCCTACAGATATTGGCTCCTCTTTAGTAAATATAGCCGTGCCGGAATACCCTTTTTTCTCAGCATAGTTCCAATACTGATAATATCCATCTAGCTCTAAATCTATCTGTCCTTCCTGAAGCTTAATCTCTTGTACACAAAACATATCTGCATCTATACTTTCAAAATAATCTAAAAATCCCTTCTTCACACAAGCCCTCAGTCCATTTACATTCCACGATACTAGTCTCAAGCTAAAACCCCCATATATCTGTAAAATACCTAATATGAGTCATTATATCATAAGGCACACCTTTATAGATATATTTAAAGAAAAAAAGCCTCCATATAAATGTCTTATGGAGGCTTTTTGTTATTTGATTATATGTCTTAGCCTATCAAGTCTTTTTTCGTCCATGGGCTTTACCCCGTCTAATCTATAGGTCATGCCCATGTTTTTATATTTATCTACCCCTAATACATGATATGGGAGCAGTTCCACCTCTTCTACGTTTTTAAACTGTCTTATAAACCTTTTTATACTCCTTATATGACCGTCTTTATCCGTCAGCCCAGGCACTACTACATGTCTAATCCATATAGGTTTGTCTGTGTCTTTCAACACTGATACAAATTTCATAAACTCCTTTACAGTTCTACCTGTAACCTTTTCGTATCCAGCCTCCGTAATATGCTTCACATCTAGAAGTACAAGATCTGTATACTCCAGAATCTCCTCATATCTACCTACACCATAACCAGATGTATCTAGGGCCGTATGAATTCCATTTTCTTTGCAGCGCTTTAAAAAGTCTATCAAAAATTCCGGCTGTAAGAGGGGTTCACCACCAGAGCATGTAACACCACCGCCGGAACTGTCAAAATAGGGCTTAAACTTAAGCGCCTTTTTGACAAGTTCCCGAGAAGAATAGCTATCACCGCCATCTAATGCCCAAGTATCTGGGTTGTGACAATATAGGCATCTTAAGCTACAGCCTTGCAAAAACACTACAAATCTTATGCCGGGCCCATCCCTAAGGCCCATACTCTCTATCGAGTGAACATTGCCCTTCATAGTAATCCCTCCTATTTATATTTTTGTTAAACCTCTACAATAGTCAAACAATGAATACTTTTGCTTTATATAGATTCATGGAATGTTCTTTTAATAACTTCCATTTGTTGTTCTCTAGTTAATCTATTAAACTTTACTGCATAGCCTGATACCCTTATTGTAAGTGTAGGATATTTCTCTGGATGATCCATAGCATCTAATAAAGTAGCTTTATCCATTACGTTCACATTTAGATGATGCGAACCTTGCAAGAAGTATCCATCTAACACTGCACATAGATTTTTAATCCTAGAATCCTTATCTGCGCCTAAGGCATCTGGCACTATGGAAAATGTGTTGGATACCCCATCTTCACACACATCTGCATAAGGCAGCTTCGAAACAGAATTAAGCGATGCTAATGCACCATTTTCATCCCTTCCATGCATTGGATTGGCACCTGGTGCAAAAGGTTCGCCAGCCTTTCTGCCATCTGGGGTGGAACCTGTCTTTTTACCATAGACCACATTAGATGTTATAGTTAGAACGGATAGCGTATGTTTTGCATCTCTATAGGTCTTATGCTTTTTAAGTTCCCCCATAAATCGTTCTAAAACCTTTACTGCTATTTCGTCTACTCTATCATCATCATTTCCAAACTTGGGAAAATCCCCTTCTATTTCAAAATCCATAGCTATGCCGTCTTTTCTCATTGGTTTTACCTTGGCATGTTTTATTGCGCTTAAAGAATCTGCTACAACTGAAAGTCCTGCCACGCCAAAGGCCATAAGCCTTTGTACATCTGTATCATGTAGCGCCATAAGGCCTGCCTCGTAGGCATATTTATCATGCATATAATGTATTGTGTTCATGGTGTTTACATAAAGTCCCGCCACATATCCCAAAACTTTTATATAATTTTCTAGAACTTGGTCATAGTCTAAAACATCTGAATCAATGCTTTTGACCCCAGGCACAACTTTAATCCCACTTATCTCATCTACACCACCATTTATAGCATATAAAAGTGCTTTTGCTATATTACATCTGGCGCCGAAAAACTGTTTTTGCTTACCCAAGGTCATGGCAGATACACAGCATGCTATGCCATAGTCATCTCCAAATATTGGCCTCATCACATTATCGTTTTCATATTGTATGGAGGCTGTATCTATAGACACCTTTGCACAATATTTTTTGAAGTTTTCTGGTAGCTGCTCTGACCATAGAACAGTCATATTCGGCTCCGGCGCCGGCCCCAGATTATATAGAGTATGCAAAAATCTAAAAGAGGTCCTTGTTACAAGGGGTCTGCCATCTATACCTATTCCACCTATAGCCTCTGTTACCCAAGTTGGATCCCCTGCAAATAGCTCGTCATATTCTGGTGTTCTAAGATGCCTTACTAGCCTTAGCTTTATGACAAATTGATCTATAAGTTCTTGTGCCTCTTCTTCTGTTATAATGCCTTTTTGCAAATCTCTTTCAATATATATATCTATAAATGTGCTAGTTCTACCAAGAGACATTGCCGCACCATTATTTTCTTTAATGCCAGCTAGATAGGCAAAATATAGAAACTGCACAGCTTCCTTAGCATCCTTTGCCGGATCTTTTATATCAAATCCATAGGATTTCGCCATATTTTCCATTCTCTCAAGGGCCCTTATCTGATCGTTGACCTCTTCTCTGAGTCTAATAAGATCATCGTTCATAGGCCCTATTAAATTTGCTAGATCTTTTGCCTTCTCCTGTCTTAAGATCTTTGTTCCATATAGAGGCACCCTTCTAAAATCACCTATTATTCTGCCTCTGCCATAGCCATCAGGCAGGCCTGTTATAAGTCCCGACCTTCTAGCTATTCGCATCTCCTCTGTATATGCATCGAATACCCCTTGATTATGGGTCTTTCTATATTCATGAAATATCCTAGCATTCTCCTCACTAAGCTCATAGCCATAAGCCTTAAGTGAACTCTCTACCATTCTTATACCACCATAGGGATTTATCATTCGCTTAAGTGGTGCATCTGTCTGAAGCCCAACAATTGTCTCATTTTCTTTATCTATATATCCTGGCTTAAAATTATCTATGCCAGATATAGTATCCACATCTATATCTAAGACACCTTTTTTTAGTTCTTCATCCAGAAGGTCTGTACATACATTCCACACCTTCTGGGTTCTAGATGAAATACCCTCTAGAAAGTTTTCATCTCCCTCATAGAGACTATAATTTTTTTGTATAAAATCTCTTACATCTATGTCTTCTGTCCAGTTGCCAGCTTTAAATCCCTTCCAATGTCTATGCATGGTAAAACCTCCTTCTCTTTTTATAAATATTGCCCAAAAATACAGACCCCCCGGACTTTCTTCGCCCAGGCGGTCGGCATATGATAAAATCACACTTCCTTATGGTTAATTCCATTTCCGCCAGTCATGTGATTATAAAATCTATTCTCCGCATAAATCGGATTTTGATACAATCATGATAGCATATATAAAACATTTGTCAACATAATTTTTAGTCAACCTCCTGAGCATATAATATTATAGTAAATCTTCAGTATATAGTCTTTGACATATATCAAATTTTAATCCTATTTTTATAAAGATAATAGATATTGTGATATAATATATATTGCTAACGAGATACAATTTATCTAGTTTGTATTTATATATGCATCACATTGTGCTTTAAAATAATTTAGTTGGAGTGACTGACACTTGGATAAATCTATAGATAAACCATATATAATAGTTATAGGCGGCGGCGCATCTGGTATGGTTGCTGCAATTACATCACGGCGACTCGGCGCAAAGGTGACTATACTTGAAAAGAATAATAGAGTAGGCAAAAAAATACTTGCCACAGGAAACGGAAGATGTAATTTTACAAATATAAATACGGATATCTCTCATTATAATGGAGCTAACCCTAAATTTGCCTATAGTGCACTGTCCCAGTTTGATGTCTATAGGGCTATAGACTTTTTTGAAAGGCTGGGCATCTCTCATAAGATAGAAGATATGGGGAAAGTATTTCCTATGTCCGATCAAGCATCTAGCATACTGGATGTTTTATTATATGAGTTAAATAATCTAGGAATAGATATAAAATGCGACGCGGAAGTCAAAAATATAATAACAATAAATAATGGCTTTAAAGTAATCCTCGCTAATGGTTCCAGCTTAGATTGTGATAGAGTGATATTGGCCACCGGTGGCAAGGCCATGCCTGCCTCTGGTTCTACGGGCGATGGGTATAAATTTGCTGAAAGCTTTGGTCACAAAATTACAAACCTCTTTCCAGGGCTAGTGCAAATAAAGCTAGAAGGTTCGTTTTTTAAAAGGATACAAGGGGTCAAGTTCGTAGGCAGCTGTGAGTTATTACACAAAGGAAAAAGTATAGCGGTAGATAGGGGAGATATACTTTTTACAAACTATGGCATATCTGGCCCACCGATTCTGCAGATAAGCCGAAAAGCGAGGGAATTATTGGAAAAGGGGCATAAGCCCTATATTAAGATCTCCATTATAGATGAATTGTCTAAAGAAAGGCTAAGGGATATCCTTATAATGAAATTTTCCAATAATCCAAATAAATCCATAGAATTTAGCCTAGTAGGCCTTATAAATAAACGACTTATTCCTGTAGTTTTAATGGAGGCTAATATAGATAATATAACCCGTCCGGTATCTGACCTGTCTGCAGCTGAAAGAGAGAAAATAGTACACATACTCCAAAATTGGCAATTTAAAGTAAGGGGAACTCTAGGCTGGCAACATGCACAGATAACCGCCGGCGGTATAGATACAAAAGATATAGATCCAAGCACCATGGAATCAAGACTTGTGAAAGGGCTTTATTTTGCCGGTGAGATTATGGACATAGATGGTCTATGCGGTGGGTTTAACCTTCAATGGGCCTGGTCCTCAGGCTTTGTGGCAGGTCAAAGCGCAGCTATAATATAACCTTTCTTGCAATTGTAACTGCTCCCTGAGCATCTTTTGCATAAAAGTCTGCGCCTATAGATTTTGCATATTCCTCTGTTAAAGGTGCACCACCAACCATTATTTTGCATCCTGGTTTTTCTGCCTTCAGCGCATCTATGGTCCTTTCCATATTTCGCACCGTCGTTGTCATAAGGGCACTTAGTCCAACTAATTCTATATCATTTTCCAGGGTTTTCTCTACTACGGTTTCCACCTTAACATCTTTGCCTAGATCCAAAACATCAAATCCATAGCTCTCTAGTAGCACCTTTACTATGTTCTTGCCTATATCATGCATATCCCCTTCTACTGTAGCAAGCAATATCTTCCTCCTTGTAATCTGCTGAGTTGGGCTCTCACCTAATGCATCTTTGATAACTTGAAAAGCCTCTTTCACCGTCTCCGCCGATTGTATAAGCTGAGGTAAGAATACTTCCCCTGTCTCATATTTTTCGCCTACCACGTCCAAAGCAGGGATTATATCCTCATCTATTATTTTAAGTGGTGGTTTTGTGGTCATTAGCCTTTTGGCTATATCCTTTGCCTCATCTCTACTGCCATCTATTATTGCTTTACATAGACTTTTTTCACATAACACATCTCTAATCTTTTTTTTAGGTTTTGATAGCTTTTCATCTATATCTGCATAACATTTTATATACTCGTCTGCCCCTGTATCTTCATTCCATAAAACTTTATAAGCCCTGAGAGTATCCATCATCTCCTTGGATAGTGGATCTATTATAGGCATGTCAAGGCCAGCTGTCAGGCTTGAGACTAAAAATGTCTTATTTAAAAGGGATCTATTTGGAAGCCCAAAAGATATATTAGACACACCTAATGTAGTCTTAACACCAAGCTCTTTCTTTACAAGTTTAAGAGCTTTTAAGGTTTCTTTAACACCTTTTTGCTGGGCAGCAGCTGTAAGAGTTAGACAATCTATATATATATCTTCTTTGGCTATGCCGAATTCTTTAGCCCTTTTTATAATTTTTGTAGCTATCTTAAGCCTGTCTTCAGCACTATCTGGTATGCCATCCTCGTCCATTGTAAGTCCAATTACTGCAGCCCCATATTTTCTTGCTATGGGAAGGATTGTATCAAGGCTTTTATCCTCTCCGGTTACAGAGTTTACAATGGCCTTTCCATTATAGACTCTCAGGCCACTTTCTATGGCTTTAATATCCTTTGAATCTATCTGAAGGGGCACATTTAACACGGATTGAATTTTCTTTATTATCTTTACCATAAGTTCTTCTTCGTTTAATTTAGGCAGGCCAATATTTATATCAAGTATATCAGCACCAGCCTCTACCTGATCTATTGCTTCATCTATGACATAATCTAAATCTTCAGATTTAAGTGCCTTTTGTAGATCCTTTTTACCTGTAGGATTTATCCTCTCTCCTATTACCTTTACCCCATCTATAAACACAGGGTTATTAGGTGTACATACTCCATATATATTAATAGGCTCTCTCTTTACCGGTTTAATGTCTTTTATGCTTTTATATAGGCTATTAATATGATTTTTATCAGTGCCACAACACCCTCCCACTATTTTTACTCCGTTTTGTACAAATCTAGTAATATAGCCTGCAAACTTTTCCGGGGGAAAATCATAATATGTAATTCCATCCCTTACAATAGGCAACCCTGCATTTGGTTGCACCATTACGGACACTTTGGCCAGCTCTAACACTCTATTTAAAGCTGGCTCCATCTCTTTTGGCCCTAAAGAGCAGTTTATGCCTAAAGCATCTACTCCAAGCCCCTGAAGCACCATTACCATAGAGTCTACACCACAGCCTGTAAATGTCCTTAGATTTTCTTCAAAGCTCATGGTGCAAAATACTGGAAGTTTTGAGTTTTCCTTCGCTGCTAAAATAGCTGCCTTGGCCTCGTATAGATCTGTCATAGTCTCTATTAGGATTAAATCTGCTCCGCTTTTTACTCCGGCTAATATCTGTCTTTTGAATATTTCATAGGCTGCTTCAAAGGTTAAGCTTCCCATAGGCTCTAAAAGCTGGCCTATAGGCCCTATATCTAAGCATACGAAGGCATGCCTTTGTGATATGGCTTTTCTAGCATTTTGTATCCCCGTCTCAATAATCTCCTCTACTGTAAACTCAGAGCTTTCTAGCTTAATTTCATTGGCGCCGAACGTGTTTGTAGTCAGGACCCTTGCCCCTGCATCTAGGTACTCTCTATGAATCTGTATAATTGTCTCTGGGGTAGTTATATTTAGGCTTTCTGGAATCTGTCCAGGGCCTAGCCCTCTATTTTGTAGCACTGTTCCCATAGCACCATCAAATATTAAAATTTCTTTACATAATATGCTCTTTATATCCATATATAAAAGTCCTTTCTAGCTTTTTTCATCTTTATTGATAAATTCTACAATTTTGCCTATATTCTCTGTAATCTTTCTAGCTATATACGGATTATTCATGGTATATAGATGTATGCCTCTCACTCCTGATGAGATTAAGTCTATGATCTGCTCTGTAGCGTAAGCTATGCCTGCCTCTTGTAGTGCATCTTTGTCGTGTTCATACCTATCTAATATTTTTCTAAACTTTTCAGGAACAGTGGCTCCACAAAGAGATACTATCCTTTGGATCTGCCTTTTATTTGCCACTGGCATTATGCCAGCCTGTATGGGCACGTCTATGCCTTTTTTTACTGTGAGATCTAGGAAATTATAGAAATAATTATTATCAAAGAAAAGTTGGGATATGAGATAATCGCTTCCGCTATCTACCTTTATTTTAAGTGCATCTATATCAGCTTCCAAACTACTGCTATCTATATGTCCTTCCGGATAGCAAGCTGCAGCAATACCAAAGTTATTCTTCTGTTTTATGTATTCTATAAGCTCATATGCATATTGAAACTCTCCTACGATATTGCTATCTTTTGGGATGTCTCCTCTAAGGGCTAATATATTTTTTATATTCCCTTTATCTAATTCATTTAATATGGCATCTATGGCAGGTTTAGTAGAACCTATACAGGTAAGGTGGGCCAAGGATTCAATTTTGTATCTGCTTTTTACTAAAGATGATAGCTCACATGTTCTATTGTCACTTAAACTTCCTCCAGCGCCATAGGTCACGCTTATGTAGTTGGGGCTCAAATCTTTTAAATCTTCTAGCGTTTTATATATTGTAGATATTGGTGAGGTAGGTCTAGGCGGGAAGATTTCAAATGAAAATACTACTTTCTTTTTATCAAATAGCTTACTTATATACATTATTACCCCTTCTCTCATCATTTATATTAAAAGCTATTAGACATGTATTAATCTAATGTTAATGATAGCAGATTTAGGATACATTTTCTATGATATCTTCCCGATTTATATCTAAATATATGCTTTTCCCACATTCACATTGTTTTTCTAGTCATTCCTTCATGAAGCCGCTGAGCATAATCAAGTGCATCCCTAGCGCTGACAGTAGAGTCCATTGCCCTTAGCACTGCAATGCCTATAATATATTCTATCTCCTCTATACTCATTTCATAGTCGAAGAATTCGTTATAGTTTCGCACACCTAATTTAAAACTTTCTTTTGTCGTCTCTAACCAGGGAAATTGTGTTATAATTTCTATATCGTTAAATACATTAATATGGGGCGAGGAACCCCCAAGCGTTGCTACCAAAGATGCAACCTCACTATTATAATACCAATTAAAAAACTGATAGCATTCTTCCATCTTTTGTGTATGCTTCGAAATACCTACAATGCCGCCTCCCAATAAAGGGGTGCCTCCTGGCACAACCGAAGCGCCAACCTGACCTACTATACTTGAATGTTTACTATCTATTATCTGTGGGGCATGATTAGAAAAAGTAATGAGCATAGCGCAATTCCCCTCAGAAAAATGCTGTATAGAATCTGCCCACCATATATTACTCTGTGGATCAGTATATGATAGCAGATCCAAATACCCTTTAAGAGCCCTTAGTACAGGCCTAGACCTTAGGCTAATTAGCTTTCCTGCCTTAGCTTTCCTCAGTTCATATAGCATCCTTGGAAGAAAGTCGCAAGCTGCTACCTGTGCAGAGCCTGAGGTGGTGGCTGTGCCATATTCCACAGGCGATAGAGGGTTTTCGGCACGAGTAAAGAATTTGGCCACTTTATTATATTGACTGAAATTTTTAGGCACCTTTAGTGGTTCTTTATACATCTCATAATAGGCTCTTTGCAAGGTAGCATCTTCAAACAGATCCTTCCTATAGAGCAAAATTTGCACACTTGGGTCAAAGGGCAGTGCATAGGGAATATCATCCACCTGGGTGTAAAAATGATGACTATCCATGAAAAGGTTTTTATATATATCCCTGGGCAGAGCCTTACTATCTAAAGGCCTATAAACCTCTCTGGCCTTATCTATAAACCATGCTACGTCCATCCTAATTAGGTCATGATTAAAACTACCGTTTAACCTATTTATATGAGAGTATAGATCTCCATAGCTTAAGGCCGTTATATCTAAGCTTATCCCTGTTAGATCATAAAAACTAGATGCTAATTTTTGCAATGCAGAAGATAGTGGCGAAAGTAGTGTCAAAAGAGATAAACTCCTATTGGGCCGCCTTTTAATATTAGGAAATTTAAATCTAAATCCTGTATTATCAAGGATTATATCTCCCTTTATGGTCTCTCCCTCTCTTATATAGGTTAGTGCTTTTTGGGCAATAACAGAGCCCATATATTTATAGTCTAGTTCATAAGTTATATACCGACTATCGGAAAAAGCCTTGTAGGGAGCAATTGTAATAATTGCAGGTTCTCTATCTAGCTTCAAAAATCGGGCTGCCGTGGCTATTGCCTCTGCTCTAAGCCTATTAGAGGTTACAACTATATCGAAGTTTTGTATATTACGCACTATACTAAAGGCTTTGTTCATGGCTAAGCCTATGTCGGAGCTAAAATGTTGGATAGAAACCCCACTATTTTCTAGCCCCTTATTCAGCCCTTCCATAAATAATATATTATCTTCAATATCATGAACACCTGAAAAGAATGCAACCTTTTTATATTTATTGATCTTAATATAATTTGCTATATCACTGCCGGCCTTTTTGAAATCAAAGGATATAAAAGATGTCTCGTTAAATTTGTTTTTCACTGGCCTATTTACTAGGATTACAGGACAAGGTAGATCTATATTCATAAATGCCCTGCTACTACATGAAATGGCAATAATAAGACTAGTACTAGATAGTGGAATCCTATCTAGCACCCTTTCTTCATGGCTTGGTATATCCTCTGTTGTATATAGCATCACATCAAAACCCTCATGAAATAGGGCCCTGTTTAGGCTATCATATAGATCACGATAACAATCCATGAGCATGGTGGGAAGGACTATAGCAATATGGTTTTTTACCCCCTGACGGAGTAATCTGGCCTGCAAATTATAAGTATACCCTAGTTTTTTTGCGGCTGCCTCTACCAGCTTAATTTTCTCTACACTAACCTTCCCCGTCTTATTCAATACGTTAGAAACAGTGCCATGAGATACACCGGCTTCCCTAGCTATATCTTTAATAGTTGGCATAACATCACCCTAACTCTAAACTGTCTCTTTATATGAAAGTGATGAATATACTATAATTTATAGTTTATTCATCACCCTTTAATACTATATTATTCGGATTATCATCTATTGTCAATTTAATATTGGGCTCTATATTTATGCAAAATTGCTGGCCAATCCGTTTGGATTATATCAATACCCTTTTCCATCATTTTCCCCCAGCCTTTACTTGGATCATCTGTAATGGATATATCGTCATCTAGGTTACCAAATAGAGGAGTCTTATCATCTAAGGTAATTGCATTGCCCCAGGCAAATAGATTCATGTCCTTTATTCTAGATATTGTCTCTGCTTGGTAAAAATCATCACTATCCTTTTTTGCAATTAACTCTACCCCCACAGTGTTAACATCTTTATAGGATAGAACTAAATCTATATCAGCCTGACTGTATACAATAGGCATATACATATATTTGACAGGATGTGAGCTCAAAAACTCTAGCACTCTCCTTGATACAGGGGATTTTAATAATGCTTGCTTTTCCCATCCAGGATATTTGGCAAATACCTCTACTAGCTGGGGAAATATATCCCAAGCCCTATCTATATTAAATAGCTCCCCATTATTAAAAAACATTAATACATTCTCCAACTTTTCTACCTTATAGCTGCTCTTATGCCCTATATTATTATAATATCTTAGAGAATCAATCTCTTCAGATGACATTGTCTTTATATTTTCTTTCTCTCTAAGGAGCCTATATTCATTGCCATCATGAAACGCATACAAAACCCCATCTGTAGAGCTAACTACATCCATCTCTATCATATCAGCTCCCATGGCTAAGGCAGCTTGATAGCTAGGGATAGTATTTTCAATAATATTAGCTCCTGGAGAGCCTCTGTGCACGGCTATTAACGGAGAATATTTTGATAATCTCTCATTTAATATTTCATTTATATGTTGGTACCTACTTTGTCCTACTAACATAATATAATCATCCTTTCCTGGCGTCTATTATTTTGTATATATTATTTTTTATGCTTCGTCCTTACTACCTCTGCCATATACTAGATATAATACAGTAGCGGAAATAATCATAAGGATTACAGCATATACAAATGTCAATGCTGTATTATCTGCATTTGTAGTAGAATCCGTAAGCGACTTTATATATACACCTAATGGCTGATACATGGGATGATATAAGAATACAGATAAATCATAGTCGCTCAGCAAGGAATTAAAATTTAGTGCAAAAATTGCCAACACTGATGGCATAATAATGGGCAGTAGCACCCTTCTGAAAGTATAAAATCCACTGGCTCCCAAATTCTTCGATGCATCCTCTAAATTATCATCTAGTGCAAAAAATGCTGCTTTAGTCATTCTAAGGGTAAAGGGTAGTTTTACAATTATATATGCTAAGAGCATTATAAATGAGGTCCCTATAAGAACCTTATTAAACATATACCAGTGCTGTGTATCATAAGTTATGACAAGTCCAATGGCAATTAAGGTAGATGGTAATATCCAAGGAATTAGTAGCGAATATTCCAATATGGAAACAAGCTTACCTTTGTACTTATGAATTAAGCGGCTAGCAAATGTAATAATAACACCAACTAAAAATGCAGCTAATACAGAATATATAATACTTACTGCAAAGGGCTTATAGCCGCTAGTTTGTGTTAAAAGATTTGTATAATTGCTAAGGGTAAAACTAGATAGACTCAATTTTCTTTGGGCAATAGTTTTTGCATCAGTAAATGAAAACATTATAACAAGAATAACTGGAATGGTATATATTAAAAACAAAACATATGCATATATATGCATTAGTATATTTAAAAACCTATTATCGATTTTTTGCTTTTCTATCCTGGTTTTCACTTTAGAGATAGACATATAATATCCCCGTTTTTCTATTCTAGTCATCACCACAAGCAGTATAATAGTCGCCGCTGCTAGTACAATAGATAGCAGGGCAGCCAAATCCCTAGAGTATGGGCTCTTAGAGAATGTAAGGATCATAGGTGTAATAGTTTGAAACTGAGGCCCACCTACCAGCAAAGGTGCCGATGTTGCAGATAGCCCTGTAAGGAAGGTGAGTATTGTCACCGCATACATAGAGGGTCTTAAAACTGGCAATACCACCCTCACGAGAACAGTAAATGAACTGGCACCCAAATTCTTTGCAGCCTCAATAGTTTGGTAGTCTACTTGCCTAATTGCATTTCGTAAAAATATAATGTGATTTGAAGTACATGCAAATGTCATAACAAATAACACTGCCCAATAGCCTTCAAACCAATTGGTGTTCATATTTGGAAAAAACCTGGCTAGAAAGTTCGTTAAATAGCCATTTTGTCCATATATAAACTTATAACCTGATACTAAAATTATTCCCCCATATACTAAGGTGGACATAAAGCCTAGCCTTAGTATTTTAGCACCTTTTATATCAAAATACTCTGTAATAAGCACTAAACTAAGACCTATAAAACCCACTGTAACAGATAGTGTGGGGGCTAATATAAAACTATTTTTTAAACTTCTCATGGCCTTTTCCGAAGATAAAAGTTTGTTTATAGGTTCCATGGAAAAATGCCCATCACCAAAAAACGTATTATAAAGTACGTTTACATTAGGTATAACTAGGCACACTATAATAAACCATGCAAAGAATAAAAAAATAGATGCTTTTCCAAACCTATCGCGAATTGGAATCCCTATCTCTTTTTTCATTATATTCACCTCAAAATTGCATAATATCTTTGGGATCTATTCTGACGCTCACTTCGTCACCTACATTGTATAAGGCTTGTCCATAGTTGATTACATTGGATCTAATAAGTTGTTCCCCTATTTGCAAGCTATAATCTATATAAAACCCATGATAATCTACATCAATTACCTTGGCTTGTGTTTTGAATGCGGAATCATCTTCCCTGTCTATATTTACGCGCTCCATCCTTACATAACTTTGTTTATCTGCAGATAGGTTATGACCTGTCTGTCTTATGATCTCTTGAACAAACTCTTTATTTAAAGTATTGATTTCTCCAATAAAATTACATACAAATTCTGTTGCCGACTGATTATATATCTCCTGTGGTGTGCCTACCTGCTCTATAATTCCCTTGTTAAATACAGCTATACGGTCAGATAGTGTTAGTGCCTCTTCCTGATCATGGGTTACATATATGGTGGTTATTCCAAATTCTTTTTGTAAATTCTTTAGCTCATTTCTCAGCTGTATACGTAGCTTAGCATCCAGATTTGATAGAGGTTCGTCTAGACATAGTATGCTAGGCTGCATTATTAAAGCCCTGGCTATTGCAACTCTTTGCTGCTGTCCCCCTGAAAGTTCGGATACATTTCTAGATAGCTGATCCTCAGATAACTCTACTTTAGCTGCTGTTTCTCTCACTCTTTTGTCGATAGACGCTTTGTCTTTTTTTTGCACCTTAAGTCCAAAGGCTATATTTTCGTAAACATTTAAAGTGGGAAATAATGCATAGTTTTGGAAAACCATGCCTATATTACGCTTCTCAGTCGCCATATTGGTAATATCTCTCCCTCTAACGCTTACGCTACCCTGACTTGGCTGTACAAACCCAGCTATAGCTCTTAATGTAGTTGTCTTGCCACAACCGGATGGACCGAGAAATGTAAAAAACTCTCCCTCTTTAATTCTTATATTCACATTTTGTAGTGCAACAAAATCCCCAAATTTTACTTCTATATTATTTAATTCTATCATAATATTCCCCCCTATTGGTTATAAAGCAGATCACCTCATAGGCATGAGATAATCTGCTTTACCATATTCCTACCTAGAATAGATATTAAGGTGTATATTCTAGTTCAATTTTCTCCATCCAAGCGTCTACATTTTCGGCTACAAATGCCCAATCAATATCCTGTGCCTTAAATGTTTCTGCTATATAACGGGCAAATTCGTTGGCTTTATCTAAAGCATTATTGTTAGCAGGAGTAGTAGAGAATTTCTCTGCCCACTCGCCTTGAATTTGTGCACTGCCAAACCAGTCTACAAATCTTTGTGCCTCTTCAAGGTTTTTAGTGTCTTTTATAATTGCAACTTGCTCTACTACAAACGGTACACCAATTTCAGGATTCATATATCCAGATGTTACTCCATATTGTTCTTCTCTTGCTTCAATTCCACTGGACCAAATCTGTCCTGCAACAACTTCATCATTCTCATCTGCCATTCTGGCATATAGATCTGTATCTTCTAGTCTAGTGCTACCGTTTTGATAGAATTTTTCTATTTCATCCCAACCTTCTTGAGATATTCCAAGCTCTCCTTCTGGATCTTTGTATCTAACTAGTATACCAGATAGTACAGTTCTTGTAGTACCTCCACCTAAACTATCATTAGCTTCATATTTGCCCTTAAACTCTTCTTTGTTACCTAGGTCTAGCCAGTCGGTTGGAGCATCTTCCTCTGACCAAACGTCTGAGTTATATACAAGAAGTATTGCTTGTTTGACTATGGCGTGATAGTATCCTTCTTTGTCACTTAGCCCTTCATCTACCTCATCGCTCCAACTTGGAACATATTGAACTAGTAAATCTTCCTGTTTAAGTGTTTCATATGTCATGGTGTTTAGACCAAATACCACATCTGCTATAGGAGCATTCTTTTCTGCTAATAGTCGATTTGCAATCTCACCTGCGCCGGCTTCCACATATTCTATCTTAAAGCCGTCTTGCTCTGCTCTTTCCTTGAGCCAATCCCCTCGCCCATCAGAGCCAGAGTTTGTATAGATTATGAGCTCTTCGCCTGTTCCCTGTATAAGGTCGCCAGCCTCAGATTCATCATCAGAAGTCTTTGCATCATCTTTTTCATCATCTTTTTTATCATCTTCTACCTTATTGGCATCTTCACCTTGCTTAGCATCATCTTTCGAAGGTTCTTGGCTACAGCCAATAGCAAATGCTGATAAAGCTATTATTATAGCTAGAAGAATGGATAACTTTGCTATATGTTTTCTCATATATTTACCTCTTTTCTTGTGTTTTATGTTTTCCACTATAGGAATGTGGTACATAGAGTATAGCAATTATTTTGGAACGTGTCAATATTCCATATGTAAATTCCAAGAATTGGGGTGTCACATAAGAACAATTCATGTGTCTTAGCCGCAAACATCATAAAAAAAGGTGTTATTCCACCACCTTGCATACAATTTATCCTGTATTAAGTTTGTTAAGAAGTGATATTGGGACGATCCAATATCACTTCTTAAAGTATCTCTATATCTTTTATGAATAATTGCACATCCAAGGGGTATATATGTGTATAATATATATAAACAGTTTTCTTCGAAGGGGGTAATGTATTTTGATAGGTGAAATCATAGATATTCTTCTATCAAGTGTAAACAATGCTTTCATAGACGTAACAGTGTTTGTAGGTGCAGTCCTTATGATATTTGGCTATATAAACTATAAGCAGGCTGGAAAGCTTGTAGAGAGTATAGGCAAATCGAAAAAAGCGCAACCATTTATCGGTGCACTACTTGGTCTCACTCCTGGATGTGGAGGTGCCATATTTGTTATGCCACTATTTCCCGCTGGCGTTGTAAGCTTTGGCACAGTGGTGGCCACTTTAATTGCAACTATGGGCGATTCTGCATTTGTGTTGATGTCAGTTATGCCTAAGGAATATATTTATGTAAGTATACTCTCATTTATAGTTGCAATAATAGTGGGTTATATACTAGATTATTTTAATATTGGTCAGAATCTATATGAGGATATAAAAAGTCGAACTAAAGACAAAAGCAGATTAAAGTCTGTACATAGCGAGCTAGATCACCCCTTTGAGGATACATTAGAGCATATAGGCCATGAAGAGGGTGATGAAATAGATATGATACTACACCATGACATAAAGGGCCACCAAGATGTGGACAGCTTTGGTTATAAGTTCACTCATTCGCTCTACCCTGTATATTGGGTTATAATAGCCATTGGATTAGTGCTTGCAATAATGGATCTATTTCAAATAGATATAGATAATCTATTTATCCCAAACCTTGGTACAGTTTTTAGCATAGTAGGAGTAGGCATGTCGGTTCTTATGATGATAATGAGTAAAAAGTTTATACAAGATGATACACATGAAGAGGCTGAGTTAAAGGCGCTGGATATAAAGGAGACCATCATACACAATGCGCAGGAGACCTCATTTATAGCTACATGGGTCTTTGTAGCATATCTTGTCTATGAGATATTCGTACTTGTACTAGGTGGCGGGAGCTATGCTGAGGGTGAGGCGCTTATGACCTCGTTTCTCAGTCAAACAGGGCTTATTGCGGTGCTAGTTGGCGCCTTAATAGGCATGATTCCAGGTTGTGGCCCGCAGATTATATTTGTTACATTATATACTAGAGGCATGGTACCTTTTGCAGCACTTCTTGCAAATGCCATCTCTCAAGACGGGGATGCACTATTTCCACTTATAGCCATAGATAAAAAGTCTGCTCTTTGGTCTACGGTCTACAATACCATAGCAGCAATCGTCTTTGGAATCCCCGCCTATTTGATAGAGATGAAATTCTTTATTCCTTAGCACTACTTTGTTTATTTGTCCTATATAATAAAATGCCCATTAAAGCTGCAAAATATAGTATAAGCGCCAAGAATGTATATATATACATTTCGGGTCTATTTTGAAGGTATCCTACTACAGGCACATTTAGTATTAAAAGTAGCACAAACCCAAATACAATGGCAGTGGCACTACCCATGACTAAATTATCCGGAGTATCCGATTGAAACTTAGGGTCCACTGCCTTTACAAGGGCCATACCTGTAGATATTGTGCCAGTTAGCATGCCATAAAACCCGAGTACATTTGCAAGCTGATGGCGGCTAAACACTTTAGGAACAAG
>JAAZLT010000270.1 GCA_012799205.1 Clostridiales bacterium
ATATTTATAATATTTACTCTATATTTCTACTATATGGTAGGTACCAATTTAGAGGCTGTATGGGGAAGCTTTAGATTTAACCTATATTATTTTATAGGAATGCTGGGCACCACCATTGCCATATTTATAACTGGTGGGATAGCAACACCTACATATATTAATCTGTCGCTTTTTCTAGCATTTGCTCATTTGTATCCAGATCATCAGCTTCTACTTTTTTTCATACTACCAATAAAGATGAAATATCTAGCATATTTAAACTGGGCAATTATAGGATACTCTGTATTAACTCAGCCGATACCGTATAAAGTGGCGGCGGTAGTATCCGTTATAAATTTCTTTTTATTCTTTGGGCCTGATATGTTAGATGGCTTGAAGCTTAAAAGGCAAGTTAGGCAAAATAGAAAGAGGTTTCTAAGAGCGGTAGAAGGTGGCAAGAGAGATTAACGAAGAAATTTGGGAGGGCTTATAGTGAATAAGAGGTTAAAGTTAGTAATGCTTTGTTTATTTGTATTATCTATGGCCATGTTAATAGCTGGATGTGTACCAGGTGATGGCTCTAACACAGAGGAAAAAAAGGCGGGATTTATTTCAGGGGTTTGGCATGGCTGGATAGCACCAATTTCCCTAATATTAGGATTCTTTGATAAGAATGTAAGGGTATATGAGGTTTTTAATAAGGGTTGGGGCTATGATTTCGGATTTTATATTGCAATAATAAGTGGCTTCGGCGGGATATCTTTTTTTAGAAAGAAACGAAGGAGATAATTAGTCTTGGGGGTGCAAGATGGAGACTTTAAAATATGATGTTGTGGTATGTGGTGGCGGAGTTGCAGGTATAGCTGCAGCTCTTGCGGCTGCAAGAGGGGGCGCTAAGACATGTATATTGGAAAAAGAATACGCTTTAGGCGGTCTTGCAACTTTGGGCCTTATAGTAATATATCTACCACTTTGTGATGGCACTGGCGTTCAGATGTCGGCAGGCATATCTGAAGAGTTACTAAAACTTTCCATTAAATATGGGCCTGGTGAAATACCAAAACCTTGGATTAGAGAGGATGCAACTGAAGGTGAAAGAGCGAAGGAGCGCTATAGGCTTCAATACAATGCAGCCTCATTTATGATAGCAGCCGAAGAACTTCTTCTATCTGAAGGGGTAGGGCTATTTTATGATGCCCGTGTATCCAATGTAGTAAGGGATGAAGATAAAATTACATCTGTAATACTAGAGGCAAAATCTGGTCAAGTGAAAGTTATGGGGGATGCATTTATAGATGCCACCGGCGATGCAGATATATGCTATTTAGCAGGCGAAAAGACGATAGACGATAGTGAGAATAGACGTACTGGTTGGTATTTTTCCTATGATGATAAGGATTTAAAATTACATGGATTAACCGATCCACTTTATGGGAATATACCAGAGGGTAGCAGGCTCTACTCTGGAACAAAGCTAGAGGATATCAGCCAGCACTGCATAGATGGAAGGAAGATGATTTTAGATCATGTATTAAAATCTCGGGCCCAGGGGAATAAGGATATATATCCACTTTTAATCCCTACTTTTCATGGTCTTAGAATGACCAGAAGGCTTGCAGGCACATTTGAATTTAGCGAAGATGCTCATGAAGGTATATGGTTTGAAGATGCAATTGGAATGATAGGTAATTGGAAGCGTAGGGGGCCTCGCTATAGCATTCCCTATAGAGCTATTAAAGGTGTAAAAAACTCCAACCTATTTGCTGTGGGAAGATGCTGTAGTGCAGATAAGAGTGGGTGGGACCTAACTAGGGTAATCCCCACATGCGCAGTAACTGGAGAGGCTGCTGGAATCGCAGCTGCTATGTTAGCTTTAGATGGCAATGAGCCTGAGATTTCAAAGATTCAAGATTCCCTAAAAGAGGATGGGGTACTATTAAAGCCGGAGCTGTTTTCAACTTATGATAAAATTGCGGCTAGATAGAGGATACTGACGGAAGAGATTATATAATAGATGTAAAGGAATTTAAAGGAGAATTAATACTTTTATGGCAGCAACACAAAATGTCAACTATCATAGAATTATGATAAAAGAGATAGAGAATATAAAAGCTAGGCAAGAGAGGCCAAGGTTACTACTTCATAGCTGCTGCGCCCCTTGTAGCTCATATGTGCTTGAATTTTTGTACGAATATTTTGATATAGAGGTCTATTTTTTCAATCCCAATATCTATCCAGAGAATGAATATAATAAAAGGCTAAAAGAGCAGGTAAGGTTAGTGAAGGATATGGGTCTTGACTATAGAGTTATTGGAACAGGGCATGAAAGCGATGCATTCTATGAAGCTGTCAAGGGGTATGAGCATATGGGGGAGAGGAGTCGGCGCTGTCACCGGTGCTTTGAGTTAAGATTAGATAGAGTCGCCAGATATGCAAAAGAGTTTGACTTTGACTATTTTACTACGACTCTTACCATAAGTCCCTTAAAGGATGCGAATATAATAAATGAAATAGGAAAGAGACTTGGCAAGAAATATGATATTCCCTTTCTACAATCGGATTTTAAGAAAAATGATGGCTATAAAAGATCTATAGAGCTATCCAAAAAATATAATTTATATAGACAAGACTACTGTGGTTGTGTGTTTTCAAAAAGAGAGCAGGCAGAAAGACATAAAGATAAGATAGATACGTAAAAAAGCTAGTATAGGGGGAAATAAATATGAAGCCAATTATAGTAGGCATTTCTGGGGGCTCAGCAAGCGGCAAGACAACATTTTGCAATTTATTAGCCGATGAATTAAATGAATATAAGGTTGAAGTATTAACGACGGACAAATATTTTAAGAAACCTCTCCCAAAGATGGTCTCGCCTCTTACAGGAGAAGAGGATGATGACTTTAACCATCCAGATTGCCTGGATATAGATAGGTTCATGGCAGATTTTAATAAGATATTGGATGAGGATGCGTCAGATGTAGTGCTTGTAGAAGGACTTATGATCTTGTACTTCAAGGAAATACGGGAAAGACTAGATCTTAAAATATTTATAGAGCTAGATAGCGATGAAAGAATGTATAGGCGAATAAAAAGAAATATAGTGTCTATGGGTTGGACCATGGAGCAAATAGCAGATTACTATTTAAACTATGCCAAACACAGAGAGAAACAGTTTGTACTAAGGTCGAGCATATATGCAGATATCATTTTAAATGGCAATAAATTGGATGGGATAGCTAAGGATATGGTAGCCGATTGGATAATAGGAAAGCTATAAAATATCATTAAGCAGCTTGAAATTTGGTCTAAAGGAGAAGTCATAATGGATTTTAATAAATTATATGAAAGAGCCAAGTCAGTTTTAAATCCATGGCAACTATCTGATTATGCAGAATCCGGCGGTGTGGGTGCTGCCATATTAACCAAAGATAAAAACATATATGTAGGTGTATGCATTGATACAGCCTGTTCTATGGGGTTTTGTGCTGAACATGCTGCTGCGGCAGCCATGATTACGGCTGGTGAAAACCAGATATTAAAAATGATTGCCGTAGACTGGGATGGAAGAATAATGCCCCCTTGCGGTCGATGTCGTGAATTTATTAGTCAGCTCCATGATGAAAATATAAATACTGAGGTAATGGTATCAGGGGAAATTATTATGACTATTAAAGAATTATTGCCTTTTGATTGGCGTAGATGAGCTAGATGATACTTATTCTGTAATAATGGAAAGGAGTGAATGAAATTGGGAACATCTGAAACAACTAGAAATCTAAAGGACATGAGGGATCAATTATCTACGCTGGCAAGATTAGAGAAAGAACTAATGGACATTAGAGATAATATAACTAAAACTCATAATAATATAAATCGTTTAAAAAATAGATATGAGGAAAGTGTGGCGAAAGTAAAAGATCTAGAGCGAGGTTCTTTCTCTACAATGCTACTTAGGCTTACCGGCCAATACTATAAAAGACTTGATAAGGCAGATGAAAAAACCGAGTCTTATAAGAAAGAGTATGATAGAAAAAATGAGAAAATAGAGGATCTATATAAAAAAAGAGATGAACTAGATGCGAAGGTTTCTAAACTAAGAGATATTGAAAGAAACTATGATGCTGAGATTAGAAAAAGAGAAGAGTCGCTTTTAAATTCAAATAGCCAATTAGCTTTAAGGTTTAGGCAATTAGAAAAGGACCGGAAAGATGCAATAAAAAGTAGTAGAGAATTAGATAGGACTATAACAGTTGTCAGAGGCGTAAAGCGTACAATAAGTAGCGCAATGAAATCTTTAG
>JAAZLT010000271.1 GCA_012799205.1 Clostridiales bacterium
CCAATTCCTATCTTTTTAAGCCATCCGGTACTACAAACATGTTAATAGAGCCGGTTAAAGACGAGTATGTTTTAGCAGGATGGTATACTGATAAAGAGGAGATAAAAGACTCTAGCGGAGAAGTTACAGGGTATTCCTTTAAAGCGGAAGATAGATGGGATTTTGACGAAGACAGAGTCCAAGAAGATATGACCCTCTACGCAAGGTGGGTTCCTCAGGCTAGGGTAGACTATGTAGATGCTATCACTGGCGAGGTCATGTTCTCTAAGAATATTACTAAAGATTCTGCCATACAGCCATTGTCTGCTGCGGTAGAAAATCTAATTGCCAAGGAAGGGCACAGCTTTGAGGGGTATTATGAAGATGAAGCCCTTACTACGCCATATGATTTTTCAGGGTATGAGCATCAAGATTTAATTATAGATAATAGCTATATATATGCAATGCTTTATGATGAGTTTCCCAACTATATAAAGAAAGTGAAGTATGAAGGTCCTTCCGAAGAAGATTTAGAGTCAGAATTGGATACCTCAGATTTATATATAAATAAACTTGGCTATGAAATAGTTGAAGATGAAGCGGCCCGTAAAAAGATTCGAAAGAGGAAAGATGAAATATATGATGAATATATAAATAGCTATATAGAAAATACAGCCAACAGAGTGGTATATCTAAAATACTCTGAGGGAAGCTATGCACAGATTAGCAATGTAGATCAATTAAAATCAGGTGGCAAGGTATGGTTTTCTGGGGTAGATAAAGCAGGGAATCCCATAGATGGATATAATATCTTAAATGACTTAGACTTTCAAGGGGTATCAGTGGCAATGGCAGATACCTTCAAGGGAGACATAATAGGTAATGGACATAGTATAAAGAATATAAATTTCACTATAAATAGCAAGCGTGTTGATAGAGATAAGAAAAAGGAAGTTGGCATATTTAACGAATTAGATGGAGCCTATATCGAAAACCTGACATTCGAAAATATAAATATATTAGTAAATGCAAACCCGGGTATAGCAGTGACTATAGGACCATTAGCCCTTAAAGCCAAGAATACCAAGTTAAAAAATATAAAATTTAAAGATATTTCTATAGATACTGGTAGATCAGACGATGGGGGAGCAGTATATAATGTAGGAGATGTATTTGCCCAAGAACAAGGGAGCAAACTAGAGAATGTTTCGGGAGAAAACATCACCATAAAAGCTTCGGAATCAGCCAATATACATGCCATATTAGAATAGAAAATTCTAAATAATATATAAATCATGCCTTTGAACAGGCATAGTAAAGGTGAGTGAATAAAGATGAAGATTTCTACTCAAACATCAACAATGGCAAGGATATACGGCGAAGAAGGTGCTATACGCAAACTAGCCGAAATTGGTTATGATTGCTATGATTTTTCAATGTTTGGTATTGGTCAAGATGATCATCCTATAGCCGGCGATAATTTTGAAACATATGTATCGGAACTTAGAAAGGCTGCAGATGAGAGTGGGATTGTCTGTAACCAGTCACATGCTCCATTCCCAAGTTACTTACATGGCAAAGAGGAGTATAATAAAGAGATATATCCCCTTATAGTTCGTGCTATTGAGGTAACTGGTATGCTCGGTGGCGAAATTGTCATCATTCACCCG
>JAAZLT010000272.1 GCA_012799205.1 Clostridiales bacterium
ATTAAAAAGCTATTACTGCTTATAGTACCGGTTTTAATAGGATCTGGAATATCCCAGATAAATAGGATTGTAGATAAAGCCCTGGCATCTAATTTAGAGCTAGGGAGTATTTCTGCTATAAACTATTCTAGCCGATTAGTAGGGTTTGTAGATGGCATATTTACATCCACTGTTATGGTTGTAATATATCCATTTTTCTCGCAGATATCGGCTAAGAAAAATTACAAAGATCTAAATAATTATATATCTAGATCTATAAATATGTTTACAATGGTTATGATACCAATTACTATGATAACTATTTTTTACAGCACTGACATTGTAACTATTGTATTTAAAAGGGGAGAGTTTGGGGCAAAGGACGTAAGCCTTACATCTTTCTCTCTTATCTTTTTGGCTATAGGTTTTCTGCCCTTTGCAGTAAGACAAGTGTTTAATAGAGCCTTTTATTCTATGCAGGATACTAAAACATCTATGATAAATGGAGCTGTGGCAGTGACTACTAATGTGGTGGTAGATTTTATGCTAATAAATAGCCTAAAGGTAGGGGGGCTAAGTCTTGCTACTTCCATATCCTATATAGCATCTAATGTATTTTATATATGGGCATGGAGAAGGGCTATGGACTGTAGCATAAAAGATATAATAGACTTTAAAAGCCTTGGAAAGCTTTCCATAAGCTTTGTATTGTTTACAGCTTTAATATGGTTCTTAAACGCCAGAGGAGTGCATCTATTTATAGGGACCTTTATAGGTGGGATTGTTTATGTAGGGCTTCTTTGGATAATAGGTGTTGAAGAGCTGAAAATATTTACTACATATTTGAAAAAGAGATTTTCTTTTAGATAACTGAAATTTATTTAAAAGTATGCTATAATACTTAAGGTTTAGATTCAGTGGCTTTTAATGTGATAGATAAGCGCATGTAAGTTTTGTCATTATAAGGGAACAATGTGGAAACAAGACGGGCTATGTGATATAATAGGAAAAAGCTACTGTGAAAATGGAGGAAAATAATTGTGCAGTGGTATGCCATATTTGTAGAGGCACGAAGGGAAGATAGGCTTAAAAAATGTATTGAAAGGACATGCCCTGAAGACTCTATAAAGGCATTAGTGCCAAAGAGAAAGCTCATAGAAAGAAGACAGGGCAAAGAATATGAAAGGATTTTGACTCTGTTTCCAGGCTATGTGTTTGTAAGGGCATGTATGGATGGCTTTGATGTTTACTATAAGCTATCTAAGCTTCCAGGGGTAATATCCATATTAAAAGATGGGGTCTACCCAGTGGATGTGCCGGAGGAAGAGATGAACATTATCCTATCTCTTACTAGATTTGGAGAAGTAATAGATTTTTCCAATCTTTATAGAGAAGGGGATAAGATAAAAGTAAGCAGTGGTCCTCTAGAAGGGCTAGAGGGCATAATATATAAGTATGATCACAGAAAGAAAAGAGCCAAGGTCATAATTAATTTACTAGATACAGAGAAGAGAGTAGACCTAGGCGCCAACATGATAACAAGGGAAGTTTAATTTACGGTAAAATTCAGCAAGGCCTTATTTGGTGTTTCGGCCCAATTTGGCTTTAATGGATGTCATAGCATGCCAAAGAGCCCTTAAGTATAAGGGCAGGGCGAAGCTATGCAGTTTTTTCTGAGAAGAAAAATCTGATCAACATATAGGATGCAGTCCTATATGGAAGATTAGGGGAGTGAAAAATGAAAAAATATAATAAGGCTATGTCAATTACCATGCTTCTTATTTGGGATATCGCTGTATCTATATTGGCCACAAGTATGGCTGCAACTATTATATCTGGGAAAGGACAATTTGAACTATTCCACAGCTATATGATTTTATTTGTAATGTTGCTCTTGGGCTTTAGCATACTGTTTAGATGCTATAATAATATATGGCGATATGCAGGTA
>JAAZLT010000273.1 GCA_012799205.1 Clostridiales bacterium
AATAATATAGAAGGAGCATGTAGGGTGCATGGTGGGGGATTTGCAGGGACAATGCAGGTATTCATGCCCAAAGATTTTACCAATAGATATAAGGCTGTTATTGAAAACTTATTTGGAGAAGGTACGGCCAATATTTTAGATATAAGAAAGCGCGGGACTATCTGTGTGATGAAAACATCTTTATAAGGATTAGTCTACCTTCCATTGGTTAGCAATCCTCGTATTTTCTTAATGTAATTTTGGGTCTCTTTAGGTAGCTTTGCAAATTGACTGGGGTCTTTTAAGTTGGTAATATTATTTTTTATAACATTACCTGGGCCCCAGTTATATGCGGCTAGAGCAATATCTAGATTGCCATTAAATCTATCCAGCTGGGATTTTATATATCTAACGCCGCCATCTATGTTTTGCTCTGGGTCGAATGCATCCATTATACCCAGGCCCTTTGCTGTACCCGGCATTAGCTGCATAAGCCCCATAGCTCCAGCGCTAGATACCGTGCTTGGGTCAAAACCGGACTCGGTCTGTATAATAGCTCTGATTAAATCTTCAGGGATGCGATACTGGGAGGACTTATCTTTTATTATAGAGTCATAATTAGTGTCTGCTTCAATATTCCTATAATAATCCATGGGAAGGGGCAGAATACTATAAGGGTCAGTATCCCATATGCTCGTAGTAGATGGGGGAACTAGGGTAGGTGTAGATGGATTTACCCTATGTGTTTGGAGTACCGCCTCTAGCACATCTTTAAAATCTAGATTGTTTCCAGGCGAAATATGATTAGAGGCTGAATCTATCTTAGACCTATTAGCCCTATATAAACCCCTGTTGTTGCCTATGGCTATACCATGGGGTAGACGGGATTGAATTTCTGAAAGTTTTTGGTGCATAATATCTCGAATAGAATACATATATATCACCTCACTATAGATATTATAGCAGTTGCAAGGTCTAGGTGCTAGTAGTAATAAGAGACCATTTTGGGAATATAGCTTTTCAATATGGTCAGTGAACTATATAATATATTATAAATAAAATTGAAAGAGGCGTGAGGGGATAATATGCCTATACATATTGTATTAGTTGAACCGGAAATACCCCAAAATACAGGAAATATTGTCAGAACCTGTGCCGCAACGGGGAGCGTGCTACATTTAGTAGAACCCTTAGGATTTAAAATTACTGATAAATATCTAAAGCGTGCAGGACTAGATTATTGGCATCTCTTAGATATATATGTACATGAAAATATTGACGAGTTATTTCAAAAATATAATTATAAGAACTTTTATTTTGCTAGCACAAAAGCACAAAAAAATTATAGTGAGGTAAAATACAGCATGGATAGCTTTGTGTTTTTTGGTAAGGAGACAGCCGGATTAAATGAAGATCTATTAAGAAGATATTATGATATGTGCATACGTATACCCATGAAGAATGATGCAAGATCATTAAATCTATCAAATTCAGTGGCTATAATAGTATATGAGGCACTAAGGCAGCTTGGCTATTTGAATTTGGTTTAAAGATAAAAAAGTTTATTTTTTTATTGATAATTATATAAACTTGTTGTATACTTACTATTGGCAATGAGAGTTTGATATTTATTTAACAAAGGGTTTTAAATCTAGGCATGTCCAAACATTGTAAAATAAATGCTTGAATTTACCTATAACGGGTATATAATGTAAGAAGGTGAGCTATCTTAAGTATAGATAGCTTAACATAAAAATACATAAGACTGGGAGGCATGAAAAATGAGTGTTAAAATTGCAATAAATGGTTTTGGTAGAATAGGTCGAAATGCTTTTAAAGTAGCATTAGATAAGTATGCAGATGATTTAGAGGTTGTTGCTATAAATGATTTGACAGATGCTAATACTCTTGCACATCTTTTAAAGTATGACTCATGCTTTGGAAAATTTGATGGTGAAGTATCTGTAGAAGATGATAAGCTAATAGTAGATGGTAAAGAGATCCAAATATTTGCTGAAAGAGATCCTGAAAACCTACCTTGGAAAGATCTAGGCGTAGATATAGTTTTAGAGGCCACAGGTATATTTAGAACTAGAGAAGGAGCAATGAAACATATAAACGCAGGAGCCAAGAAAGTTCTTATATCTGCTCCGGCTAAGGATGAAGATATAACCATAGTGATGGGCGTTAACGAAGGCGACTATGATGCTGACAGCCACCACATTATATCCAACGCATCTTGCACAACCAACTGCCTAGCACCATTTGCAAAGGTAGTAAATGACGAATTTGGCATAGTTAGAGGGCTTATGACAACTGTTCACGCATATACCACAGATCAAAATATATTAGATCTACCCCATAGTGACCTTAGAAGAGCTAGGGCGGCAGCACTTTCTATTATACCTACAACTACAGGTGCAGCAGCGGCAGTATCTTTGGTGTTACCGGAGCTAAAGGGCAAGCTAAATGGTTTTGCAATGCGCGTACCTACTCCTACAGTTTCAGTTGTAGATTTAGTTGTAGAGCTAGAAAAAGATGCAACAGCAGAAGAAGTTAATGCTGCTTTTAAGGCTGCGGCAGATGGACCGATGAAGGGAATACTTGAGTATACAGAAGAACCTCTAGTATCTATCGACTTTAAGCAAAACCCACATTCATCCATAGTTGATGGACTGTCCACAATGTCTATGGGCGGTAACATGGTTAAGATATTATCATGGTATGACAACGAGTGGGGCTATTCTGT
>JAAZLT010000274.1 GCA_012799205.1 Clostridiales bacterium
ATCTATTAAAGCCAATATCGGAGTGGGAAGAAGTAAAGAGAATATATTTGGAATTAAAGAATCCCTTGATGAGGCACAAAAGGCTATAGATGTGGGTAGGATATATAATCCAAATAATAGAATATATACATACAATGGTTTGCTTTTAGAGCGTTTTTTACACGAAATTCCCGCTAATATTTATGAAAAGTTCTATGATGATACTTTTTATGAAGAACTTGATAAAGTCTTCAATGATGAAATCTTACTTACTATTGAAAAGTTTTTTGAAAACAGCTTAAACCTAAGCGAGACGGCTAGGCAATTATATATACATAGAAATACGCTTGTATATAGGCTAGATAAGATAGAAAAGGTAATGGGATTAGATCTTAGAAACTTTCATGATGCAGTTACCTTCAAAATAATGATGATGATGGATAGACATGTACAGGAGTGTTCAAATTGATAGAATTTATAGATGTTGAAAAAAGATACCAAAATGGAGTCAAAGCACTATCAAATGCCAGTTTTCATATTGAAAAGGGCGAATTTGTATTTATTGTAGGTGAAAGTGGTGCTGGCAAATCCACTATTATAAAACTTTTATTAAAAGAGATTGAGCCTACATCAGGCACCATAGTTGTTTCAGGAAATAATCTGCAAGACCTTAGAAATCATGATATACCCTATTATAGACGCGGGGTAGGGGTTGTGTTTCAAGATTTTAGATTGTTGCCAAGCTTAAATGTATATGACAATGTAGCCTTTGCAATGGAGGTGGTAGAAGCTCCTAGTAGAATAATTAGAAGACGTGTCCCCATGATGCTTAGTATGGTGGGACTATCTAACAAGGCCAAGTCACTCCCCGGGGAACTATCAGGTGGGGAACAGCAAAGAGTAGCAATAGCTAGAGCTCTCATAAATAATCCGTCCATATTTATAGCCGATGAACCATCAGGCAATTTAGATCCTGAAACATCAGATGAGATAATGGATATTATAGATATGGTAAATAAGCAAGGCACAACAGTTTTAATGGCCACCCATGCTAAGAATATAGTAGACTCTATGAAAAAGAGGGTTATAACGTTGAAAGATGGATTTATAGTGAGAGATGACGAAAAAGGTGGTTATTCTAATGAAGCTTAGGACTTGGAGAAACTTTTTTAAACAAGGTATCAAAAATGCCTTCGGCAATAAAACTATGTCACTGGCATCTATTGTAGCAATTACAGCGGCCCTTTGTGTCTTAGGAATAGTCATGTTAATTGCTTTAAACTTAAACTATTTAATGGGTGATTTGGAATCAAAATCTGAGGTAACAGTATTTTTAGATAATAATACCAAGATTTCGGATATAAAGATAATAGAGGAAAGCATCGGTAAATGGGAAGGCGTTAGGGATGTGGAGTTTGTATCTAATGCTAAGGCGCTTAAAAAGTGGAGGGAAGATCTAGAGGATAAAGCATATCTTTTAGAGGGATATGATGGAACAAAAAACCCACTGCCTCACTCGCTGATCATAGGCATAGAAAGACCGGAATATATTGAAGAAATAGCTTTAAAGGCTGGACAGATGTCTCAGGTTATAAAGGTAAACTATAGCGAGGAGGTGGCTAAAAGTTTAGGTAAAATCATATATACTGTAAGACTTATTGGTTTTTTAATAGTATTGATACTTGCTATAATTGCAGCAATTATCATTCAAAACACTGTAAAACTTACTGTGTATTCGAGGCGAAGAGAGATCAACATAATGAAATATATAGGTGCAACTGACTGGTATATTCGCTGGCCATTTATAATAGAAGGATTTACAATTGGTATGACGGGAAGTTTGATCGCAGCAGCTGTGATACTTCCACTTTATAAATACTTCTTAAATAGCTTATTTAATCAAAGCCTTGTGGAAGACTTCTTTTCTAACATATTTAGGGTTTTGCCTCTCCAAGCGGTAGCAGGAGATGTATTTGCTGCATTTATATTGGTAGGGGTAGTGGTGGGGGTAATTGCCAGCG
>JAAZLT010000275.1 GCA_012799205.1 Clostridiales bacterium
ATGGCTATTAAAGATAGCATAGAATTTTTTAACAATCTAGAGCTTACAGAGACAGAAAAGATTATAGGAGACCAAGTGCTAAAGGAGCTAAGGGCTAGATTAAAGTTTTTATGGGATGTGGGGCTAGACTATTTAAATCTATCTCGATCCGCGGCAACTCTATCTGGTGGAGAGGCCCAAAGAATTAGGCTTGCAACGCAAATTGGCTCCGGCCTGGTAGGCGTATTATATATACTAGATGAACCTAGTATAGGATTACACCAAAGGGATAATGAAAAGTTAATAAACACCCTTAAAAACTTGAGGGATCTGGGCAACACGTTAATAGTAGTGGAACATGATCCTGATACCATGAGAGCTGCCGACCATATTATCGATATAGGTCCTGGCGCCGGCGCAAACGGGGGTAAGATAATCGCGGCAGGCCCTATGGATCATATAATCCAAGAAAAAGATTCTATAACCGGAGAATATCTAAGTGGCAGAAGACGCATAGAGATACCAAAAAAGCGTAGAGAATCTAACGGGAAATGGCTTAGCGTTAAAGGGGCTAGAGAAAACAACTTAAAGAACCTAAATGTTAAAATTCCATTAGGTGTGATGACCTGCGTAACTGGGGTGTCTGGCTCGGGAAAAAGCACCCTAGTAAATGAAATAATTTACAAGGTGTTAGCCCGGGATCTCAATAGAGCCACCACAAGACCAGGTAAGTTCGATAAAATAGAGGGTATAGAGCACCTAGATAAGGTGGTAAATATCGATCAATCCCCTATAGGCAGAACGCCTAGATCTAATCCAGCAACCTATACTGGTGTATTTGATAGTATTAGAGAACTTTTTGCCATGACAAATGAGGCCAAGATGCGTGGATATAAAAATGGGCGCTTTAGCTTTAATGTAAAGGGTGGCAGATGTGAAGCCTGCAAGGGGGATGGCATATTAAAAATAGAGATGCACTTTTTACCGGATGTATATGTTCCCTGTGAAGTATGTAAGGGGAAAAGATATAATAGAGAGACTCTGGAGATAAGATATAAGGGGAAAACCATAGCTGATGTGCTAGATATGACAGTTGAGGAGGCCTATGCTTTCTTTGAAAATATACCCAAGATTGCACGTAAATTAGAGACGCTAAAAGATGTAGGACTTGGATATATAAAACTTGGCCAATCCTCTACTACCATTTCAGGTGGTGAAGCCCAGAGGGTGAAACTAGCAACAGAGCTAAGTAAAAGGAGTACAGGCAAGACATTTTATATATTGGATGAGCCTACTACAGGTCTTCATACTGCTGATGTGCATAAACTAATAAATATACTTCAAAGGCTTACAGATGGAGGCAATACCGTAGTTATAATAGAGCATAATTTGGATGTTATAAAGACCACAGACTATATAGTGGATTTAGGACCCGAAGGTGGAGATGGAGGCGGGACCTTAGTGGCATCCGGAACCCCAGAAGAAATTGTGCTTGAGAAGAGTGGAAGCTATACTGGGCAATTTTTAGAACCTGTACTAAAAAGGGGCTATTAGAGAATATTAGTAATACGAAGGCCCTTACGCTCGGGAACATGGAGGACAAAAAGCTTTAATGTGGCCAGTTCAGCTATGCAATCCTCCATACTCTCTAGCGTTGCCCAGGACTTTACTTTAACCAAGGTGGAGTCAATATTGTCTATTTCATTATGATCTATAAGCACCTGCCATATTCTTTTTGTATGTTGCCAGTTATCCTCTATAGTTTGAATTTTTTCAATAGCCGTATCCCAATCGCCTTGGATAACAGCATCTTCTACTGAGTAGAGAACACTGACTGTATCATCTGCAGTGGTTTGGATGGAATTTTCAAGCCAAAATGAAAAGACAAAAAACAGTACAATTATAATAGATATAGCGATTATTGCCTTCATTCATTCACCCCCTCTTTAGGTTGTACATGAAAACTACCTAGACTATCTATATAGGCAAAGAAGACGTCTTCTGGTTTTAAATTTTGCTTATCTAGCTGCTTTAATAGCCAGGGTATGCCATGTCCCACTTTGGTTAGATTCTCATTTTGTACATGGCCATCCATAATAACGGTTATAGGTATGGCCTCATATTCTGTAGATATTTGGAGGTCCTCTGGCGTTAAGGGCCTCTTTTGTGATTTAGGAATTACATTTAGTTGTCCACCGGTTTCAAGTATGGCAAATTCTACATCATCTACATTTGGAATGTCTTTGCTTCTTAGTTGCTCTAGCAAATCGTTTAAGTTGTATCTTAAACGCCTAAGTTCGCTTTCATCTATTTTGCCATTTTTTATGACAATACTGGGGAGTCCACATACAAGTTCTCTGACTCTCTCGCTTTTGAGCGATGCATAGGAGATGACAAGTTGAGCAAATAAAAGAGCTAATATAGGTATAAGCCCATTGATGAGGGGAATGCTTATATCCTGCATAGGTATAGCGGCAAGTTCTGCGATTAATATAGATATTACCAATTCAAAGGGTTGTAGCTGCCCGATTTGCCTTTTACCCATTATACGCATAACTATTACTACCACAATGTAGAGTATTAAAGAGCGCATAAATACATTTATCATATATTGAAATACTCCTTTTTCTCATACTTTTATTTATATTGCCTTAAAAAGAGACTTAATATACAAAAAATTACCCCTATTTAAGGGGTGATTTTGTAGATGCTGATTCTACAGAATCTATATTTGAATTAGGGGTTTAGAAATGATTATGTGTATGTTTATAATTATACTATGCTAATATGAAAGTTTCCCTACTCGTTGAGAGTTTTAATGAAATCATATATGATATAGAAGGAAATAAAACAATGAACACAGAAGGGATGGGTTCTTTTATGAGTCCAGGGGAAAAAGAAGCGGGCGTGCTTAACGGCTCACTTCTGAAAGAAATG
>JAAZLT010000032.1 GCA_012799205.1 Clostridiales bacterium
AGGGATATGGAAAGCGTCGACCCCTATGAACTCAATATCAATCTTATAGATCCCAACCCTGATCAGCCTAGGGAGGATTTTAATAGAGAAAAAATAGAAGAACTTGCTAGATCTATAAATAGGCATGGCATATTGCAGCCTATAATAGTGAGAAAAAAGGGCAATAGATATATAATTATTGCAGGTGAAAGAAGATGGAGGGCGGCAAAACTTTTAAAATTTAAAACTATACCTGCAATTATCAAGGATACAGATGAAAAACAAATGTATATGATGGCCTTAGTTGAAAACATACAAAGAGAAGATCTAGATCCTATAGAAGAAGCTAGGGGCATAAAAAGACTCATGGATGAATACGGGCTTACACAAGAAGATGTCTCAGATGAAGTAGGGAAAAGCAGATCTGCCATAGCAAATACATTAAGGCTTCTCAATCTACCACAGTGGATTCAAAAACTAATAAGAGAGGATGCTCTCAGTTCAGGACATGGACGAGCTATTTTGGGTCTTAAAGACAAAGCGCATCTTAAAGATCTCGTTGCAGGAATTATAGAGAAATCCCTCAGCGTAAGAGAGACAGAACTGCTTGTAAAGCAGCTTAACAACCAAAAGGAAAAGAGAGTTAAGCCAAAGGGTAAAAAACCCGGCTATCTACTAGAGATTGAATCAATTCTAGAGGACTATTTTGGCACGAAGGTCAGTATAGTTGCTGGGAGAAAAAAGAGCACTATCCAAATAGAATACTATGATGACAATGATCTGCAAAGGATTATGGATATATTATCAGAATCCATATAAAATAATAGAAGATGATAATAAAACAATATCCAATGTTTCACGTGAAACATTGGATATTGTTTTATCTTATAAATCTAATTAAAATATTTGTCTTATAGAAAAAGGATGCAAATTTAGAAGCATCTATCATATCTGATATAAAATCTATAGGGGCAAGTGTTAACAATAATGGTAATATAGAAAAGAGGATGTATAGTAATAGAAAGCCTCTAACAATTCCCAACCCGGCTCCAGCAAGGCTGTCTAAATGTTTAAGTGCTGGTACATCTCGCACTGCTTTTGCAGCTCCTATAATCGCTGCAAAGATTATTCTAACTATAAAAAAAACTATGAAGAAACTTATTATACTTATCAAGACCTTAGCTACTGTATAATCAAAATATTCTGCGAGAGTTTCTACGCCTTGTGCTGTATTGTCAGCCGCGCTGGCTAATATAGCCCTGTCAAAGGGCATTGGAAGGTTGGCTCCTTCAACGATAGATGCGAGCTTCCCTTCTCCAAGTTGTCCTACAGCCAATTTTCTTTGGGTAAAGTCTGTGATCTTAGATGAAGCATCTGTAAAGTACATTATAGTTTCTAAAAGGGAAGTCTTTGCAATTAATGCCTTAGATAGTATTGGATAGAATATGAAACTCAAAAGCCATGATCCAAAGTATGCTATTATATTTAATACTGATACAATAAAACCATTATATAACCCCATAATTAAATTAATAAGTAAAAATGCTAGTATTGTCGCATCCAATATATTCATTTTGTTTCGCCTCTTTCTGTTTGTGAGTATATGGAATATATGTAAATATTTGAATCACTTTGAAAAAACACAGTCTCCGGAGAAAAATGTGTCCAGTATATTCCATCTACATCTATATCAATTTTATATTCTTCAGCTACATCACCTCTTGAGCCTAGGATGATAATGTTATTCCTTTCCCTAACACCTATGTAATGGGATTTATATCTTGTTAGATGATGTAGCCCTCTTTCCATAGCCAATAGATTAGCTTCGCCTTTATGTGTAATTGCAAGAGCATTGTTTCTGTCTTCAATATACCTATTATTAAAATATAATACCAGATCTTTACCTAAATTCAATACCTGAGCCTCTAAAACATGAGGTATATTTTTCTCCCATCTTAGGGTTCCAATCATATCATAACATTTAATCCAATGTAACCCTAAAAGCGTGAAAAAGTCCTCTTGTCTAAAAATTTTATAATACATCTCATTTCCTACATCTAGGACCCCATAGGGAGAATGTGCATCTAGAAAATGTAGGATTTTATTAGAAGGTGCAGGGCTCATACTATCTATCGTAATTATAGAAAATGCATCAGAGCTTGGGGCAAAGGATGAGGTAATATATGATAGATCGTCCATATTCTCAACTTTATCTAACGAATAGTCTTTGCCCTTTAAGATGTATACATCCAACATATCACCTGCTTTAGCCACCAATAAAAGACCATTATCAAACTCTTCAATGGTCCAAGCAGTTTCTCTGGGGAAGTCTAATATAAATTTGAAAGGTATACTGGTAGTATTATAAAGATATTTATTATCTACTACAATGTAATTATCTGTAGAATCTGTTATAGTGCCAGTTATATTGGATCCATTTTCATCTTCAAAGGGTATGTCTACAGGTTTTCCTGAATAATCGTAAAAGGAAGACTTATTCTCTCTTGTAACAGCGAAACCTGATTCAAAAAAGGTAATTAAACTATCATCCCCAAAGTCTATAGGGGATGTATCTATATGTGATATTACTTTTTCTGAATGAGGATCTATATTATCTAAATAAAGGTACCCCAGAATTGCTATTAATATAAGTAAAACTAATACGATCCGCTTAGTCATAAAATGCCTCCAAGTTTAAAATCCATACAAATAGTTACTAGAATATATTTCGTCAAAATAGACTAAAATCCTTCTTTTAAAAGATCATGTATAAGTGGACGAAAATAGGTCATAAATATACTATAGAGAATACATAGAGCGGGAGAAGGTATTTATGTCAAATATTAAAGAGCGAATATCTATAGATACAAATAAGCCATATGCACTTTCAAGATTTGGAGATGAGTTTACCAGGATGATAAAATGTGCATATACTAAAGAATATAAAAAAGTGGTAATATTATGTATAGGAAGCGATAGAGCAACGGGAGATTGTCTAGGACCTCTAGTAGGCCATAAATTAAGGCTTATCAAATACAAAGACGTATCCATCTATGGCACATTAGACGAGCCAGTGCACGCAAAAAATCTAGAAGAGGTACAAAAGAGTATACAAAGGCTTTATGATAGACCTTTTATAATTGCCATAGATGCAAGTCTTGGTAGTACAAACAATGTAGGGCATATCAATCTAGGGTTTGGGCCACTACTTCCCGGAGCCGGAGTTTATAAAAATCTGCCTGCTGTGGGGGATATGTATATCACTGGCACAGTAAATATAGGCGGATTTATGGAGTTTTTGATACTTCAAAGCACACGCCTTGGTATTGTTATGAAAATGTCAGAGATTATAAGTAACGGAATACACTATGGGCTTTGGAAGGTACTGCTAAACGGTGAAATGGAGGACACTCTTATCTAAGCCTTACGCAGTCTAATGCTATAGATGCTTAGCAGTTCAATTGTAGTAAGTCTATAAGATAATCAATATATCTAGCTAATGGCCTTTATTATGACCTCTTTCTCTTCCTTAGAGAGCGGATGCGAGGATTTGCCTCTTTGGATGGGCTTTGCATAAGTAGTGGATGAATCACGGCCAAAAAGCCCAGTCAATACGATGCCATTGTGATCATTATCCAAAAGCGCAATAGAATAGCTTTGATTACTACCCATATTATCAAAGGCGTTATATCGGACAATGCCTACCTTTTGTACACAATGTTGCAACTGAGAATCTAGATTGCTACAATCTGTTTTTATATCTTTTAATTGAGAAAGTACCAACTCCACATCATTCATGTAGGAATTTAAAATATCCTCCAAATTCTTACTATCTACCCCACGCATGAGATTTTTATGGCTGTTTAATAATCTTTTATATCTAATGGTATTAATAATAGAGAAAGTGAGTGCTGCTGTACTTAAAAGCAGAGTAGCCCCTAAAATTTCAGTTATATACATATAAAAGAATTCAACTATCATTTGCAAACGTAATCCCTCCAGGAAATATATATGTTCTATATTCGATCTTTATATATTATAATTTAATTAGACCCTAAATACAAATAGAATATTTTAAGAGAACAATTTAGAGGGAAAAGGGGAGTTTTGGAGAATAGTTATTATATAGACAAAAGAGGATGGTGACTTTATTATGCACTTCGAAGAGATATACAATATGTCCCAGAAAATAAAGAAAAATGTACAAAAGGTTATTGTAGGAAAAGGAGAAGTAATTGACCTAATGTTAATTGCAATTATATCTTCAGGTCATATACTCCTAGAAGATGTTCCAGGGACAGGCAAGACGCTTCTTGCAAAATCTATGGCATCTTCTATAGATAGTAACTTTAAGCGAATACAGTTTACACCAGACCTACTTCCTTCAGATCTTACAGGAATTAACTATTTCAACCAAAAACATTCAGAATTTCAATTCAGGGAAGGTCCGATATTTACAAATATACTCCTAGCTGACGAGATAAATAGAGCTACACCTAGAACCCAGTCTAGCCTGCTTGAGTCTATGGAAGAAAGACAGGCTACAATTGATGGTGAAACTATGCAAATAGATAGTCCATTTATGGTAATAGCTACCCAAAACCCTATAGAGACCCAGGGAACATTTCCACTGCCAGAAGCTCAGCTAGATCGATTCTTAATAAAGATAGATATGGGCTACCCTACAACGAATGAAGGAATTGAGATACTTACTAGATTTAAAGATGATAACCCATTAGATATATTAAAGCCTGTAGTAAGTAGAGAAGATGTTATAAGGGCACAAAATAGCTATTCGAAGGTATTTGTATCGGACGATGTTTTAGAGTATATAGTAAGGATAGGTGAAGCAAGTAGAAAACATGCTGAAGTAATACTCGGAATAAGTCCTAGGGGTACACAGGCGCTTTTGAAGACTGCCTCTGTATATGCTATCTTGCAGGGCAGAGACTATGTCTTGCCTGATGACGTAAAAGCTATGTGTCCGCCTGTGCTATCACATAGACTTATGTTAAGGCGTGCAACTCATATAGGACGCGACTATATAAAATCTGTATTAAACGAGATAATAAAGGATGTGCCTGTTCCATCTGAAGAAGGACTTATAAAAGATGAGGTGGACAATGAATGATAAGTCTTGGATGGTTTGTATTTGTCACGCTTATATTTGCTCTTATACAATCAGAGATATATAGAAGATGGGGGCTATCAAGGCTTCAATATATGCGAAGGTTTAATAAAAAGGCAGTTTTTGAAGGAGAAGATGTAGAATTAGTAGAAAGGATATTTAATCGAAAGCCGCTACCACTTCCTTGGCTAAGAGTGGAATCTAAGATGCATCCGGAACTAGAGTTTGGCAGCCAGGAAAACCTAGATATAAAGCATGAACAGTATCATAAGAGCCTATTTTCCTTAATGCCCTATACGGGAATAACTAGAAGACATAAAGTTAAATGTAAAAAAAGAGGGTTTTATAGATTGAGATCTGCCGCGCTTACAAGTGGTGAGCTATTTGGAGTGCAGGAGGTATCAAGGACGTATTATTTTGATACTGAGCTTATAGTATATCCAAAGATTCTGCCAATTGATGAAATGCCCCTGCCATCTCATAGCTGGCAGGGCGATGTGACCATAAGGCGTTGGATAGTAGACGATCCATTTATAATTTCAGGAGTGAGAGAATATAATTATGGAGATCCTTTAAATAAAATAAATTGGAAGGCCACAGCTAGGGTGGGAAGCTTTCAAGTACACAATACAGACTTTACTGCCCAGCCTAATATATTAATATATTTAAATGTGGATATTTCAGAGAGTATGTGGGAGGCCGTCACTGATATAGAGCGGATAGAGAAAGGAATTCAATACGCTGCTAGCATAGCTGATTTTGCGATATCTAAGGGTATGGATGTGGGATTTGGTACAAATGCCTATATAAAAGATGGAGAAGAAAGTCCAATTAGAATAAGGCCCTCAAAGGGTGAAGGTCAGCTTCTATATATACTTGAGGTGCTAGCAAAGCTAGAGGTTGCAAGAAGTGTTACATTTTACACATTTTTGGAAACCGATATTCAAACCGGACTTACAGGTGCCGATATAATTATAATGACATGCTTTATAAGTGAGAGGATGCAGGATCAGATAAGACTCTTAAGAGATAGAGGAAATGCCGTGGAAGTCATATTATTGACCGAAGAAGGGGATATAGAGGAGGCAGTGGTATGACTTTTTTTAAAAGACTATTCAAAACTTCATATCAGAGCCTTTTAGAGCTATTAGCGTTTTTCCCCATACTACTTATAGCTGGCATAAACTTATCTTCACAGCTTCATATAGTAGCGTTTTTCATATATCTGTTTTTATTAATCCAAATAGGAAGCGTTATAAGGGGCGTATTAAATGTAAAAAAAAGGTGGGCCCAGCTTGTAATTGGGATTATCTTTTTATCTATAATAATATATTTTCAAGGTATGACACCCATATATGCAGCTGGTTTTTTTATACTAGGAATTATCTCATATTTTAGAGGGGTAAGGTATATGGAAGCAAGTTGGGAAAATATGTTCCCAAAGCAGATATGGTGGATAGTATTAATGTTTTATATAGTAGGATTCTTTTTCTATAGTAGAGTAATTATGCTAAAAGAATATTTATCCTATGTCATAGTAGCAGG
>JAAZLT010000276.1 GCA_012799205.1 Clostridiales bacterium
TAGAAAGAAATTAGATATTAGTGGGGATTGGGATATATCTATAGAAAAGCCTAATGCCTTGAGACTCGCTAAATGGGAACTTCAGATTGAGGGCAGTGAGATGAAACCAGAAGTGGATTGTCAGCCAATAATCAACCAAGTATCCGATACTTCTATTCCTTTGCCAGTAAAGTTAAAAGATTATTTTGGGACTCCCAAAGAGATGCAATTTCCAGAACTGCAATGTAGATATAAGACAAGGTTTAAATTAGATATTAAAACCCCAATACTTTTGGTTATGGAACCTGATAGTATAGAGGGGGAATGGCAGCTTGAGGTGAATGGCAATTGTATATCGCCTGAGGATTTTATATCTAAAAAAGTATATATGTCGACCAACCTAGCAGTGGATATAACATCGTATCTAAACTTGGGGTCCAATGAAATTCTAGTAAATGTTTACACGCGTCATGTTCATGATGGTCTGGTGAATCCTTTATATTTGTGTGGGGATTTTAGCGTAATTAAGGATTCTAAGATATGGAAGATAACATCATTTAATTCTAAGGGCCAGATATTAGATGTTATAAATACGGGGATACCTTTTTATGCAGGGCAGATACAGTATAAAAAGCTCATAAGTTTGGATAAACAACTTATAGGTGATATGTTGGAGCTTTATATTAATGAACCTTCCTTTCAGGATACTGTAAAGGCTTATATAAATGGCCGTTATATAGGAACCTGTGCTTGGAATCCCTATTCTTGGAAAGTAGATAGATCATGGTTAAATGAGGGTGAGAATGAGATACAATTGAATATATCAACTACTCTTATTGGGTTATTTGAAGGTCAGTATTTTGATTATAATAAACATAGTTACGTAGACATATAATTTAAAGAATATAGTTGGCATTAAAACCACCGTGACCTTTATAAAGGTTGAGAAATTTATAGAGCTAAAAAGCTATAAATCAAAAGGGTCAGACATTAGTCTGACCCATAATATTTTTATTTACCGTTTTCTTCTATAAATTCTAGTACCTGATTTACATCCTTATCCCCTCTTCCAGAGAGGTTTACTATTATAATTTTGTCCTCAGGTAGATCTTTTGCAAGTTTAATTGCGTGGGCTACCGCATGCGCACTTTCAAGTGCCGGTATTATTCCCTCTATATGGGACAGTGCAAAAAATGCGTCCAATGCTTCCTGATCTGTAATAGTAGCGTAGGTTGCCCTTTTTATATCCTTATAGAAACTGTGCTCCGGGCCCACACCTGGGTAATCTAGCCCCGCAGATATTGAATATACAGGAAGCGGATTACCTTCGTCATCTTGTAGAAGGTATGATTTAAACCCATGTAGTATTCCAGGCTGACCACAATTTAATGTAGCAGCATGCATTCCGGTTTCAAGGCCCTTGCCTGCAGGTTCTACACCAATCATTTTTACTTCTTTATCATCATAAAATGGTGAAAATAGCCCAATGGCATTACTGCCGCCACCTACACAGGCAACCAAATAATCTGGAAGACGTCCTTCAGATTCTAAAATTTGCTCTTTGGCTTCTCTACCAATTATAGATTGGAAGGTCTTGACTATAGCAGGGTATGGATCTGGACCTACGGCAGAACCTAACATATAATATGTGGACTCATAGTTCTCAATTAAATCCTTCAAGGCGGCATCTACCGCTTCTTTGAGTGTCCTATTGCCATCCTTTACAGAGACTACCTCAGCCCCTAATAGCTTCATACGAAATACATTCAGCTCTTGTCTTCTTGTATCTTCCTCACCCATGTAAATTATGCAATCCATGTTAAAAAGTGCACAGGCTGTAGCTGTAGCCACTCCGTGTTGACCCGCGCCGGTCTCTGCAATAACACGTTTTTTACCGAGCCTTTTAGCCAATAGCACCTGGCCTACAGTATTATTAATTTTATGCGCCCCTGTGTGATTTAAATCTTCCCTTTTGAGATAGATCTTAGCTCCGCCTACCTCTTTTGTGAGCTGCTTGGCAAAATAAAGTGGACTTGGTCTTCCAACATACTGATTGAAGTAGTAATCGAGCTCCTCTAAAAAGTTTGCATCATCTTTTAGTTCATTGTAAAGAGCCTTGACCTCATCTAATGCATCGACAAGTTCCTCCGGTACAAAACGACCACCATACGAACCATAATAACCTTCTAATTCTCTTGACATAAATAATTCTCCTCTCTTCTCATCTAATCTCTTCTCATCTTATCCCATATATCAATAGGATACATATATTGTACACAAATAGGGATAAATGTCAAACTGAATTTTGAGAGTCAGGTAAAAAATATCTTTTTGTACCAAATAGTACTGCAATTGCAATGGCCCCAGCCAAAAGCTCATATATATTAGAGCTATGTATGAGCATTTTTCTAGCTATAGCATATAGTATAACTTCTATAATGCTATTGGGGGAATGGCTTATAAGAGTTTCCATAAGTTCAATTCCAATTACAAGTAGGAGTACATTTTCTAAAAAGGATGTAAAAATTTCAAATGTCTCTACACCCTCTGAACAAAAAAATTTAAACACTAATAGTATGATATCTTTAATATTGACTATTACAGCAAAAATTATAAAAATTGCTAATAGGATCTCAAGCCATTGAATGATTGAGAAAATAGGTTTAGTGATATGAGTCTTAAGTTCTTGAATTTTCATAATATGCCTCCATATTTTATAATAACTTGTCTACATGACCTGTATATATTATAAGGCTACGCCGTAGGTTTTACAACAGAGGCCTTCTTTTCCAAAAACAAATAAAGGCTCTTGGGGTAATAAGAGCCTTTATGTAAGGGGTTTGGGGGTTTGGGTAACTTACATTCTATATGATAACCCGAATTTAAAATTTTAAACACAAAAAAAGAAAATAAATAATTAAAAATATAAAAAGCGTGGTATCAGATTTGTATTTTGGGCAAGTAGATGCTATAATTTAACATAATGTAAACTGTATACTAAAGGGGTGATTTAATATGGGGGCATCACCTATAATCAAAACAGAAGGACTTTATAGGGATTTTAAATCAGGTGATAATATAGTACACGCACTAAAGGATATAAACATCTCTATTCAACCTGGTACCCTTACAATATTAAGGGGCCGTTCAGGCTCTGGAAAGACCACACTTTTAAACCTACTTGGAGCACTTGATAAACCTACTAGGGGCGAAATCTATTTTGAAGAGGATAATATAGTAAAGCTATCTGAGTCGAAAAGGGATAGTCTTAGAAGAAATGACATGGGGTTTATATTCCAATCTGTAGCACTCATATCTCTTATGTCTGCATATGAAAATGTAGACTTCGGGCTTAGGGTATCAAAATATAATAAGAAAAAGAGACAGGAGAGAGTAAAAGAATGCCTATCATTTGTCGGACTTTCAAAGAGGATACAGCATATGCCCCATGAACTCTCTGGGGGAGAACAACAAAGAGTCGCCATAGCTAGGGCCATCGCTCATAGACCAAGGGTGCTCTTTGCAGATGAACCAACAGCAGAAGTTGATACAGTTATGGGGCTTAAGATAATGAAGGTGTTTAGAGATTTGGTAGAAAAAGAGGGTGTTACCATAGTGATGACTACCCACGATCCTAATATGATGGA
>JAAZLT010000277.1 GCA_012799205.1 Clostridiales bacterium
AAACCCGCCAGAGTTTATATATTTTGTAACATTATATAATATATTTTATGAATATCTAAATGAGTTAACAGATGATAGAATCGTTAAAGAGAAGACGGGGATTAAAGATACTCTTATTTGGAATAAATTATATCAATTCCAAAAGGACGGAGTGGTCGGAGCTATAGAAAAGATAGAAAAATATAATGGATGTATAATCGCAGATAGTGTGAGGCTTGGAAAGACTTTTAGTGCTTTAGCCATAATAAAATATTATGAGCTTAGAAATGATAGAGTGTTGGTCTTATGTCCCAAAAAGCTAAGAGACAATTGGGTTGTCTATACAATGAACGACAAGAGGAATATATTTGTCGAAGATAGATTCAGCTATGATGTATTAAATCATACAGATTTAAGTAGAGAGTCGGGTTATTCTGGAGATATAAATTTAGCTATGTTAAATTGGGGCAATTATGATCTGGTTGTAATAGATGAATCGCATAACTTTAGAAATAATCCACCAGTAAAAGATAGAAAGACAAGGTACCAAAAACTTATGCAGGATGTAATAAAGTCAGGGGTACGAACTAAGGTGTTGATGCTATCTGCAACTCCAGTAAATAATAGAATGAGAGATATTAAAAATCAGATAGCGTTCATAACAGAAGAGAATGATACGGCACTTAAGGAGGCAGGAATTCCAAGTATAGATCATACTTTGCGAAGAGCACAAATGATATTTAATGAATGGTCTGAGCTACCAGAGAACAACAGGACTACAGACACATTTGTAGATATGATGAATATGGATTATTTTAAAATATTAGACACTTTGACTATTGCCAGATCTAGAAAGCATATTGAAAAATACTATAATATTGAAGAAATAGGGGAGTTTCCGGAGAGGCTAAAGCCTATAAACAAATATAGCGAAATAGATTTAAATGGAGAATTCCCAGATATAAAAGACGTAAATGACACGATAAATAGGTTGAATTTAGCAATATATTCGCCACTAAAATACGTCTATGAATATAAATTACCTGAATATCAGATGAAATATGATATTGAAGTTAAAAGTGGTCAAAGTATATTGAGACAGCGGGATAGAGAAACTAGCTTAATACATTTAATGCGCGTAAATATACTTAAAAGGCTGGAGAGCTCCATTCATTCATTTAAACTAACAATATCAAACTTATTAAATCAAGTGTATAAAATTCTGGAGAGTATAGATTCGCACCGCGAAAGCTACATGGAGGATAGGAGTTTTGATGATGTAAGCATATTAGATATAGATCCAGATGATATAGAGTTTGAAGATTTATTAGTTGGAAATAAAGTAAAGGTTTTGCTCAGGGATGTAGATACAATCAAATGGAAAGAAGAGTTAGAAGAAGATAAGGCAATTTTAGAAGAGCTCTTATACATGGCTGAAAAGGTAGAGCCAGAAAACGATGCAAAATTGGACAAGCTCAAAGAGACAATTGTCGAAAAGCTTGTAAACCCTATAAACGCCGGAAATAGGAAAATATTGATATTTACTACTTTTTCGGATACGGCAAAATATCTATATGATAATCTAGCAGGACACGCCAAAGAGCTAGGTATGAATGCAGCTCTAGTGACTGGGAGCGATATAAATAAATCTACTTTAGAGGTTCCAGCAGGGTATAGGAATCAGGTTAAATTTAGTGATATTAATACGGTCTTAACCCTGTTTTCACCGAGATCAAAAGAAGCTAAGAAGGTATTCCCTTTCATGGATGAAGAGATAGACTTATTAATAGCTACAGATTGTATATCTGAAGGTCAAAATCTACAAGACTGTGACTTTGTAATAAACTATGATATCCATTGGAATCCGGTTAGGATAGTACAGAGGTTTGGAAGAATTGATAGAATTGGCTCGGCAAATGATAGAATTCAGCTAGTAAACTTCTGGCCAACTAAAGATTTAGATGACTATATAAATTTAGAACAGAGAGTAAAGGGCAGAATGGTTTTGGCCGATGTCTCAGCAACAGGGGAGGAAAACCCAGTTGCTGAGAAGGAATCTAGCGAGATGAAAGATCTACTATATAGGAGAAGACAACTGGAAAAATTGAGAGAAGAAGTAGTAGATTTAGAGGATATCTCAGGTGGAATTTCTATAACGGATTTAACCTTTAGCGATTTTAGGGCGGACTTAGCTGGATATTTAAAGGATAACAGAGAAACACTGGATAAAACACCAACAGGTCTTTATGCCATAGCAAGAATAGATAATGCATTCAAAGACGAACTGGAGCCGGGAGTAATATTTCTTCTAGAGCAAGTAGCGGGAGATCAACCTAGATTAGAGAAAAATCCACTATATCCTTATTATCTAGTTTACGTTACGGAAGATGAAGAGGTGAAGTTATCCTTTTCCCAATCAAAGCAGATTTTGGACTACTATAAAAAAATATGCTATAAAAATGATAGGCTGGATGAGGAGTTAATTGATAGGTTTAATAAAGCTACCGGAGATGGCACAGATATGAGGAAATATTCAAGGCTTTTAGAGGTAGCCATAGAAGATATTATAGGGGCTAAAGAACAAGTGGGAATAGAAAGTCTATTTTCTAAGGGAGGAACTAGTATATTAAGTAAAAACATAGATGGACTTGAGGATTTTGAGCTAATTAGCTTTTTAATAATAGATAAATAGGAAAGATGTGATCTTATGGAGAGGCTAGGCTTAGGATTGCCAAAGAAAGCTATATATAAGCAGTTTATCCCTAAAAATGAATTTTATAGACATAGTGAGTTTAAAAAAGCAGATCAGAGGGCTTTTATCAAGGGAATAGAGAGAATAACATTATATTCGCAGCTTACAAGGGAGAATACTAACGTAGCTGAATATAAAGATGAAGAAAGGCACTATAGAGAAATTTCGATAATAATAGTAGAGCTAAGGGACAAAGCTTTTATGGATAATATTGCGAATTTAATAATGACTAGCATACCTTATCCTATGCTACTGATAGGCATATATGGGGAAGAGATTGTCTTTTATACTGCTCATCATAGGGAAAATAAGGCTGATAAGAATAGGACAGTTTTGGGATATATATATAATACTGGTTTTATGGAGATGGACTCTCCTTTTATAGAAGATATTAGCTATGAAAATCTAAACAAGCAAAATTTCTATACACTCTATGAT
>JAAZLT010000278.1 GCA_012799205.1 Clostridiales bacterium
AAAAAATCTACCGCAAGCTTTATATCTTTCTCAGGGCTATCCCCCACTTCTCTTTCTATGGTTAGAAAGCCCTTAAAACCCGTATCCACCAATGCTCTTATCCAGCCATCAAAATCTACTTTGCCTTCACCTAGGGGTGTCTCCATATAATTTGGCTTTCCATCGTCTGCTACATAATGTTCTGGTACAGTTCCATATACATGTTCGGGATAGGATTTTCTAAACTGTATGCCATCTTTAGCATGGGTATGAACTATATGATCTTTGAGGGTATATACCCCTTTAACTGGATCATCTCCTACAACCATCACTAGGTTAGCAGGATCAAAGTTTACTCCAAGGCCCCTACTATCTATATCATCTATGAACCCCTTTAAAACATCGGCCGTTTCAGGTCCTGTCTCAATTGCAAATGTAGCCCCTATATTCTCACCATGTTCTGCTAGTTCTTGGCATGCAGCCTTAATAGCCTTATATGCATCTAGTGTATTATCTCTTGGGACAACTCCAATATGAGCCGTAACCACATTTGTTCCCATCTCCAAAGCTAAGTCCATAATTTTCTTTGTTCTATCTATCTTAATCCTGTTGTCATCAAGATTTGTAGTAAATCCACCCATTTCACTACAAAGAGCTGATACCACAAGTCCTTCTGATCTAATAATGTCTATGATTTCCTTCTGTCTAGCTACGGTTAAGTCTTCAGGTGCCAACTCTCCCTGGCTGGCATATATTTGTATGCCCTGTGCGCCAACCTGTGCGGCCTTCCTTATGCCACCTTCTAGACCTTGCCTAAAGCTCTCTACAATTACCCCGATCTTTAAATTGTTCATAGATACCCCCTTAAATCTGTAGTTTTAATCTAAAATTGATTTAAGCCAGCTAAAGAATCTATTTATAGCATCTAGAATCTTTTTGATGGCTCCTTTGTTCTCCTTTACAACATCCTTTATATCCTCAACTCTAAGTCCGATCTTATCTAATTGCTCTGATATATTTTCGATACTTAAATTTAACTGGCTAATCTTTTTCATAAGCTCTAGTATTTGAGCTATTTGTTCGTCATTTAACTGTATCTCTAGTTTTTTGGAGATGTTTTTTATTATGATTATTATATCCTGTTCATCTTTAGGCTTTTTGGATACTATCTCCTCTTTTATCTCTTTTATTAGCTGTGCTGCCTCTTTTTGCCCTACCTCATCCCCTATATCACCAGTGATTACAAGTTCTTCATTGGCTACTTTCTTAGCATCTTCGTCTAAATCCTCACCTAATGCTACCTCGAAGGCCTTCATAATACCTGTCAATGCCGCCGTACCAGAGACCTTAAATGGCGCTGCAGCAACTACTTTAGCATCTTTAATGCCAGCTGTCACCATGGAATTTGCAAACATCTCCTCAGATACCCAGGTTATATTCTTTGTCTCTATAGCTATTCCATCTCCATCTTTTAAAGGCTTGACATATACTGAAGATATGGCCCTAGTACCTATAGTGCTATCTGGTACAAGTCCCTCTAAATACTCTCTTTCTTCTTTGTTTGTGACCTCTATGAGCTGCACATCCTCCTCTTTTACTTGGAAGAGTTTTAGCATCTCTTCTTTTTGGCTATCATCCAAATTTGCGCCCAAACTCACCACTTCATATTGATCTGCTAGGGCTGTAACTCCCAGTATATTTATTATAATAAGCGCTATAAGAAATATTGAAACTAATTTCTTTGCCATTTTTAGGCCTCCTCATATTTATTACTCGATAATAGCACTACTGCCTTAGCGGCTATAGCATGGCCGGCACCAATAGGCCCTAGGCCCTCTGTGGTGGTTGCCTTTATACTAATCTGGCCCCTCTCAATCTGTAGGGCCTTTGCTATATTGGCCTTCATGCTATCGCGATAGTCAGCAATCTTAGGTTTCTCAGCAACTACTGTACTATCTATATTTACTATCTTATACCCTTCTTCTTCTACCATCTCTAAAACCTTTTGCATAAGCTCTATGCTTGATATGTCTTTATATCTATGGTCATTATCAGGAAAATGCTCTCCTAAGTCGCCTACTCCCAAAGCTCCTAATATAGCATCCATTATAGCATGGCATAAAACATCTGCATCTGAATGCCCCAAAAGTCCCTTCTCATAGGGTATATCTATTCCGCCTATTATAAGTTTTCTTCCCCTTACAAGTCTGTGTATATCATATCCTATTCCTACCCTCATAGTACACCTCTTAATCTAAAATTATAGATTTTGCAATATATATATCCTCACCTGTAGTTATCTTCAAGTTCTTATAAGATCCCATGACCATCTTAACATCTATTCCCAATCTCTCTACTAGACTTGAATCATCGGTGCCCTTAAAACCATCTTTATCAGCATGCACATGGGCCTTCATAATTAAATTATATTGAAACACCTGGGGTGTCTGTGCCTGCCATAAAACTTCCCGACTGAGAGTCTTTTGTATATTATCATCTTTATCTAGCTTTTTTATAGTATCCTTGACAGGTACTCCAACTATCACAGCCCCAACCTCTTTGGCCAAAGATATACTTTTATCTATGAGCTCTATATCTATAAAGGGTCTTACACCATCGTGTATAGAGACTATATTAGTATCTTTAGGCAATGCTCTAAGGCCATTGTATACAGAATCTTGTCTCTCCTCGGCCCCCCTTACTAAAGTAATGGGCTTTGTAAATTTATATTCCTTTAATATATTATATTTCATAAAATTAAAATATTCATCTGCTACAACCACTATTATATGGTCTATAGATTTAGCTAGATCAAATCTTTTAATGGTATGTATAATAATAGGATCTTCATCTAGCTTAAGAAACTGCTTAGGAAGTGGACCGCCTATACGGCTCCCCCTTCCCGCAGCTACTATCACTGCATAGTTTTGGCCCATGTAAACCACCCTTCTAAGTATCATTATAACTATTTTAAAGGTATTTAACAAGCCCTAAAAAATTAGCTGCTGCTAAAATTTTAGCAGCAGCTATATATATCTAAACTACCCTATCCATAGATTGCTTGGGCTTTGCGAATATCATACGACCGGCAGCCGTCTGAAGTACGCTTGTCACCATAACACCAATGGACTCTCCTACATGTTTTTTCCCACCATCTACAACTATCATTGTGCCATCGTCTAGATATGCAACTCCCTGCCCCATTTCCTTGCCGTCTTTTATAACCTGCACCTTCATCTCTTCCCCTGGGAGTACCACAGGTTTTACAGCATTGGCCAGCTCGTTTATATTTAAAACGGGCACACCTTGAAATTCTGCCACTTTATTTAAATTATAATCATTTGTAACCACTTTCCCATCCAATAACTGAGCCAACTTAAGTAATTTAGTATCTACTTCAAGGATCTCCTCAATGTCACCCTCCCAGATCTTTACAGGGATTTCGAGCTCCTTTTGAATTCGATTTAGTATATCTAATCCGCGTCTACCTCTATTTCTTTTAAGAGTATCTGATGAATCTGCTATATGCCTTAACTCCTCTAGCACAAAGCTTGGTATTATAAGCGGTCCTTCCACAAATCCAGTTCTACATATATCAAATATTCTACCATCTATTATAACGCTGGTGTCTAAAACTTTCGGGATATTACCCCCTTGCACATGGGTATCCTTTTCCTTGCCTATCTTCTTGAAGTTTAAGATCTTACTTATCTCCTCTATTCGCTTGGTAGCTATGCTTATACCCAAATACCCAAACAATAAATATATAACTGCAGTTATCACGCTCAATAGCCACCCAAGCTTAAGTTGCCCTAGAGGGGATGTAATCAAATAGGCAATTATTAGACCAATTATAAGTCCAAATACGCCAGCTATTACATCGCTCATAGGTAGTTGCTGCAGCCTCTGCTCTATATGTTCTGTAAGCATTACTATATAGCCAATTATTTTATTAGATAGAATATAGGTTATTATCATAAATCCTATGCCCCCGCATAAGATTATGATCATATCCTGATATAGAGGTATCAGCTGGATATCAAACTTCATAAATGCTGCATTTAAAACCCACGCAATACCAATTCCCAAAATAGATCCAAGAATAGCCAATATGGCCCTTGCTATCTTATTTAACATAAGTTCACCTCCTAGAAAAAAATATTTTATCCCTGGTTCTATTATGCACATTATACCAAATTTTATAAGGAGAGAATAGGATATTCTGGAAATGTTTATAATAAGAAAAAAAGAGCGCCTAGACTAGACGCTCTCTTCTAATGTTATTCTATCGACTAGCTCTATTATGTCTTCCTCTTCTGCATCTTTTGAAAGCGCAATCTCACTTACAAGTATTCTTTTAGCATTTGTAAGAAGCTTTCTCTCGGCCGTGGATAGGCCCTTATCTCTATCACGTATCATTAAATTTCTAACGACATCCGCAACCTGAAATATATCTCCGGTTCTTATCTTATCCATATTATATCTATAACGTCTGTTCCAGTTAGTAGGCATCTTAGTCTCATCACCACTTAATATAGATATGACCTTATCTACATCATCTTCGCCTACTATGGAACGTATGCCTATCTCTTCCACATTCTTAACAGGAATCATAACTCTCATCTTCCCAAAAGGAAAACGAAGGATGTAATACTCCTCTTTTTCGCCGAGTATCTCCTTTTCCTCTACTCCATCTATTATGCATGCACCATGCATGGGATATACAATTTTATCTCCAATTGAGTACATACGCAAAACTCCTTATTTAAATATTTAATCTAAACTATTATAGCACACAATTTATGCATTGTCAACTAAACTGGATATTGTAACATATACTATTGCCATCTGTCAACAACTAAATTTCGATTTTTTACGATTTCAGCCTATTCCATAATTACATCTAGGGCATTTGAAATGTTATCCACTCCAACTATCTCCATATCCCTGAATTTATCTATATCATCTACATTTGCCTTTGGTACTATACAGGTCTTAAACCCTAGTTTACTACACTCTCTTATTCTCTTATCCATATGAGATACTCCCCGTATTTCGCCAGTTAAACCAACCTCTCCCATAACTACCATATCTGATGACGCGGGGGCATTTTTAAAGCTAGAGGCTATGGCAGATATAATGGCAAGATCCGCTGCGGGCTCATCTATTCTAAAGCCTCCGGCTACATTTACATAGGTATCTTGATTGTATAATTGCATCCCTATTTTCTTTTCCAAAACAGCCATCAATAGCGCCACTCTATTGTGATCTACCCCTGTAGCGGTTCTACGCGCCATACCAAATGCTGT
>JAAZLT010000279.1 GCA_012799205.1 Clostridiales bacterium
GGCATCGCAATGGTCAGTTTAGTACTAAGCTTTTTAGCCGGTATCAGCGCAGTGAGCAGGCACTAGTGCTTGCTATGATGGAGATGGTGATAAATGGGGTCTCAACGCGTAAAGTAAAAGAGGTAACTGAAGAGCTTTGTGGAGAATCTTTCTCTAAATCCACAATATCTAACCTATGTAAAAACCTAGACCCTATAGTGCATGAATTTAAGACAAGGCCGCTAAAGAATCACTATCCTTTTATTCTTGTAGATGCTTTATATCTTAAGACCTAAGAAAACGGACGTGTTCGGTCAAAAGGTCTTCTTATTGCAGTGGGCATAAATGAAGATGGTAATCGTGAGATTATAGGTTTTGATATCGCAAATACTGAGAATGAGGGTAGCTGGGAAGACTTTTTCATATCCCTTAAAAAGAGAGGTTTAAAGGATGTACACCTAATTGCCTCAGATAACCATAAAGGCCTTGTTAAGGCAGTTAGAAGGCATTTTCAAGGGGCGACGTGGCAAAGATGCCAGACTCACTTTTCAAAAAATGTCCTTGATGCTACTCCTAAGTCCTTGCAACCAGAGGTTAAGGAAGACCTACGAAAGCTATACGTTGCTGTAGATATAGATAGTGCACGAAACATAAGAGATCAGCTCATTGACGAGTATGAAGATAAGGCACCGAGGGCTATGAACCTCTTAGACGAGGCCCTTGATGATGTTACAGCGGTATTGACATTGCCATTTAAGCATCGCAGGAAACTGCGTACCACTAACATGGTAGAGCGCCTTAACCAAGAAATTAGAAGAAGGGAACGGGCGATTCGGATATTTCCCATTGAGGCATCCATAATACGTCTCATGAGTTCACTACTTATAGAGCTAGATGAGAAATGGCATTCAGGGAGACGTTGCTTTGATATGCAAATGTATTACCAAAGTATAGATAGTTAAAGAAAAGCCTCCTAATTACTACTACTTTAAATAAGGGGAATTTTCCGTATATTTATTTATAAGAAAACGTTGGATTTTTAAAAGAATATCGTTTAAGGACTTAATTAAATTTCTAAGCGTCAGAGCAAATAAATATTATTATGGATTTGATGGAAAAGTCTATTTATGCAGGAAATGCTAAGTTTCGAACTGTGGACAAAGGCATGGAAAACCCATGCGAGTTTCCCACACCTTACCCACAATTTTGACCACAGCTCTCAACAAGCATTACCAAGCCTAAATAAACTTTACCACAAGCTCCGCAATATTGATTACGATGGTTTTTTATAGTTATAGTAGTTATTTTGGTATCTTTGGGGGAGGGGTGCAGATAGAAAGCCACCATATCCCGCTGATACCAATGGTTATATAGACTTAATAGTCAATTTATTTGACACTATGTAGTCCCTGGGAGAGAGGTAGTAATTAAAATGTCAACGGCACGGTAAGAAGATTTATTCCCAAATATACTGAAATTTCGGATATAGCAATTAAGGAGATTTGTGAACTGGAAGATTGGCTAAACAACTATCCGAGGCGGATTCATGGAGGGCTAAGTGCTAATGGAAAAAGAGATAAACTAGAGAAAAAGTGAGGATTTTGCAGCTTAAATAATAGAATATTTCAGAAAAGGAGTCCATCGTTTAATGTTACAACCTAGGTAACCGAAGAAATTACACACTATATTGGACTTGACTCGCTAATGCCCTCAAGATCTGTCATTATTAGTATATTCATTCCTTATCCTCCTAATGGACTCCTAATGGACTGATTATCCATTAAACATTTCTAGATAGTCACGATTTGACAATCTCGGAAACTCTTTATGGGGCAAAGTCTGATACCAATACGCCACTGATGCTATACTATCTTGAATATTTAGCTATCTATTCAACAGCAAGCGAAAGACAATACTGCCCTATCTCATATCCCACCCGTGCGATATTATCTCTCAAATGGTCAGGTACATTTGTAAATTCCTTGCCTGTTTCTAATGTAAAATCACCTTCATACTCTATCTCTTTTAAAACCGGCATGATAGAGTGCCAGTCAGTACTTCCATGGAATGGAAACATGTGGTCATCTCCTTTGCCATAGTTATCTGCTACATGGGTTGCCTTTAATCTCTTGCCAAGTTTTCTTAAAGCATGGGTTTGGTCCTTATAGAGATTATTAGCATGACCAAAGTCCCAACATGCTCCAACCAAAGGATCATCATAGGAATCTATAAGAGCTATTAACTCATCTACCTGACTTGCAAACCTTCTGTTACCAGGTAGCATGTTCTCAAAGGCTATACCTACATTATGCTTTTTCGCCAAATCAACTACCCAGTCATACATTTCCCTATTTATCTTTAGATTGGCCTCTAGATCAAACTCTGCCTCTTGTGTTTCGTTAAAGGGGTGTAATATAGCCCATTTAACTCCTAATATAGCACTAGCCTTAATAGATCGCCTCATCATCTCCTTATAATAATCAAAAAAATCAGAATCTCTCCTGAGGGCTTCAAGTAATGTAAATACCGGATGAGAGATGGTAAAATCCATTCCTATCTTTTCAGCCTCATCCCTTAAATTATGCATTAACTCCTCCCAATTATCTTTAGCAAGCTCTTTGTTTCCCCGAATAGCTGGGCTAAAACTAATATTTATTGCATCAAATCCTGCCTCTTTGCACCTTCTTATAGATTCTATATAGGTTATGAAACTTCCATCTAATCTCTGCCTAAAAAAACCCGTTGATGCTGCCACTCTCATTATTAACACTCCCCAATGTTATATTTCTATTTATATATTAATTATAACATATATTTTGTCATATTTTATAGGTGAATATATAATTCTAGGATACATCTTAAATTGCAGAGATTATTTAATCTATAAAATGATGCTTTTCTAAATGCCCGTGATAATACCATTTATAATAGCCTCTGAATAATCTTTCTGAAGGGTATAAGCCATTCCATAACCACTCCCCTACCAACTTGCCACCGCCTAATCCACCATATATAAAGTAC
>JAAZLT010000280.1 GCA_012799205.1 Clostridiales bacterium
ATAACAGGAATTTTAAGTAGTTTTATAAGCTTTGCAGTAGAATCATCTATTTTTTCATAGCTTCCATCCCAAGTGACATTGCCCTCCGGAAATATCCCGATAATTCTCTCATGCCTCTTTGCCCTTAAGATTTGGCGAATAGCCCTAATATCCCTTTTTTCTTTAGATTTTGGAATAATGCCTATATAATTTAATAAAGCTTTTAAAATTGGATTGAAAAAGAGTGAATTAGCTGCAATAAAGCTTATTGGCTCGTCTACAAATTCATTTACAAAAAAGGGATCCCAGTTATTTACATGGTTCCCAAGTATTATATAGGGCGGCTTTATGTTAGATGCATCATCTCTTAGAAGTCTAACTTTAGAGCGGCTTCTAAGAATAAAGCCTATTATCCCTAATAAAATCCTAGTTATAATTTTATTTGGCTTTTTCTCTATACTCAAACCTAATCCCCCTTAGAGAGCCTATATATAAAGAATTTATCTCCTCTATCCTCCGCCTTTGGCACTTTGATCTTTTCTATGAGCTTAAAATCTGTCTTCCTTCTTAAAAATCTAGTATACTTTGGCAATGGATAAAAGAGTATTATATCTACTGTTCTTTTATGCTCCTTTACAGATCTTAGTATGTTTTCTACCACTTCCTCAAATATATGAACTGCGAAGGGATTAAAAAAATAGAATATATTATACTTAGGGTCTATCTCATAATCCTGTGCATAACCAAATTCAAATCTTATAGGTATATCTGTCTCGCCTATTTTTTTCTCATACCGCATCTTATTTGTGATGGCCTCATCGTATGTTACCTCGTGAAGCTCTATACCTGTAACCGGTATTTTGAATCTATTGTGGATATAAAAGGCCACTCTGCCTCTGCCGCAACCATAATCTACAACCCTATCCGTATCCTCTATTTTATAAATTTCAAATAGCTTATCTAGCCCCTCATATGGAGTGGCTTCATAGCGGCTATAGTGAGGTGCCAAGCCCTTCCACTCCCTTATGCCAGCCGTTCTTATCCCAAGTTTACCATCGTAATTTCTCTCGTACATTGCTCTCCCCCATTAAAAATTATAAAACGCTTCCCTCTTTTATATTGTATTTATGCCCCTTTAAAGTTAGAACCGTGTATCTATGAGGTTCTTCACAAAGGGCAGGACATGTTATATATCCTACATTATCATATTTGGCAAGTGGTATGCCCCAATGGGCATGGCCGCTTATAGAAAGGAGCACATTATGCTCAGTATAGTACTCCATTATTTTATCTGCATCCCCTAGGTTATATGGATATTCTCTATCTATCTTAGGGTATATGGGATTATGTTGAAATACTATTATAGGTTTATCTTTATCTGCCCCTAAAAAAGCCTCTTCCATTATGTCAAAGTCTCTCGTAGCATTGTCCTTCTCATCATAGAGATCTGCAAAGGTCATTATTTGGTAGCCATGTATTTTGTGTAGCCCTTGATGATTATTAAAGATATTGAGCATTTCATCTTTTGGCCCATCATGATTTCCAGGCACTACTAATACATCAATTCCATATTCTAAAAGCCTTTCTCTAATTTGAATAATATCTTCTTTTGCCCCATCTGCATTCCCATTATCTACAAGATCTCCAAGTAGGACTATAAGATCAATATCTGTACTCTCTAGTGATTTCATTATTTTATCTATAAGTTCAAGTGCAATATTACCCTTTCTAGATGGTATCTTACATACATGATCTGCAACACCTATATAGTGAAGATCTGCTAAAAGTAGCATTTTAAGTTTTTTCATGGCCC
>JAAZLT010000281.1 GCA_012799205.1 Clostridiales bacterium
AAGATAGCCATGATAGGATGCGGAAGGATCTCAGGGGTATATAAAAATGCATTTAAGGCATTAAAAGATGAGGTAGAGCTAGTCTTTGCAGTGGATAAGGACATTGAAAAAGCCAAAGAATTTTCAGAGGGCTTTGACAGCTGCAAGGCCGTAGCGGACTATAAAGAGATACTGGGTAAGGGTATAGACATAGTTCATATTACAACGCCTCACCACCTTCATGCATCCATGGCCATAGACTTTATGAAACATAATAGCCATGTACTTGTGGAAAAGCCCATGGCTACAACCGTGCAAGATGCTAATGCAATGATTGAGATAAGCGAAAAAGAAAATGTAAAGCTTGGGGTAATATTTCAAACAAGATATGCCAATGGATGTCAAAAGCTTAAAGAGATTATAGCTGGGGGTAAAATAGGGAACATATTAGGTGCTAGATCTTATCTATCCTGGCATAGGCCCAATAGCTATTATGACGGAAGCGACTGGAAGGGCAGATGGGATAAAGAGGGCGGAAGCACCCTTATAAATCAGGCCATACACAGCCTAGATAGGGTATTGTGGCTTACAGGGCAGGATATAGAGTGGATAGACGGATCTATTGCAAATAGAAACACCAGCATAATTGAAACAGAAGACACTGCAGAGGCCCTTGTAGGGCTTAAAAACGGTGCACTATATCAGCTATACGCCTGCACAGCCTATCCTATAAACGCACCTATTCAAATAGAGATAGTAGGCGATAAGGGAAGAGTAGGACTTGTGCAAGATGATGCATGGGTGCATATAGATGGCGAGGAGCGATATGAGATAGACGATCAGCTAGATCCACTTGTAAACGGCCCAAGCTATTGGGGTAGTGCACACCAGCTTCAGATAAAAGACTTTTACAAATCCGTAAAAGAAGATAGCGAAGTTTTCTTAGATGGTAAAGAAGGTAAAAAGGCACTTGAACTGGTACTTGGTATATATAAATCTGCCAAGGAAGGTAAAAGAGTGTACATTCCATTTAACTAGTAATTATTCCCCTGTTTTATTAAAGCCTAATAAAATGGGGGAATATTAGGTATATATAGGGTTTTCTACAGAAATTCAAGGGACCTTCAGATTATATGCTCCTTTGGGGTCTATATAGTCAATTACTGTCATAATCATACTTTATTTTTACCAATATTTATGCTATAATATAATTAATATACTGACTTAACTAAAAGGAGAAGCGAATGGAGTTAAGGGAAATACTAGAGATTATAAAAAAGAGGTTTAATATAATTGTATTAGTGACGCTTGCGGCCATGTCAATAGCTGCGGTGTTTAGCTACATAGTATTAGATGATGTATATGAGACATATACAACCTTGATGGTAAGTAAAAGCGGTGAAGGGACTACAGCAGGAGATATACAATATAACGACATACTATTAAATCAAAAGCTTGTAAAGACCTATAGCATAATCGTTTCAAGTAACAAAGTAGTGGATAGGGTCATACAAGATCTAAATTTAGATAAAAGCCCTGAGACTATAAAGAAAAAGCTAAATGTTACATCTGTAGGCGATACAGAGATAATAAAGATAAGCGTA
>JAAZLT010000282.1 GCA_012799205.1 Clostridiales bacterium
ATACCATAAAGCCTCAGAGAATAAGGCACAGATCCTTTTAAGAGAATTTGGCTTTAGCGATGTTACCTTTGAAGATGTAAAGGGTACTCCGAAATCTATAATTCAAGGTTTAGATAGGGAACTGGTTCTACTCAAAGAAGAAGAGTCTAGGATTACAAAAAACATTCAAGAGCTTACAAATAGGTTAGAGGATGTAAAACTGCTATATGACTCACTAATGATAGAGATAGATAGGATAGAGTCTGCCAATCGAATAGTAGAAAGTGATAAGACATTCTTTTTAAGGGGTTGGGTACCTTCTAGAGAGGTAGAAAGGGTAAGGAAAAATCTAGATAGGCTTTCACAATATATATATATGGAGTTTCAGGATGTAATAGAGGGAGAAGATTTTCCTGTGGAGCTCGATAACTCATCTTTTGTAGAACCATTTGAGGTTATTACAAATCTATATAGCACGCCTAATGCAAGGGAATTAGATCCGAATGTATATATGGCCCCATTTTATACATTGTTTTTTGGTATGATGGTTGGAGATGCAGCTTATGGTGTAATTATGGCAATTATATGTGCATACCTTGTAAAAAAGCTCAAATGGAGGGGCGATACAAAAAAACTTGGTCTTGTAATTGCTTTTGGCGGTATATCTACTGCTATATGGGGTGTATTATTTGGAAGTTGGTTTGGCAATGCAGGAGAGCTAATGGGAATATCGCCAGTTTTACTAAGCCCATTAGATCAGCCCCTAGAAATGTTAGTATTATGCTTTGGATTAGGAGTTGTACATTTGTTCGCAGGCATGGCAGTAAAGGCATATGCCAATATAAAAAAGGGCAATATCTGGGCTGCAGTATTTGATCAGGGGTTTTGGTATGTATTATTAATTGGACTCATACTAATGCTTGCAAAATCCCAGCTAGGAATAGGAGATGTGGGCAAATATATGTCTATTGCTGGCTCTATTGGTTTAATACTTACCCAGGGGAGACACCAAAAGGGCATATTTAAAAAGCTTACTTCGGGGATTCTCAGCCTATATGATGTGACAGGTTTTTTAAGCGATGTACTTTCATATTCTAGGTTATTCGCATTGGGGTTAACCACAGGCATTATAGGAACAGTTATAAATGAGATAGGTATTATGTTTGGCAAAACTCCTATAGGCTGGATACTGGCAGCTGGGATACTGGTTGTAGGACATATATTTAATATTTTAATAAATTCAATTGGCGCCTATGTTCATTCAAGTAGGCTACAATATATAGAGTTTTTCGGTAAGTTCTTCCAAGGTGGAGGACAAGCCTTTAAACCATTAAAGATAAAGACAAAATACACACAAGTATATGATGAGGAGGCAATTTAACAATGGAATGGGGACAAATAATAGCTATTGTAGGGATAGTGCTATCAGTGGTGGCACCTGGCATAGGATCGGCTATGGCAGTGGGTAAAGCAGGAGAGGCTGGCGCAGGAGTAATCTCTGAAGACCCAGATAAATTTGGACAAATTTTAATACTCCAAGCATTACCTGCCACACAGGGCATTTATGGGCTTTTGGTTGCATTTATAATGATGACTAAGATAAACTTACTGGCAACTATATCTCCTGTGAGTGTAGTAGCTGGATGGCAGTTATTTGGTGCGGCGTTGCCGACCATAGTCGTAGGGCCTGTATCAGCTCTAATTCAAGGTCGTACTGTATTAGCTGGCATAGGCTTAGTTGCTAAAAGACCCGAGGAATCTGGAAAGGCTATAACACTTGCAGTTATGGTAGAGACATACGCAGTACTTGCGCTTTTAGCATCTGTACTCATGGTAAATGGCATAGCTGTATAAGCGAGGGGTTGAAATTTATGGATGCTGTTTTGAATATAAAGGAGAGAATTTTAGAAGATGCCCGAGAAGAAGCTGATAGAATAATAGCTAACGCAAGAGATAGGGCTACTAAAATTATAGAAGAAAAAAAAATAGAGGCAGAAAGTATAAAGGCGCAATCTTTAGCAAAGGACCTAGAGATAGGTAAGGAGCAAAGTCGCAGGATGCTGTCGTCTGCCCATATGGATATAAAAAAGAGGGAGCTTGAAGTGAAACTAGCTCTTATAGATGAGGCATTTGAGCATGTACTACTTAAAATTCGTCAAATGTCCGAAAGTGAATATGATGATCTCATTTTGAATATGTTAGATGGTCTTTCATTTGAGGGGGATGAGCAAATAATATTCCCTCAAAGGCCCGGGCGGGTGCC
>JAAZLT010000283.1 GCA_012799205.1 Clostridiales bacterium
CAACCTGAACTTAGGCGTGCATTGGAACAGATAGGCAGAGGCCGATTATTCGAAAAGGCCCTATTTATGCAGGAGGAAGAAGATATAAGTACTATTGTAAGCCATATAACTAAAGCAGTTGAAAATATGGCAAAGGAAAAGATAGGTGCTCTCATTGTAATAGAGAGGCGAACTGGGTTAAGTGACGTTATAGAGACGGGAATCAAGGTAGATGGCCAACTGACTCAGCAATTAATTGAAAATATATTTGTCCCCAATACCCCCCTTCATGATGGCGCAGTAGTTCTGCGTGGAGAGCGCATAGCCGCTGCAGGTTGTTTTCTCCCCCTTACACAAAACCCCAATATAAATAAACAGATAGGGACTCGCCATAGGGCAGGCATAGGTATAACTGAAAAATCAGATGCCATAGCCATAATCGTATCAGAGGAGACAGGTATAATATCCATGGCCGATGATGGAAAGCTTACGAGATACCTAGATCCTAAGACATTAGGGGATATTCTAAAGAATATATATGGTCAAGAGGCTGAACCTCGAAATTTTAATTTCAAAAAACGGAGGGCAAAACATGAGTAAAGACGATCGAAAAACAAAAAACTTGCCTGCCAAAATAGTGTCTGTAATATTTGCAATAATTCTTTGGTTTGTAGCTATAGGTGAGCAGAATCCTGAAATTGTTAGAAGCTATAGCGATATCCCCGTTAGAGTACAAAATGAGTCCCAGTTGAGCAGGAATAATCTTAGCCTTGTATATGATATAGAGGAACCAATTACAATCCGGCTCAAGGGTAGGTCTAAGGATTTAAATAGAATAGAGACGGACGACATAAAGGGATATATAGATCTCTCTGATATAGATAAGCCAGGTGAGCAGAAGGTAGATATAGAAGTAGAAGGGCTTCCCCTTGGTGTTAGGCTAGAAAAACAGCCGGAGCGGATGGTGGTTGTAGATAAAATAACATCTAAGGAGGTACCTGTAGAAGCAGAGATAATAGGGAAGGAAGCATCGGGATATCTGATGCAACCGTATACTTTAAAGCCAAATAATATTAGAGTCACAGGCCCAGAGGTTATGGTCAATAAAGTGGTTAAAGGAAGGGTATCACTGGATGTCAAGGATAGCAAATCCACTATAGAACAGTCATTGCCAATAAACCTTCTTGATGAAAATGGTCAAGCTATAGAGTCTAAATTCCTATCTATGTACCAAGATTTTGCCATAGTTACTGTTCCTATATATCCTAAGAAGTCTGTGTCCATTGAAGCGGCTATATCTGGGAAACCTGCATCAGGTTATGAAGTTACAGATATAGAGATACAGCCAAAGGATATTGTTGTAAGTGGTAGTGAGGCCTTACTTGACGATATGAAATCGATAAGTACTGAATTAATAGACCTAGAGGGTGCAAAAACTGATATCAAACGTACTGTAAAACTCCAAAAATATGAGGGGATGTATCTAGATCCCAGTCAACCTTCTGAAGTTAGCATAGTAATACGTATTCGTCCAATAGAAGTAGAAGAGGATTTATCCGATGTCAAAATAGACGTAAAAAACCTTGGACTCAATAGATTAGCAGAGCTGTCGACTGATAGTGTAGATCTAGTATTAAAGGGCGATAAACCTACTATAGATGCAATGAAAGAAGATGAGATAAAGGTATATGTGGATCTTGGAAGAGCCTCGAGGGGCGAGAAAAAGTTTCCCTTGAATGTAAATGTGCCCGAAGGAGTAGAGGTATTATCCATAGAACCACAGGAAGTAACAATTAACATAAAGTAATATTGAAAAGGGTGGTTATTTGCAATGAATGAATATCTAATGGAGAAACGTATGCTTTGCCCCCTTTGCCAGAAATCATTTAATACGACAAAGGTTAAAACTACTAAATTGCGTATAATTGATAGAGATACAGATTTTTGCACTTATTATGAGGACATAAATCCATACTTCTATGAGATCAATGTATGTCCAGAGTGTGGTTTTGCATTTTCTGATACCCATACAGGTGATATCATAGATGAAAAAAGAGAGCGATTTAAACAGATTATTTCCTCTAAATGGACTGGAAGAGATTTTGGTGGCATAAGGGATATAGATCAGGCAATAGAAACTTATAAAATGGCTATTACAAGTAGTGAAATTACAGGCGAAAAGAGTAGTAAGCTGGCAGGGTTGTGTCTTAGACTTTCTTGGCTCTTTCGCATAAAGGAAGATAGAGAAGAAGAACTGCGATTTATGCGATGGTCGACCGAATTATATGGAAAGGCCTACCAGTGGGAAGACTTTGATGGGAAGGATTCCATGGAGTTAGGCACTGTCCTATACCTTTTAGGAGAACTCAATTATAGGCTTGGGGAGTATAAGAAGGCTTCTACTTGGTTCAATATTGCATTTACAAATGCGTCTGATATAAATGCCAGTACAATGGGCATAATACGGGATAGATGGCAGGATATAAAAGAAGATATTAAAAAAGCGCTGTAGTCCAAGTCTACAGCGTTTTTTAAAAGAATTTCCGGACTCCCGTCTCGATTTCCGTTTTTGCTCGCAAGAGTACCTGATTTATCTCCTCTGATTTCACTGGTTTTAAAATATAATCATATGCTCCAACTCTCATAGCTTGACGCAGGTAATCGAAGTTGTCATAATTGCTTACAATGAC
>JAAZLT010000033.1 GCA_012799205.1 Clostridiales bacterium
AAGGCAAAGTAGATTTTGATGGCTGGATAAGAGCATTGGTGGATACGGGTTTTAAGGGCTTTCTAACCATAGAAAGAGAAGTGGGGGATAGCCCTGAGAAAGATATAAAGCTTGCGGTAGATTTTTTAAAGGAAAAGTTAAGTAGAGGATAGATAAATAGATAATATTTTAACAGCAATGAACGAGAAAGTAGGCTCTATCACACTAACAGAGATAGGCAATCAATGGCTGAAAGTTGCCTAAAGTAAGTGGTTTAGCCAAAGTGCACTCGGGAGCTACCCTTTTGAATTAAAAGTAGAATGGGTCGCAGTGATTTGCGTTATAATCAACAAGTGGAGTATATTTACTCAATCAGTGTGGAACCGCGTGCCTACGTCTCTGGATATATCAGATACGTAGGCCTTTTTATAGAGATAATGGGGGGAGAGAGAGTATGTTTAAGAGAGTAAAAAAGGATATACATGCAGTGCTAGAGAGAGATCCGGCTGCGCGAAATGGTTGGGAAGTTGTATTTTGTTATCCTGGTTTTCATGCAGTACTATTGCATCGTCTAGCACATTGGTTAAATAACAAAAGGCTTAGGTTTTTAGCAAGGGTTATATCGCAGCTTAATAGGTTTTTTACAGGAATAGAAATCCATCCTGCTGCTACTATAGGTGAGGGCCTCTTTATAGATCATGGGATGGGTGTGGTCATTGGTGAGACTGTTACTATAGGAGATAATGTTACTATATATCAGGGGGCTACCCTTGGAGGGACAGGGAAGGATATAGGAAAAAGACACCCTACAATAGGTGATAATGTAGTTATAAGTACAGGGGCTAAGGTATTAGGACCTTTTAAAGTAGGGGATAACTCTAAAATAGGCGCAAATGCGGTGGTGTTAAAGGAAGTTCCCCCAAATAGTACTGCAGTCGGAGTACCGGGGCGTATTGTCCGCAAGAAAAAAGAGGATTGTAGGGATGGGGTAGATTTAGATCAGATAAGGATGCCAGATCCTGTAGAAGAGCAAATTAAATTATTATATGATAGGGTAGTGTGCCTAGAAAAGCGAGTTAGAGAAATGGAGGAAAAACAAAATGAGGCTCTATAATACTATGACAAGACAAAAGGAAGAGTTTATACCTATAAAAGAGGGCGAGGTCCGCATGTATTCATGTGGTCCTACGGTATATGATTATTTTCATATTGGAAACGCAAGGCCATTTATAGTGTTTGACGTCCTAAGAAGATATTTTGAATATAAGGGATTTGATGTAAAGTTTGTGCAAAACTTTACCGATATAGATGATAAGATGATTAGCAGGGCAAATGAAAAGGGCATAAGCGTGAAGGAGTTAGGTGAAAAGTTTATAGAAGAATATTATAAAGACGCAGATGCGCTTGGGATACAAAGGGCTACCTTTCATCCTAGGGCAACAGAGCATATTGAAGATGTGATAGAATTTATAGAAAAACTTATAGAAGAAGATATGGCATACGAGATAGATGGTGATGTGTACTTTAATGTAATGGCATTTCCCGAATACGGGAAGCTATCTAAACAAAATATTGAGGATCTAGAGACAGGTGCTAGGGTTGGCATAGATGAGAAGAAGAAAAATGCTATAGATTTTGCACTTTGGAAGGCCAAAAAGCCTGGAGAGCCAGCATGGGATAGTCCATGGGGAATGGGTAGACCAGGATGGCATATTGAATGTTCGGTAATGTCAACTAAATACCTTGGAGAAACCATAGATATTCACTCAGGAGGGCAGGATCTAATTTTTCCGCATCATGAGAATGAAATAGCCCAAAGTGAAGGAGCCAGTGGTAAACCCTTTGCAAAATATTGGCTTCATAACGGATATATAAATATAGATAATACAAAGATGAGTAAGTCCTTAGGAAACTTTTTTACAGTTAGAGAGATTTCCAAAGAATTTGATTTAGAGGTCGTAAGACTATTTATGTTATCAGCTCATTATAGAAACCCTATAAACTTTAGTAAAGAGCTTTTAAAGCAGGCAAAAAGTGCTCTAGAGAGGCTCTATACTGCCAAGGATAATCTTTTATATCTAATAGATAACTGCGAGGAGAGGGATATGTCAGCTCATGAGCTAGAGCTTGAAGAAAAGCTTTGCATGTTTAGAGAGAACTTTGAGATGGCAATGGATG
>JAAZLT010000284.1 GCA_012799205.1 Clostridiales bacterium
AATAGACATTATTGCCCATATAATTGGGTAGTAAAACACAGAGAGGGTGCTTTTAAATGTTTTGGTCAAAGGATCTAGAATGTATGGCGAGAGAGGATATGAAAAGTCTGCAGCTAGAGAGATTAAAAAAGACGGTTAAAAAGGTATATGAAAATGTCCCTTTTTATAAAGACCGCCTTAGCAGCATAGGTTTTGACCCAAACCATATAAAAACTTTGGATGATTTGAAAAATATCCCCTTTACAGTAAAGGATGATTTAAGGGACAATTATCCATATAATATGTTTGCAGTTCCTATAAAAGAGATTGTAAGGCTACATGCATCTTCTGGAACTACAGGCAAACCTACTGTAGTAGGCTATACAAAAAAGGATCTTAGAATATGGTCTGAACTGGTTGCAAGAGTTGTTGTAGAGGCAGGTGCAACAGAAGATGATATCGCACAGATATCCTTTGGCTATGGGCTATTTACAGGGGCATTTGGTCTACACTATGGACTTGAGAAAATAGGGGCTACGGTGGTGCCTATCTCTACGGGTAACACTGAAAGACAGATAATGCTAATGAGAGATTTTGGATCCACCATACTAGTTAGCACTCCTTCTTATGCTATGTATATGGCGGAAGTTTCAGAAAAACTTGGGTTTGATCCAAATGAATCTAATCTTAGAATTGGTCTATTTGGTTCAGAGGCATCAACGGATGAAATGCTACAAGAACTAGAAAAAAAATGGGGTATCCTTGCAACAGAGAACTATGGCCTTAGCGAACTTATGGGTCCCGGTATATCAGGCAATTGCCATATTAAATCCGGGATGCATATTGCAGAGGACCATTTTATACCAGAGATAATTGATCCTGATACTGGGGAGGTTTTGCCCCCGGGAGAACAAGGGGAGTTAGTACTAACTACCATTACTAGAGAAGGACTTCCAATACTTCGCTATAGAACTAGGGATATAACATCCTTAAATTATGAACCATGCAAATGTGGCAGGACTTTAGTTAGAATGGATAAGGTTCAAGGCAGAACAGATGATATGCTCATAATAAAAGGCGTAAATGTATTTCCATCTCAGATAGAGGGCGTGCTTATGAATATAGATGATGTTGCCCCTCATTATGAAATAGTTGTAAAACGTGAGAGATACCTAGATACATTAGAAATAAATATAGAAGTTTCCAATGCAGAGCTTTTAGAGAGCTTTAGCCATTTGGAATCGCTTAAAGAAAAGATATCGAGTCAGCTTAAAATAGCACTACAAATTGATGCTAGGGTAAATTTAGTAGAACCCCAGACGCTGAAGCGATTTGAAGGCAAGGCACAGAGAGTAGTAGATCTACGTAGCTAAAAACAAATGTATAATTGGAGTGAGAATCTTGAAAAGATTAATGTTGGGAAACGAAGCTATAGCTAGGGGTGCCTATGAAGCAGGTGTCAAAGTGGCTACTGCATACCCAGGAACACCTAGTACAGAAATAACTGAATATATTGCAAGGTACGATAGAATATACGCAGAGTGGTCTCCTAATGAAAAGGTGGCGTTAGAGGTTGGCATTGGATCTTCTATAGCGGGTGCTCGTACCATTGTCTCAATGAAACATGTAGGATTAAATGTGGCAGCTGATCCCCTCTTTACAGTTGGATATACAGGAGTGAATGCAGGTCTTGTAATAGTGGTTGCAGACGATCCGGGCATGCATAGCTCACAAAACGAGCAAAATACCCGCTACTATGGCCAGGCGGCCAATATACCTATACTGGAGCCGTCAAACAGCCAAGAGGCTAAAGACTATGTGCTGCGTGGGTTTGAAATAAGTGAAAAATATGATACCCCTGTCATAATAAGGATGACCACTAGGGTATCTCACTCCCAAAGTACAGTAGAGTTAGGTGAGCCTATGGAGCAGAAGCTCAGGGCATATAAAAAAGATATCAATAAATATGTTATGATGCCAGCTATGGCGAAAGTGCGACATGTTGTAGTAGAAGAGCGTATGAATAGATTAGCTAAAGATGCAAATATGTTAGATATAAATAAGATGGAATTTGCCGATAGAAAGATTGGTATCATTACAAGTGGCGTGCCATATCTCTATGCTAAAGATGCCCTCCCAGAGGCTTCCATACTTAAGCTCGGAATGGTATATCCTCTTCCAGATGATATTATAAGAGAGTTTGCAAATAAGGTTGATCGGCTCTATGTCGTTGAAGAACTAGAGCCATTTATAGAAGATCATGTGAAAGCTATGGGAATAAAGCTTTATAGGGAAAACTTGTTTTCTATCCAGGGAGAGTTAAGTGCAAATATAATTTATGCAAATATTATGGAGAAAGAACTTAAAGAAGAACCTGCGATAGATGTTCCCGGAAGGCCTCCTGTACTATGTCCTGGTTGTCCACACAGAGGTATATACTATGCTGTGAAAAAGTTAGGATTACACGCAGCAGGGGATATAGGCTGTTATACTCTAGGAGCCTTGCCGCCATTAGAGGGCATAGACACATGTATATGCATGGGTGCAAGTATAGGCATGGCACATGGCATAGAGAAGGCATTAGGGAGAGATGATTCTAAGAAATGGATTGGAATAATAGGGGATTCTACATTCATCCATTCAGGTATAACGGGCCTTATTGATATAGTCTATAATAAGGGTATGTCTACTATAGCCATACTGGATAATTCCACAACTGGTATGACCGGACACCAAGAGCATCCTGCAACAGGGAAGACATTAAAGGGAGAGCCGGCGCCAGTGCTCAATCTAGTAGAGCTTGTAAAGGCCATAGGAATTAAAAATGTTGAAGTTGTAGATGCCTACGATGTGGTTAAGATAGAGGCTGTATTAAAAAGGGAAATAAATAGAGATGCCCCTTCTGTTATAATACTTACGGGGCCCTGTGCGCTGCTGCCTACAGAGAAAAAACAGCCTTTCGTCATCAACCAAGATATGTGTACGTATTGTAACTCGTGTTCGCAAATAGCATGCCCTGCAATTAGCGAGGATGGCAAGGAGATAACAATAGATACATCACTATGCGATGGTTGTGGACTTTGCGCTAATATATGTGTATTTAATGCTATTGAAAGGTTGAGTGATTGAGATGGAGACTATAAATATATTGATTGCGGGAGTAGGCGGACAGGGGATCCTCTTAACAAGTAAGATTATTGGCCATCTAGCCATTGATCTTGGCTATGATGTCAAAATATCCGAAGTTCATGGAATGGCACAAAGGGGAGGGTCTGTTGTGACCCATGTAAGGTTTGGGAAGAAAGTAAACTCACCCCTAATAGAGATAGGTAAAGCAGATATAATAATGGTTTTTGAAAAACTAGAGGCATTGAAATACACACATTATCTAACAGATGAGGGTATAATGATTGTAAATGATCATAGAATCGATCCATTGCCTGTAGCTTTAGGGTATTCCGAATATCCAGATAATGTAGAGGGTAAGATCTGCGAGAATTGTCCAGAATCTATTATAATTGATGCATTAAAAATTGCTAGAGAGCTTGGAAATGATAGGGTACTCAACACTGTCCTTTTAGGTGTATTGGCTAAGCAATTAGATATCGAAAGGGACAAATGGCTTAAAGCCATAGAAGAGAATGTACCCCCGCGAACTATAGATTTAAATAAAAATGCCTTCCTAATGGGTTTTGATAAATGATTATAGCATCATCAAAGTAGCAGAGGTGAAATTATAAATGTATTGGAATCAAGCTAGAGAATGTATGGATCGGGAAAGGCTCTATGAGCTGCAATCGAGACAATTGGTACACACCGTAAATCAAGTCTATTATAATGTTCCCTATTATAGAAATTTAATGCAACAAAAGGGGCTAATGCCAGAAGACATAAGGGGTATAGAGGATATAAATTTATTGCCCTTTACTACAAAGGAAGATCTAAGGGAAAATTATCCCTATGGATTATTTGCAGTTCCCTTGACTGAAATTGTAAGAATCCATGCGTCTTCAGGTACTACAGGTAAACCAACAGTTGTGGGATATACAAGACAAGATATAATAAATTGGGCAGAGCTGATGGCTAGGACATTGACCTGCGGGGGTACTAAAAAAGAGTCAGTCATCCAGGTAGCCTATGGATATGGTCTTTTCACCGGGGGCCTGGGAGTACACTATGGCGCCGAGAGGGTAGGGGCATCGGTTATTCCCATATCTGGTGGGAATACTAAGCGGCAAGTAATGCTCATGCGAGATTTTGAGACTACAGTTCTTGCATGTACGCCGTCTTATGCATTGCATCTAGCAGAGGTAATGGAAGAGATGGGTATATCCGCTAAAGAATTAAAATTGACTAATGGCATATTTGGTGCAGAGCCTTGGAGTGAGGCCCTAAGAAATGAACTGGAAGATAGATTGGATTTATCAGCAATTGACATCTATGGGCTAAGCGAGGTCATAGGCCCAGGAGTGGCAACTGAATGTCAATGCAAATCTGGCCTACACATTGCTGAAGACTTTTTCCTGGCTGAAATAATAGACCCAGATACAGGAGAGGTCTTGAAAGAGGGAGAAGTAGGCGAGCTTGTCTTAACTACCATTAATAAAGAAGGGCTTCCTGTCATTCGATATAGAACAAGGGATATTACATCGCTTAATAATAGCATATGTGATTGTGGCAGAACACATACCCGCATGAGCAAAGTCCTTGGCCGAACTGATGATATGCTTATAATCCGGGGCGTAAACGTATTCCCATCTCAAATTGAAAGTCTACTAATTGAAAATGGCGATATACAGCCTCACTATCTACTGATAGTGGAGAGAGTAGACAATTTGGATTATCTAGAAGTATGGGTAGAGGTTTCAGAAGAGCTATTCTCTGATGAGGTTAGAAAGCTAGAGGCCCTCAATAGAAAAATAACTCATGAAATACAATCCGTACTAGGCCTTAGTGTAAAGGTAAAGTTAGTAGAGCCAAGAACCATTGAACGCAGTGTAGGAAAGGCAGTAAGAGTGATCGATAAGAGAAAATTATAAGGATGTGATTTTCGTGTTAGTAGAGCAAATTTCTGTGTTCGTAGAAAACAAAAAGGGACGATTGGCAGGAATAACGGATGTATTGGCAAAAAATGAGGTAGATATATGCGCTATTTCTATAGCAGATACTACAAACTTTGGTATACTTAGGATGATAGTAGATTCTCCAAAGCTGGCTGTTGAAACCTTAAAGGATGCCGGTTATACAGTGAGCACTACTCAAGTTATAGCAGTGGAATTAGAGGATAAACCTGGGGGTTTAAATGCTATTTTAACTATTTTAAAGGACAATGATATAGGGATAGAATATTTGTATTCCTTTGTAAAAAGACCTGCAAAAAATGCATTGATATTATTTAGAGTAGAGGAAACAGATAGGGCGCTACAGGTGTTAAAAAGGGCCAATGTGAAGATCGTATCTCAAAATAATATATACAATATGAGATAAAAACTATATAGATCAAAATAAAAACTTAGGAATGGTTGAGATGAGGCCTACTAGGGCATATATTAATTTAACGAAACTTAGAGACAATATTATAGCTTTAAAAGGATTGATAGGATCATATGAGCCAAGGCCGCAGCTAATGGCAGTTGTTAAAGCAAATGCCTACGGACACGGTGCTATAAAGATAAGCCAACATGCCATTCAGGCTGGGGCCGAGTGGCTAGCTGTTGCCATTCCAGAAGAAGGAATAGAGCTACGACATGCTGGAATAAATGTGCCTATATTGGTTCTTGGTCCTATAGTCCCTGATCAGATAGATAAGATGCTAGATCATAATCTGATTCCAACAGTTTTTACGGAAGATATTGCAAAAGTATTAAATAATATCGGTAAAGTACGCAATCAAAAGGTACCAATCCATATAAAAGTAGATTCAGGCATGGGGCGTATTGGGGTCCAAGATACAAGTAAGCTTAGAACCCTTTTAGGTATTATCATGGATCTGCCCTATATACATTGCCAAGGCATATATACGCATTTTGCTACATCTGATGAGGATGATGAATCGTTTATGAATGAGCAGCTTAAAAGATTCCAAGATATGCTCTTAACATGTGAAGATTATGGTATAGATTTTGACTATGTACATGCGGCCAATAGTGCTGCAATTTTAAGAGCGCCTAGTACATATTTTGACCTGGTCCGAGCAGGAATAGCCATGTATGGCTATGGCTCTGGTATAGAAAAATCTAGGGGACAAATAGACCTTTACCCTATATTAGAATGGCATACTAAAATTGTACATATAAAAGATGTTGCACCTAATACATCCATTGGCTATGGAGGCACATTTAAAACAGATCGTAGATCTATTATAGCTACTTTGCCATTGGGATATGCTGATGGCTATAATAGACTGTTAAGCAACAGGGGCTATGTTTTGATACGAGGAATGAGAGCGCCAATTGTAGGGCGCATATGTATGGATCAGACAATGGTAGATATAACCGATATAAAAGGGGCGAAAATAGGTGACGATGTAGTATTAATGGGTAGTCAAGGCCAAGAAACGGTGACAGCTGAGGATATAGCTTTACTGTGCAATACCATTTCCCATGAGGTTCTAACTAGCATTTCTCACAGGGTTGAAAGAATATATATATGATTTAGCCTCAAAATAGAAATATGAAAGGGTTATCTATTATGACAGAAGATATTTTAAATGTTTCAGATCTAAATAATGTAGTTAAGGAAACCATAGAGGCTTTGGAAAATGGAAAGATACAGATGTTTGAAATATCCGAGAGGGCCCTAAATGAATATGAAAATCTAAATAGAAAATTACAGCTAATACGAGATAGTGTAACAAAGGCTATAGATGAGACGGAAAGATTCGAAAAAATAGAAAAGAAATATAGGCAAGAGCTTATGATAGTCAGCAAAAACTTTCATATATATAGTGAAGATGATATTAAAGAGACATACGAAAAGGTAAAAGATATACAGGTCAAACTGGCCATGAAAAGAGAACAGGAGAGGCATTTAATAGCCCAGCGTGCCGAAATCGAAAGACAGATAAGAAACATGAATGAAATAGTTGAAAGGTCTGAATATTTGGCAAGCCATGTAGGGGTAGCTATGAACTATCTATCTGGTTCTCTTTATAATATTTCGGATACGATAGAGGATCTGCAAAAGAAGGAATCCTTAGCTATTAAAGTTATTATGGCGCAAGAAGAAGAAAGGCAGAGAATATCTAGAGACATTCATGATGGACCGGCGCAATCTCTTACAAATATTGCAATTAAAAGCGAAGTATGCGAGCGCTTATTCGATATTGATTCCGATAGAACTAGAAAAGAGGTGAATCAGTTAAAATATCTGGCGCGGGATAGCCTAAAAGAAATTCGTGAGATAATATTTAATCTACGTCCCATGTCCCTTGACGATCTTGGGCTCATACCTACTTTAGAACAATATACGGCCAAATTTAAAAAGGATACGGGTATTGATGTTAGGTTTATGCCTTTTGAAGATGATACAATCGTCGATTCTATAATCGAAGTGGCAGTTTTTCGCATCATACAGGAGGCATTAAATAATATAAAGAAACATTCTAAGGCTTCATCTTGTTCTATTAACCTGAGTATTGAAAGAGGTTCTTTGATAGCCAAAGTCATAGATGATGGCGTAGGCTTTAATTCAGAGGATATTAGAAAGCCTGATAATAATACTGTAGATATTGAAAGCGGATTTGGCCTTTATAGCATGAGACAAAGAGCAGACTTACTTAAAGGGACATTAACCATAGATTCCGAAAAAGGTGTTGGCACTACGGTAGTTTTAAAGATCCCTTTAAACGAACATAAGAGCATTATAAAGGAGGACAATGGTGAATGAAAAAGATAAAAGTTAT
>JAAZLT010000034.1 GCA_012799205.1 Clostridiales bacterium
CTCTGGAGCATTAAAAAAACCTGTATTAAGTCAACTGGTGGTATTAGGTTCAATGAGCATAGGGGGAACTATTAATAAGGTGGAGGAATTGGCATCTACACTTCAAGTTTGTTTTGATGCAGGGGCGAAAAAAGTACTCCTACCTATGGCTTCCGCCACGGACATTAACACAGTCCCGCCAGAATTATTCTCTAAATTTCAGATATCCTTTTATCAAAGCCCTGAAGATGGGGTATTTAAAGCATTGGGAGTTGAATAACATATATAAATGAATTGAATATAATTTATGTTGGGAGAAGGAAAATAGAAAGCTTCGATAGGATATTTTAAGGATATACAATGATAGCAATAAAGTGTATGTGGCACCTAAGATTCATGCAAAGCTTAAGACGCAAGGCTATGAGAATATCAGTCATGGATTTACACACTCAGAAGATAGTGGGATATAGTTTTTCTAAAAACCATGGATATATCCTTAGTAATGAAGGTCTTAGACAATGCTGTAACTACTCAAAAGCCAGGTAAGGGGCTTATCATACATTCAGATAGAGGCTCACAGTATACATCTAAACAGTATCGAGAAATTGTAAAATCAAAGGGGTTTATAATAGAAATAGAATTCATTCATCTATTGACTATTTCACTCCAGATGAATATGAGGTCTTGTGCAAGGTAGCATAGCTTGCTTTAGATTTTGAACCAGAGGGGGCAAGTGGAGCCACCCGTAGGGCTTGCCCTTGACTAAGCAAATAAATAAATGCTAAAATGTCCACCTCGAAGGCGGAAGGTATAGCTTGTTTTGAGTTTGTCGGCTTCGGGTGATAAAAAAGTAGCATTTATGAATGGCGTGTCAAGGGTGGCGGACTTCAATAAAAAGCCTAAATTTTTGTCAAAAGTATTGACATAGGTCCAGCCCAATGGTTTTACAGGATGTATGGTACTTAGAAAAACTTACACATGTCTCCATAGTTGCAGGTGAAAGAGGTGTAGCAGATAACATAAAAATATCACTAGAATTTTGTATTTATTTAGTATAATCTATATCTAGATTTAATTTTCTAAAATATAATTGAAGGGGGATTGAAATATGGATAAAAAACTTCTAGCAAAACCAACGCCACAGCAGCTTGCATGGCAAGACCTAGAGTTAGGAATGTTTTGTCATTTTGGTATAAACACATTTTGTGATCAAGAGTGGGGAGATGGTACAGATTCCCCCGAAAAGTTTAATCCCACATCTCTCGACGCTAGGCAGTGGATATCTATTGCCAAGGAATCAGGATTTAAATATTTTATACTTACAGCTAAACATCATGATGGATTTTGTCTATGGCAAACAAAAACTACAGATTATTCAGTTAAATCTAGTCCCTGGAAAGATGGTAAGGGAGATGTAGTAGCAGAATGTGCAAAGGCATGTGAAGAATTAGATATGCCTTTTGGAATCTATCTATCACCGTGGGACAGACATGAACCCTGCTATGAAGATAAGGAAACTTATGATGATTTCTATGCCGAACAGCTTACCGAGCTCTTAACAGGATATGGACCAATGGTAGAAATATGGTTCGATGGCGCTGGTTCAGAAGGTAGAGAATATGATTGGGAAAGAATAATGTTTATTATACGAAAATACCAGCCAGATGCTATGGTATTTAATTTAGGAGCACCTACTGTGAGATGGGTCGGAAATGAAGATGGGGTGGCACCTTATCCTTGTTGGAATACCGTAAAAGGAGCAAGGCAAAGTATGTATACCGACGAGATGGCTCACTGGCTTTCTGATACACCAGACTGGGTTCCAGCTGAATGTGATGTGCCAATAAGAAAAGGTAGTTGGTTTTGGCATCCAAATGATGAAAGCTCCATTAGAACTTTAGATGAACTTATGGATATATATTACAGATCGGTAGGACATGGAGCAACACTACTTTTGAACATAGCACCTGACGATAGAGGTCTTATTCCAGAAGCAGACGAAAAAGCAGTACGGGAGTTTGGTGCAGAGATTAGAAGACGATTTTCTAATCCTATTGCTAAAACCCGGGAAAGGAAATTAGTTTTTAAGGAAAAAACTCTTGTTGATCATATTATACTCATGGAAGATATAGCACATGGTGAGAGAATTAAAGAATATGAACTTATAGCTAATACAAAAAATGGACCAGTAACTCTAGTTGAAGGAAGTGCCATAGGACATAAAAAGATAGATCATTTTGAGGCGGTTAAGGCAGATAGTTTAGAACTCATTGTTAAAAAGGCAGATGCTGTCCCAATAATCAGGAATTTTGAGGCATTTTATGTTGGTGGTTAAAAACAGTTAGACTACTGCATATACCAATATAAATTTAAAAATGGGGGAGTTTATATGGCAGATCTCAGATTATGGTATGACAAGCCAGCAAAAAACTGGGATGAAGCATTGCCAATAGGCAATGGACGAATTGGTGCTATGATATTTGGTGAACTAGAAAAAGAGCGTATACCTTTGAATGAAATAAGTATGTTTTCGGGTTATGAGCAAGATGCTGATAATCCCAAAATGTTTGAAAATTTAGCTAAAGTACGGAAATTACTCTTTGAAGATAAATATGTGGAGGCACAAGCCCTCTCGGAAGAATATATGATATGTAAGGGTGTAGGAACAAATCTGGGTAATGCTGCGGATGAGGCCTACGGCTCATATCAAATTTTGGGTAATCTTAATATTGACTTTATGCACAAAGGAAAGGTCCCAGCTAGATATATGAGAGAGCTTTCGTTAGATGATGCTATTGTCAATGTAGATTATGAAATAAATGGCATATATTTCAGTAGAGAGACATTTAGTAACGCACCCTATAATGTTATCGTAATGAAAGTGCAAGCAGATGCTAGGGAAAGTATATCTATGTCTGTA
>JAAZLT010000285.1 GCA_012799205.1 Clostridiales bacterium
AGGAAAAAAGGTCCACCCTAATGATTTAAAAAGGGTAGTTCGAGCACTTGAAATCTATCATATTACGGGGAAACCCATGTCTGAATATAGGCAAGATTTACAAAGAGCAGATATACCTTATAATCTAACTATTATAGGATTGACAATGGATAGACAGAAATTATACGAAAGGATAAATAGTCGCGTAGACAGTATGGTTGATATGGGTCTTATAGGGGAAGTACAATCCCTTTTAGATATGGGATATGAAAAAGACCTTATATCTATGCAGGGTCTTGGCTATAAAGAGATAGTAGATTATTTAGAGGGTAATACTACTTTAGAAGAAGCGCTAAAGATTTTAAAAAGGGATACGAGAAGGTTTGCCAAAAGACAGTATACTTGGTTTAGGAAAGATAAACGTATTAACTGGGTTGATAAAGGGGAGTTTGATAGCAATAAAGGCCTATATGAATATATAGGAAATATTATTCCATATCAGGTTTAAACATACGAAATACGCCGATAACCTTGCCCAATATATCAACCTGGCTAGATTTAAGCAAGTTATAATACATTATGTCGGCAATAGTTTCGTTATCTTCTGTTATTGCCACTAGATCATTATCTTTTAGGCTATCTTTTATGCTTATGACTATAAGATCCCCATCTAAAATACCTGCCTCTGGAATATTACTTCCCTGAAAGGTGAGCATAATACATGTTCTGTCGCCTATATACTCTTGGTAAATAGGGAATGTACTCTCGCTATTGGAATGGTTACCCATTATAGGTATGCTCATTATTTTTTTTTCAGAGAGAAACATATTGTTGTTTAATACTTCAATAGCCCTTGGCTTGGTAGGGTCCCGCCTTATATAGCCCTTTTTTTCTAACTGTTTAAGATGTCCATGAACTGTAGATGTAGATTTTAAGCCTACACCCTGACATATCTCTCTTACAGATGGGGGATAACCCTTGTCATTGAGTTCAGATATTATAAACTCTAATATTGCCTCCTGGCTTACGCCTAGATCGGTAGTCTCCATGGAAATACGCCCCCTAATCATCTCTCAGCTTCACAATACGTGCAGCTTGCCTGCGCATCTCATCACTAGTAGCCGCATAATGCCTTTTGGTTGTATTTACATCTTCATGACCTAAGACATCTGCAACTAAGTAAATATCGCCAGTTTCCCTATACAGATTAGTTCCAAAGGTACTTCTCAATTTATGAGGTGAGATATTTTTAAGGGGTGTGACATGTTTGCTATATTTTTTGACAAGATTTTGTACGGCTCTCACACTAATCCTTCTTCTTTGTAAAGAAAGTAGCAGAGCATCTTCATGGCCGGGTAAAGTATCTATTTCTTTACGCTCTTCTATATAGTCTAAAAGTGCCTTTCGCACCTCTTCGCTAAAGTATAGGATGGTTTCGCTACCGCCTTTACGTGTTACCATAAAGCCGTTTATATCAAAATCTATATCTGACATATTAAGACCTACACATTCGCTTATTCTAATACCAGTGCCTAATAGAAGCATTATAATCGCCAGATCACGTTTTCTAGTATAATTATGATAGCGCTGCTGCGTCTCTGTGAGACCATCGCCGGAGTCGACCATATCTAAAAGCTCTACAATTTCATCCACTTCTAATCTGATTATGGGCTTATCATGTATCTTTGGAAGGGACACTAGGGAAGCCACATTTTTATCTATACTGCCTTTTTTATGAAAATAAAGGAAGAAAGAACGCAGGGTAGAGAGCTTACGAGCTTTACCAGATTCTCTATTTGCATATTCTATATCATCATCATTTGTATATAGAGTAAGGAAGTTTAAAAACATCTCTATATGAGTTACAGTTATAGAATTAAGGTCATCTATAGATAGATCGGTAGGGGAGATACCCTTAAATTCCTCTAAATCTTCAGTTATGTAGTTAAAAAAGAGTCGCAGGTCATAGGCATAATTAACTCTTGTCAGGATAGATGTATTATGATCAATACCTCTAAAAAATTCTGCACAAAATTTAGGCAGATCTTTTAAGACCCTACGAAGCCGTATTGTGTTTTCATTTTGACGTTTGCTATAATAAGAGTTTTCCTTATTCATAGATATAGCTCCTTAGTATAAGTTATAATATAAATTATAATGAATGGGGAAGTCGTACATTACTGTATTGCTGTGATTTTAATTATATCATATAAGGACTGAATTTCAAATGAGCATGAAAACTTTTAGCATGGGATCGTATTAAAATGGTATAAATATGGTATAAATAAGGGACTCAATACTATTCGCAAAATGCAGCTTTTACGAATAGTACTGG
>JAAZLT010000286.1 GCA_012799205.1 Clostridiales bacterium
ATAGATGGTGTAGACTATGAGCCCCTACCTTTATTAGAGAAATTGAACGAAATCGGTGGAGAAAATGGTATAGGCATAATAGATATAGTAGAAAATAGATTAGTAGGCATGAAATCTAGGGGGGTCTATGAAACACCTGGTGGAACAATACTCTATGCAGCCCATAAGGAGCTAGAATATCTGACTCTAGATAGAGATACATTGGACTTTAAATATACTCTAGCACAGAAATACGCTCAGCTAGTATATGATGGGCTTTGGTTCACTCCATTAAGGGAAGCTATGGATGCTTTTGTGGATTCAACTCAAGAAAATGTAACTGGTCTAGTTAAGTTGAAGCTTTATAAAGGTAATTGCAGTGTTGCAGGTTCAAAATCCCCTTATTCCTTATATAATAAAGACTTTGCTACTTTTGGAGAAGATGAGGTCTATAATCAAGAGGATTCAGAAGGATTTATAAATCTATTTGGCTTGCCTATTACTGTTAGAGCTATTTTAAACAAAGAAATTAAGGAGGAAATGCTCAATAAAGAGAGCAAAAAAGATATATGAAGCTATGGGGTGGAAGATTTGATAAATCTACCGATGAAATGGTAGATGATTTTCAAGGATCAATAGAATTTGATAGCCGGCTATACAAACAGGATATAGCCGGGAGTGTAGCCCATGCAAGAATGTTAGGGGCAAAAGGTATAATTCCTAGTGAAGATGCAGAGAAAATTATTAAAGGTCTCCTTGAAATAAAGAAAGAGATAGAAGACGGGAAAATCGGCTTTAGAAAAGAGGCTGAGGATATCCATATGAATATTGAAAGCCTTTTGATAGAGAGGATAGGTAATCCTGGGAAAATGCTGCATACAGCAAGAAGCAGAAATGATCAGGTAGCTTTAGATATAAGGCTTTATCTCAAAGAGGAGATAACTGAGATAATTAAGTTATTAAAAGATTTATGTAGTACCTTAGCCGATAAAGGAGAACTTTATGCAGGGTTTATAATACCTGGATATACCCACTTGCAGAAAGCACAGCCTATAACTCTTGGTCATCATATAATGGCTTATTTTCAAATGTTCCGAAGGGATTTAGAAAGGTTTCAGGATTGTTATAAGAGGACAGATATAATGCCTTTGGGAAGTTGCGCTCTGGCGGGTACAACTTATGATATAGATAGAGAAATGGTAGCTAAGGAGCTTGGTTTTGCACGAATAAGTGAGAATTCTATGGATGCAGTAGCCGATAGGGATTTTTCTATTGAATTTATAAGCTGTTGTTCCATACTGATGATGCACATGAGCAGGTTTTGTGAGGAAATAATCATATGGAATAGCAATGAATTTGGCTTTGTTGAGATGGACGATTCCATGAGCACAGGCAGTAGCATAATGCCCCAAAAGAAAAATCCTGATGTAGCAGAACTTATTAGGGGTAAAACCGGTAGAGTTTATGGAGATTTAATCAGTCTGTTAACGGTTATGAAAGGCTTGCCAATGGCCTATAATAAGGATATGCAAGAAGATAAAGAAGTATTATTTGATGCTTCAGACACAGTAAAGAATTGTATCAGTATATTTATACCCATGTTTGATTCCATAAGCTTTAACGAAGAAAACATTAAAGAAAAGCTGAAGGAAGGATATCTCAATGCTACTGATGCAGCAGACTATCTAGTTGAGAAGGGAATTCCATTTAGAGAAGCCCATGAGATAATAGGCAATCTTGTAAACTATTGTATAAAGCATGATAAGCCTTTGGAAGATTTAAGTATGGAAGAATTTAAAGATGCAAGCCCTTATTTTGAGGCTAATATATACGATTATATTAGCTTAGAAGGTTGTGTAAAAAGGAGAGATACCTTTGGAGGACCTTCACCGTCTAGGGTTTTAGAATCAGTAAAAATCGGTAGAGATTACATAGAGAGCCTGCATATTTGAGTTAGAGGCAATTTTATCGGAATCTTGTAAGGCCTTGGCAAAAGGGGAGGATGTCCTTCAATTCGAGCTGTAAGTATCTATAGTCAATGCCCTAGCAGTTGCAAAGCTTTTGTAATTATTATATAGTTACTGTAGAACTTGGAACTTTATTAAATTCCTATAAAATATGGAGGGCTATATGTAATGGATAAAAGCATAATGGGTCATAAATCTTTTCTGATTCCTTTGGAAGAATCTGATCTAGAAATAGTATCTAACTGGGCATGTGACCCAATGGTTTGCAAGTACTATCTTAATCATGATTCTATGGAAGAAGCATATCTAGAGAAAATACTAAATAATCCTCTAGAGGATCTAAGGGTCTTTATGATAAATACTGTAGATAATGTATCTATAGGAAAGTTATCTTTGAGGATACTAGGTGACGGGAATGCAAGTGTAGATATGGTTATAGGAGAAAAGGTTTATGTAGGGAAGGGTTATGGAAAAGATGCTTTGAAGGCTGTTATTAAATATTGTTTTGAGGAATTAGATCTAGAATCTATAAGAATGGTAATAAAAGAAGATAGTGTAAGGGCTGAATCTTGTTGTTACTCCTGTGGTCTAAAGGAAGATAAATATTATATACCTGATGAGGATATGGGTCATACAACAAGGATGGTTATATTTCGAAAAGATTATATAGGATATTAAGGAGCAATAGGATTAACCTATTGCTTCTTGTGTTTCCTGAGCTTTTAAATCCCTTAAAATGCTTATAGCTAGGAATAAACAAAGTACAAAAGTTAGGGCATCGGCTAAAGCTTGGGTTATTTCTATTCCCGTCAAGCCAAAAAGTTTTGGCAGTATCAGAATACCTGGAATAAAGAATATACCCTGTCTTGCACTGGAAGATAGAGTTGCCTTTAGCCCAAAGCCTAGGGATTGGAATGTCATATTAGTTATGATGGAAAAGGAGTGCAAAGGTAGAACCATGCATTGGAATCTTAAGGTTCTAGATGCTATTCTTATTACCTCTAGGTCATCTCCCCGGAATAAGGATATAACCTGGGGAGCAAAAATAAAGAAAATAGTAGAAACTAGAGCTAAGAAAGTAGCAGATACCCTTACACTGAACCAAAAGGCCTCTATAACTCTACTATATTGCTTTGCACTATAGTTAAACCCTGCTACAGGCATATACCCTTGGCCAAAACCTATCATAGCAGAATACAAGAATAAGGTGATTCTTGTTACAATAGAAACTGCTGCAATAGCTGCATCTCCATAGGGGGTGGCCGATGTGTTTAAAAATACAGTAGCAGCGCTGGCAAGTCCTTGTCTATAGAAGGTAGGAAGGCCTGTTCTAAGTATTTCTTTGTATATTTTGAAAGAAAAATTAATATTAGATATTCTAATTTTTATACTTCCATCAATATAATTTGTCTGGACGAAAAGGATTATAAAACTTATAAACTGACTTATAATCGTAGCTATAGCAGCTCCTGATATCCCCATATTAAAGCCAAAAATTAAAATAGGGTCTAAAATAATATTTAATATACCGCCGACAGTTATTCCCATCATAGATCTTATAGCATTACCCTGGGAACGTAAAACTACGTTGAGTACAAAGGAACCACACATATAGGGGGCCCCAATTAGTATATACCGTCCATAATCCTTGGCATAGGGGGCTATGGTCTCTGTAGCTCCAAGAAACATTACTAGTTCATCTAGATATAATAACCCGAAAAACGAAAGTAAAAGTCCTAGAAATAAGGCAGTAAAAAAGCCTGTAGCAGCTACCTGCTCAGCACTTTTTTGATCCTTTCTGCCTAAGCTTCGTGAGATAAAGCTTCCACTACCCACACCTATGGTAAAACCTATGGCTTGTATCATTGCCATAAGTGAAAAGTCAACTCCTACTGCACCAGCTGCTGAGGTACCTATTTGGCTTACAAAAAATGTATCAGCCATATTATAAATAGAAGTTATGAGCATACTTATAATAGTTGGCACCGCAAGCTTAGGAATAAGTGTTTTGATAGGCGTGCCTATCATCATGTCGTATTTATTATCGTTTTGCATACTTGTCTCCTCTTATTTTGCAAAATTTATCACAATAACATTGCAATATATATAAAGTCCATTCCAATAGAATTTCTTATCTAAAAATGATCCACAGCGTTAAAGGGGGATTTATCTATTTAACTTAGATAGATATAATTTATAAATAAATAAAGTCACAGATTGGAGTATAAAACTCCAATCTGTATCTTTTAAAATATAAATTCTATAAAGTTATAGATAATTATTTCTTGGGTCTATAAAGATATTTCCGCCAATATAGCATATTCCTTCTCGGAGAATGTTTCCTTATCACCATAAGTACAATGCCAGCTACTAGGGATTCCTAATTCCTTAGTCATACCTTCGAAGGTATACATCATTATACCGGCATCTATAATATTTTGTCTATTATGAGGATTTATCACAGCAAGCTGGGCTTCACCGTCTTTAATGATAAATCTGCTAGGTTGCTTGTTTTTATAAGATGGAGCATTTCTGATATATAGGAATAGATCCTCTAGACCTCTCATTTGTAGATCATCATAGCTAATTTCTTTGCCCCATTCATATAGAAAAGCTATCTCGCTTAAAGAGAGTCTGCTAGTATCTGTGTCTGTAACAGTGGCCTTTGCTCCATAAGGATTAGTCTTATAAGAGCCACCTGATTGAACCTTCAGGGTTCTGGATTTTTCTTTTAATGCTTTTTTATTAATATTGCCAAAGGCTAATAGATAGTTGACATCCTCGTTACCATTTGATAATTCAGCCTTAATCTCTTTGGAAACATCCTTTATATCTATCCAGCAACTTCCTAAATCCATATCATATAGTTTTTTCACAATAGATTGCATATAATATGCCCCTAGGAATTCAGTTTTTGCCCTATTATCGTTTATCAATAACCCGATATAATGGGGGCTTTTTATCATTATACCGCTGTACCCTCCGACACCTTCCAGCTTGTTAAATACATCTATACCTTTCTCAAAAATTCTAAAGGAAAAGCTTTCTTTACCCGCTATGGAAGTATTTATACTTTCTAAAAAGGTTTTTATTTCGTTTAAAGATTTCTCGCTGATACTTTTTCCTTCATAATCTCTTATGGATTGGACCTCTGTAAGAAATTTTCTAAAATTCACGAATTTCCCCTCCTTTGCAAAATATAGCATATAGATAATTAATAGTATTGGATAAACCCTCTTAAAGAAATTCCTTATTATAAATATTACCCCATGGCGTACTAGATTTCAATAATTTAAAAGAATTAATCTATCTAGGGATAAAAATAATTGTTTATGTACAAAAATAGATATTATATTGTTATAATTTATTTAAGGCTTTTGTAAGAAGGGAGATACTTTCATGAATAAAGACGAAAAGTTGCTTGAAGGCTTGTTGCAGAGGAATAATAACAATATAGTTCTTCTTGTTATGGATGGTGTTGGAGATATACCTAATAAAGAGCTAGGGAATAAAACCCCTCTTGAATATGGAAAAACTCCTAATCTTGATGAACTAGCTAAAGAGTCTGTTTTGGGGAGGCATATTCCAATACTACCAGGTATTACCCCAGGTAGTGGTCCTGGGCATCTAGGTCTCTTTGGATATGACCCTGTAGAATTTGAAATAGGCAGAGGCATTTTAGAAGCTGCTGGGATGGATATGGAGATAAAAGATGGGGATATAGCAGTAAGGTGCAATTTTGCATCAGCTAATGAAGATGGTGTTATAAGTGATAGAAGGGCAGGAAGGATATCTTCAGAAAAGTGTGGGGAGATATGCTCCTTGCTCAGTAAAAATATAAAATATATAGATGGAGTAGAAATAATAATTAGACCTGGTATGCAGCATAGATTTGTTGTTGTCTTTAGAGGTGAAAACCTTTATGATGAATTGACGGATTCTGACCCTCTCATGGAAGGGGAAAAGCCGTTGGAAGTAAAAGCGTTAACTGATAGAGCTGAATTTACTGCAAAGCTAGTCAATAAGTTCTATGAAGAAGCTAGAAAGGTAATAAAAGACTTAAAACCCGCTAACTCCATACTCATGCGTGGTTTTGCAGCTAGGCCTAGGCTTTCCCCCATGTCTAATAGGTTTAAATTAGACCCTGTATGTATAGCCCATTATCCTATGTATAAAGGGCTTTCAAGACTTGTAGGGATGAATATACTAGATGCAGGAAATAGGCCTGAGGATGCATTTAATATATATAGGGAAAACTGTACAAAATATGATTTCTTTTTTATACATATTAAATATACTGATTCCTATGGAGAGGATGGCAACTCTTTGGAAAAGGTAAGGGTTATAGAAGAAGTGGATAAGGCTTTACCTCTATTATTAGAGAAGAAACCCAGTGTATTATGTATAACAGGGGATCATTCCACCCCTGCTCCTATGAAAGCTCATAGCTGGCACCCTGTTCCAGTGCTTATAAACTCGGAATTTTGCGGTTTTGATGATGGTATAAGGTTTACAGAAAATGAATGTAATAAAGGTGGTTTAGGGATGTTCCAAAGCAAATATCTTATAAACTATTTACTGGCTAATGCTATGAAATTATCGAAATTTGGGGCATAGAAAGTAAATAGTACCTAGAAAGAAGATGATGAATAGAGGGATTGAATGCTATTATTACTAGCTGCCATAGCTCCTTCAGCTGCACTTTTATACTATGTTTATATGAAAGATAAATATGAAAAGGAACCGAGGAGGCTTTTGATAAAGGTATTTTTATTGGGAGCCTTATCGGTAATCCCTATTTTAATAGTAGAAATGAGGCTTAATATCTTTGCAAGGGCTGATGAAAGCCTGGTAGCGGCAGGATATACAGCTTTTATAGTCGCTGGTTTAGTAGAGGAGGCTTTTAAGTTTTTAATATTCTATTTCGTTATATGGGAGCATTATGAATTTAACGAGATGTATGATGGGATAATATATAGCGTTTTCATATCCCTAGGCTTTGCAACGGTAGAAAACATAGGCTATGTACTATCTACAGGTTTTAGCGTTGCTTTACTACGTTCCATCACTGCTGTGCCGGCCCATGCTATGTTTGGTATAGCTATGGGTTATTACCTAGGGATTGCTAAGTTTGTGAGGCAACCCTATAAGTCTTTTTATTTTATCAGGGGTTTTATAATACCTGTACTCCTTCATGGTATATACGATTTCATA
>JAAZLT010000035.1 GCA_012799205.1 Clostridiales bacterium
GGATGGGAGATCAATAATTCTTTAGCCTTCTGTAAACGCAAATTAGTGAGATATTGAAATGGGCTTACATAAAATTTTTGCTTAAAGATACGGCAAAAATGATGCGGGGTAACATTTATCATGCTAGCCATATCTTCTATGGAAGTATATTTAGAATAGTTATTTTCTAAATAATTAATTACAGAAAGCAGTCGGCCCTGATCTTGCTTTTGCGACCCACCATAAACACGGGTGGCAGCTTTAAGCTTTATGAGAAACTTATACAAAAGAGTAGAGGCTTCCATGACACCATCTAGATTTTTTAAACATAGAGCTCTACATATGTATTTTAATATTTTATCTATGGATAAAATATCTATTATCTCTACTACCGCCCAAGGGGATAGCTTCAGATAAGCTAAAAGACTTCTAACAGCAAGACCGTCAAATATTAACCAATGTATTTGCCAAGGCTCTACTGTAGGATAGTATTCATGAGGTATATTAGGCTGAAATAAAAATCCCATCTCCTTTTTTATTGTGTATTCGTTGTCGCCAATTAATAGCATACCCTCCCCAGTACTACAATGAGCCCAGTGATAATCGGGAAAACCATTAGGTCTATGTATATGATCCTGATTTTCCTGGATGCCAAGTCCCTTTACTATAAAGGGCAAATCTTTCTCTACGGTTATGGGGAAAATAGTATTTATCATAAAAGCCTCCTTATTAAATATCAATATAGTTATATATACATCAATATAATTAGATTGACCCATTAGATTTTATATAATATAGTATCAATATAGTTATAGATATTATATTACTTACTTTTGACTGATGCAAACAAATAATCAAGCTAAGCATATTATTAATATTTTCATATCTTAAATATATACAAGGGGGAGAAATCAATGGATGAGAAAATAAGGTGGGGTATATTGGGGCCGGGCAATATCTCTCACAAATTTGCAACTGGTTTCAATGTTGTAGAAAATAGTGAATTGTATGCTGTTGGATCTAGGGATATAGGTAGAGCGAACACTTTTGGCGATGAATATAATATCCCCATTAGATACGGAAGTTACCATGAGTTAGTATCCGATCCAGATGTAGACGCTATATACATAGCTACTCCTCACTCCTTTCATAAAGAGCATGCAATGCTTTGTCTTAGTAAGGGAAAAGCGGTATTATGCGAAAAGCCCTTCTCTATAAATGCCACAGAGGCAAAAGAGATGGTAAAATGCGCTAGTGAGAATAATGTGTTTTTAATGGAGGCTATGTGGACTAGATTTTTGCCCATATATTCTCAGATACAAGAATGGATAAAAGAAGGCTCAATTGGAGATATAAGAATGATAACCGCAGATTTTGGATTTCGAACCACTTTTAACCCAGAGGGTCGTTTGTTTAGGCCAGAGCTAGGAGGGGGTGCTCTCTTAGATGTAGGAATATATACCATTAGCTTAGTCTCTTTTATATTAGGAGGGAAATCGCCTTCTAGAATCAGTAGCATGGCCAATTTAGGCAAGAGTGGAGTGGACGAACAATCGGCTATGATACTTGGCTATGAAGATGGTGAAATGGCCATTTTGTATACTGCTATAAATACTAATACAAAACAGGAGGCAGTAATCCTGGGAGAGAAAGGTTCTATATCTATACCAAGTTTTTGGAATGCTACTTCTGCCATTTTAAAAGTAGATGGTGAAAAAGAGCATATTGTGGAGATGTCACATAAGGCCAATGGATATTGCTATGAAGCAGAAGAGGTAAATAGATGTTTAAGAGAGGGTAAAATTGAAAGCCATAGGATGAGCTGGAGTGAATCCATATCAATAATGGAAACTATGGATGAAATACGACGTCAATGGGGACTTAAATATCCTATGGAATAAGAAACAATTTTTTAGTAGGAGGTATAAGATATGCAATATGGCAAGGTTAAGGGCGTAGAAAAAGATGTTTCCCGCATAGTTTTAGGAACAGACTATATGAACACTAAAGAACTAAACAGATGTTTTAGCATGCTAGATACAGCCTTTCAAATGGGATGTAATACCTTTGATACAGCCCACATCTACGCTGGTGGAGATGGAGAGCGGGTAATAGGCCGCTGGATGCAGGAGCGAGGCAATCGTGAAAAGATAGTGATCTTGACCAAGGGTGCCCATCACAATGCTGATCGAAGAAGAGTAACCCCCTTTGATATTACCTCAGACTTGCATGATTCTTTAGCAAGGCTTAAGACAGATTATATAGATATATATGTACTACACAGAGACGATCCTTCTGTGCCAGTAGGCCCTATAGTAGAAGTGTTAAATGAACATGTAAAGGCTGGAAAGATTAGAGCATTTGGTGGATCCAACTGGCATCATAGTAGAATAGAAGAAGCCAATGAATATGCAAAAGCACATGGGTTAACTCCTTTCGTTGCAAGTAGCCCCCATTACAGTCTCGCAGAGCAAGTAGAATCTCCATGGGGAGAAGGATGTATAACTATAAGTGGGCCTAGGGAAAAGGATGCAAGGCAGTGGTACACATAGACTCAAATGCCCATATTTTCTTATTCTAGTTTATCTAGAGGGTTTTTCTCTGGCAGGGTCTCGAGAAAGAATTTTGATACGACTAAAAAACTTTTAGATAGAGCATGTCTTA
>JAAZLT010000003.1 GCA_012799205.1 Clostridiales bacterium
TATATCGAATTTTCCCTGTTCTTTCGCTATCTGGGCATGAAATACTACCTGCAGCAATAAATCCCCCAACTCTTCCATTAGGTTCTTTGAATCGGCCTGATCTATGGCATCTAATACTTCGTATGCTTCCTCTAGAAGACAAGTCTTCAAACTATCATGGGTCTGAGCTCTATCCCAGGAGCAACCTTCATGTGAGCGCAATATAGCGACTATATCCGCTAGCACCTCTATATTAGAAGCTCTTTTATCCATATGTTCACCTTCCTCTAGCATTAAGCTCTTAGGAGTCCCATCTTATCTAGTAGAATAATGAGTTTATCCCCCCCTGGCATCATGTCTAAATCTTGTCTTTTAATCATTCCAGTTGCAAAGACCATGATTATATAGAGTATAATGCCAACTATAATAGATAGCAAGGTAGCGCTAGCATTACTACCTAGAATTTCAAATCCAAGTCTATATGAGAAAAATACCCCAACTCCCATTATAACCGTAGCAATTATAGGCTTTATTATGAATTCTATAATGCTAAAATCCATACGAGTATACTTTAATACTGCGATAAAGTCTAGTACAGCTGCTATACCATAGCATACTAATGTACCTATTGCAGCACCTTTTATATTTATTGAGGGCATACCAACCAATACTGTGGTTAATATTATTTTAAGTGCAGCCCCAATACCTAAGTTTCTTACCGGTATAGATACTTTGCCCACCCCCTGGAGCATAGCTGTCAGGGATTGTATTAAAGTTAAAAAGATTATGCCTATAGAAAGTAATGAGAGTAAATGGCCGGTGGCTATTACCTCTGCTCCTTCCATATTGCTATACAGTAGTTTTATTATAGGATTTGCCAGTATCATAACGCCAATCGCCGCTGGAAGTCCTATAAATAGAGTAAGCTTCATCCCAATTGTACATCTTTTATTTATTTCAGCCCAATCCGATTTGGCATGGGATTCGGATATAGCTGGTACCAAACTCATAGCAAGTGCAATTGTAAATATGGATGGAAGACTTATAATAGGATTTGCACCGCCTGTTAACATACCATATAGACTAGTTGCCTGGGATTTGGCATATCCTATAGTCCTTAATCTGTTTATGACTATGACAGAATCCATAAAATTCACTATTGGCATTATAGAGGCTCCTATGGTGACAGGTATAGCTATGGACAGTAGCCCATATACAACTGACATTTCATCTTCATCCCGCTTAAATTTGGGGGCTAGGCGAATCTTTTTAAATATCTTTTTGCGCCTTCGTCTATAGATTCCCATAATAAGAGCTAGGGCTGCAATCTCACTTAATGTAACGCCAAGTAGTGCCCCTGCAGCCCCGTATTCCGGACCTTTCTTAGACCATAGTGTAGCAAGGGTTAGACCCATTACAAGCTTTCCAAATTGCTCTATGATTTGCGTAAGGGCCGTAGGCGTCATATATTGAAGCCCCTGAAAATATCCCCTATAAGCAGACATTATTGATACAAAAAACAAAGATAGGGATATTGCCATAAGCGCATATACTCCGCTGTCATTGCCTTGAAGTCTTGCGAATATGGGGCTACCTATCGATAATATTAAGGATGTTAGAAGACCTATTATAAATAACAGTTTAAATGAAGTCCTAAATACTCTATACGCCCCTCTTTGATCCCCTATAGCTACCCTCTCCGAGACAACTTTTGAAATGGCTGTTGGAATTCCAGACGTAGATATAACTAGCAAGAATGCATATATGGGATAAGCTAGCTGATATATCCCCATACCCTCAGTGCCTATTATATTCATAAGAGGTATGCGAAATATAGCACCTATTATCTTTGCTACAAGGCCTGCCACTGCCAATATGGCAGCTCCCTTTACAAAATACCTTTTGCTCATATTAACCTCCTTAGAATACTGACTATACCACATTATATCATCATTTATATATTTTTATAGCATAAAATTAAAAAAGGCATCGCAAAAACCGATGCCTTTGTAAAAAGTTTCTCTATTGCCCTAAATGACCCACCAAAAATCCTGCAGTTGTCTCAGATATCAATACTTCTACATCCCCCATGATAACACCTGGTTCTCTAGATAGTAGAATAATTGCCCCGACTGGATCGCCCATATTTACTATTGGGGTTATAACCTGGGCGTTATATCTTGACGGCGGGCTCTCATCTTGTGTCAAAATATATAGCACGTCTCCTTGATCAGCATTTGCCACCACTGTCTTCTTCTCTTGGATAATCTTATCCAATTCAGGACTTATCTTTTTGTCTTTAAAACTCTTACTTGCTACGCCACTATAGGCTACAAATGCATCCTTATCGCATATACATGCTATATGTTCTAAATTGCGATGTAGGGCCTCTGTATACTCATGGGCAAAGCTGCCCAGCTCATATATAGGCGAATATTTCTTGAGTATAACAGTACCTTCTCTATCAGTAAAAATTTCAAGTGGATCGCCTTCTCTAATCCTCATTGTTCGCCTTATTTCTTTTGGTATCACCACTCTACCTAAATCATCTATACGCCTTACTATGCCTGTTGCCTTCAATAGCATCCCTCCTTTGTATCTATCCTTTTAAGTCTGTGTGTCCAATAATATTATCTTACTGTTAATTGGATTTTATTCGTGTATTTGGTAAATAAAGTTTTAGGGATGCCCATAGCTTTTATTACAATTTTCTTTCATATCTCTTAATATCTGATTCTTCTTGCCATTTATCTATAATAGATGCCCATTCTTGATTCTTCTTTTCTCCCTCAACTAATGATTCTATAGAGTCTCTCTTATCATCAAGGGTGAATTCCTTCCCAGCAAGGTCATACAGTTTTATTATATGATATCCGTACTCACTCTCTACAAGCTCCGATATATCGCCTTCTTGTTTTAATTTAAGTGCTGCATCCTTAAATGATTCAACAAACTCCGTCTCCTCACCCATTATATATCCATCTTCTCTATCCATACCTGGATCCTTGCTATATTCATCTATTAAAACTTCGAAATTTTCCCCATTTTTGGCCCTCTCTAGTATATCCCTAGCCTTAGGTTCAATACCCTTAAGCGCCTTTTCTAGGAGTCTTTCGGCCTTGTCTTTTTCCTCATTCATTACAAGATCCATATACTCTTCTCTATCTTCTTGAGAAATCCCTATAAGTATATGCTTTACCCTTCTATATCCCTCCGGAATGTAAAGATTTATATTGGAATTTAGGGCCATATCGGGATCTGACTTTTGTTTTTCTAATTCTTCATTATAGAAACTTTCTATCTCACCCTCTGTCACCTTTATATCACCGAGCATTTCATCTCTAAATTTTGCTATCTGTTCTTGTTCTGTGAATACTTCCCAAAATTCCTCTTCGGTCATGCCAGACATTTGCATGTATTGCTCTAACTCTTCTTGGGCACTTTCTTTGGCCTCATCCTCGCTAATACCCTCTTGCTCCATATAACTTTCGGCTATTTCTGTCATAATCTTTTCTTTAGTCTCTTCTATGGCCTGATTATCTACATTAAAACCTGCCTCTAAGGCCTTATTTTGTATAATTGTTTCCACAATTAGATGGTCTAGCACCATCTTTTTTAACTGCTTAACAGTGTCCTTCAATTCAGGATCCTTCTCTGTCTCATCCGTAATGCCATACATCATCTTTGATTGATTATATACATCTAAAAACTCCCCCTTTAGAACCTCCGTACCGTCTACCTTAGCAACTACACGTTTTCTATCCTTTTCCTCATCTACTTTTACTATATCGCACCCTATCACAGTTGCTATGAGGGATATAATACAAATTATAATGCCCCACCTTTTAGCTCTCTTCATTGCAAAAATCAATCCCTTCATCTTTTTAAAATCATATGGACACATTATATCTATAAACTACTCTTGTTGCAATGCAAAAATCCTCTCTAGGATCTTTTTAACCACTTGTATTGTTTGATTAGGTAGCATAGTATTCACCTTTAAAGTGAATACAGATATTGGATAGCTCTTATAATTTAATGTATTCCTATTTTCATTTAATACAGTCATTATAGTTTTAGGATCTAACTTTACTTCTCTTGCCATCTTCATATATATGTCTTGCCCTCTTTCAAATAGCTCCTCTATTCCTATACTTTTGCATAATCCCTTTATATATGCAATATCTATAAGGTTTTCTGTAGTCTTTGGGATGTCCCCAAATCTATCTATTAATTCGTCCGCTACATCCATTCTATCCTCCATATTATCTATGGATGCTATTTTTTTATAAAATTCTATTTTATGGGCCTCATGTGATATATATGAGTCGTCTATATATGCATCCACCCCTAGGTCTATGGTTGGATCCAATGTTTTCTCTTTAGTCATCCCTCTAATATCAGATATTGCCTCGTCTAATAATTTGCAGTATAGATCATACCCAACAGCTGCTAGGTGACCATGTTGCTCCGGCCCTAGAAGGTTTCCTGTCCCTCGAATTTCCAAATCTCTCATAGCGATTTTGAAGCCCGCTCCAAACTCTGTAAACTCTTTTATAGCCCTAAGTCTTTTCTCAGCAATCTCTGATAAAACTTTATCCTTTTGGTAGGTTAAGTAGGCATATGCCCTTCTATCAGATCTTCCCACCCTTCCCCTAAGCTGATACAATTGTGATAGCCCAAAGTTATCAGAGTCATATACTATTACAGTATTTACATTAGGCACATCAAGTCCACTTTCAATTATAGTGGAGCAAAGCAATATATCATAATGTCCGTTATAAAAATCTAGCATTATCTTCTCTAATCTGCGCTCTCCCATCTGGCCATGAGCCACTGCAACCTTAGCATCAGGTAATAGATTTGTCAGCTTCCCAGCCATCCAATCTATTGTCTTTACTCTATTGTATACAAAATATACCTGTCCTCCCCTAGCTATCTCTCTATCTATAACTTCTCTGATAGTGGAAGGGTTATATTCTATTACATATGTTTCCACAGGATATCTGCCTTCTGGAGGTGTCTCTATAATGCTGATATCCCTAATCCCGACTAAGGACATATGAAGTGTCCTAGGTATGGGTGTGGCCGTAAGAGTTAGTACATCCACATCCTTTTTTATATTCTTTATAAGCTCTTTATGATCTACCCCAAACCTTTGCTCCTCATCCACTATTAACAGGCCTAAATCCTTAAATTTAATATCTTTACTTAAAAGTCTATGGGTACCAATTATTATATCTATATTTCCCCTTCTAAGTTCTTTTATAATTGCAGATTGCTGGGCCGTCGTCTTAAACCTACTTATAACTTCCACTCTAAATGGAAAATCCTTGAATCTTTCTATAAATGTACTATAGTGCTGCTGGGCAAGTATCGTAGTTGGTGCGAGTACTGCAACCTGCTTTTCATCCATTACTGCTTTAAAAGCTGCACGCATTGCAACTTCTGTTTTACCATACCCTACGTCACCACATAAAAGCCTATCCATTACTCTCTCTGACTCCATATCCCGTGATATTTCCTCTATGGCTTGAAGCTGATCTTCCGTCTCCTGATAGGGAAATGCAGCAGCAAACTCTTCTTCCCAATCAGTGCCCTTTGAAAAGCTAAAACCTTTGGAGTTCTCCCTGGCTGCATAGAGCTCTACTAGACTATATGCAAGCTTTTTAGCTGATTCCCTTGCCCTATTTCGCGTCTTTTGCCATTCAGTCCCCCCAAGCTTATATAGCCTTGGTTTGCCCCCACCTGTGGCTATATATGGCTGTATGGTTTCCATTTGATCTGTAGACACATACAAGGTGTCTGAACCAGCGTATTGAATATTTAGATAGTCTCTTAGCTTCCCATCTATGGTGAGCTTTTCTATTCCTAAATACCTTCCTATACCGTGACTTTCATGCACCACATAATCCCCGGTCTTAAGGTCTGTAAAGGGATCTATTTTTTGCCTCTTTTCACGTCTTATAGCTCTTTTTTTGCTGCTAAAACCATGAATCTCTCTATGACTTATAACTACGAGCTTTCCATCTATATATTCAAACCCTCTAGATATATCGCTCTGAATTCCAACTATTTGGCCGGGCACCACCCATGTCCTATCATCTTCCGCGAAAATGACCATCTCTATACCTCTATCTTGCATAGCACGTTGTATCACTTCGCCTTTTGATCTATTACCTATAAATATTATTATGCTATAACCCCGTTCTTTCCAAGATGCTATGTCTTCAAATAGCATATCCATCTTTCCTTGGTAGGAAGGAAGGGTACGCGCAGAAATATTATATAAGACATCTGGCTTAATATCTTCATCAGTTCGAGGCAAGCCCTTTAATATAATTCTATTAAAATCCTCTGTCCTCCCTAACAAATGGCCATATTCTGAGAATATCTCTGACTGCCTTGGGAGCACTTGCCCATTTTCTAAATTATCCTTAAATTTTTCACTAAATTCGAGCAGCCATGTATCATATCTTTCCCTTATTCTCAAGGGCTCATCAAATATTACTGCACCATCTATATAGTCCAATATAGTGGCTTTGTCACTATATATATATGAATAGAATGTCTCCAATTGGGCTTTATCTAATATATTGTTCTCCAGCTTTTCTATCTCTTGTTTAATTCGATCTTCTATATTCATTCTTGCTACCTGATTGAGCACATCAACTTTGCTCAAATGTGTTTCTAGATCCTTTTCCATTTGACGTATTATATCTGGCAGAACCTCCGGCAACACTATTATCTCACTGCAAGGTGATATCACTATATCTTTTACTCTATTTGTGGATAATTGAGATATGGGATCAAATTCCCTTATAGAATCTACCTCTACATCAAAGAGTTCTACTCTATATGGTGAATCATTAGTCAGGGGGAAAATATCCAAAATGCCTCCCCTATGGCTAAATTGTCCCGCTCCTTCAACTTCCACTACCTTTTCATACCCCATGAATATAAGTTTCTCTAATAGTTTGTCAAGATCCACAATATCCCCAAGCTCCAGGGAAAACATATATTTGTTATAAATCTTTGGTGGTGTAATATAAAAAAGTATGGCTTCTATGGAAGCCACTACTAAACAGCTTTTATCTGTAACTAATTTGTTTAATGCTTTTAATCTGCCAGATTCGATATCTTTACTTCGCGCCTTTATATTGTAATAGGATATCTCTTTTTCAGGAAGATGCACCACCCTATCACCTATAAAAAGCCTCAGATCTTTATATATCTGCCTAGCCTGAGCTTCGCTATAGGTTATAAATAGACCCTTTCGCTTATCCTCATATATTATGTTAGAGATTATATGGGCCTTTTGGGAATCAGATAGGCCCACAATCTCTATATTTTTTACATTTTGTTTAAAAGATGTCTCTATATCTTTATATTCTGTCCATTTTAGCATAGGTGCGCGCCATATAGAAACCATATATTCATCCTCCATTTACAGCATTCATAGCATGTGATACGCCCTTAGTTATAATTAGCTCAGCCGCATATGCTCCCTTTTTTATTGCATCATTTATATCTTCTAATTCGCTTTTATAGAACCTTGATAGAACATAGTCAGATAGCTCCATGTAATCAGGGGCAGAACCTATGCCAATTCTGATACGGGGAAAATCCTGTTCTTTGATCAGCTGTATTATAGACCTCATGCCGTTGTGACTACCTGCACTGCCTTCCCTTCTCACTCTTATTCTACCTAAGTCTATGTCTATATCATCATATATTATAATGATATGTGAGTTTTCTAACTTATAGAAGTCTCTAACCGCAAGTACTGCCTCTCCACTTAGATTCATAAATGTTTGGGGTTTTACTAGAATCACCTTATGACCCTCTATTCTACCTTCCCCAATTAAAGAGCTATATTTCATCCTATTTATATCTATATTATGGTTTCTAGCCAATAGATCAACCGCCATATATCCAACATTATGGCGGGTATCCCTATATTTATCTCCTGGATTTCCTAAACCAACAATTGCAAACATGTCTTTCCCCCTGCTATTCAAAGAGTACACTCACAGGCAATCCTTCATATATTCTATCCATAGCCTCAGCAAATACCGGAGCCACAGATAATACCTCAATTTTATCTATCCGTTTTTCAGCCGGCAAAGGTATAGTATCTGTTATAACCATCTTTTTTATATGTGAATCAGCAATTCTCTCAATAGCAGGCCCTGAAAGTACGCCATGTGTACAACATGCATATATCTCCTTAGCTCCCATCCTTGTTAAGGCCTCCGCTGCCTGCACCAAAGTCCCTGCCGTATCCGTTAGATCGTCGATTAAGATCGCCTTTTTGCCCTTTATATCACCAATAACATTCATTACCTCAGATACATTAGCCTCTGGTCTTCTTTTGTCTATTATGGCTAGCGGAGCATTTAGCCTGCCTGCAAAGTTTCTAGCCCTTGTCACACTACCAAGATCCGGTGCTACAACTACTAAACCGTCGCCCTCGAAACCTTCTTCAACAAAATGCTGCCCAAGAATTGGCACACCTAGTAGATGATCTGCAGGTATATCAAAGAAACCTTGAATCTGGGCTGCATGTAAATCCATCGTAAGCACTCTATCCGCACCGGCGCTTGTTATAAGGTCGGCTACAAGTTTTGCCGTAATTGGCTCTCTCGCCTTAGTCTTTCTATCCTGCCTCGCGTACCCGAAGTATGGTATTACCGCCGTTATTCTAGCTGCAGAAGCCCTCCTAAAGGCATCTATCATTATAAGAAGCTCCATAAGATTATCATTTACCGGCGCGCATGTTGACTGCACTACAAATACATCAAACCCTCTCACTGTCTCATATATATTTACTGATATCTCGCCATCGCTAAAAGTCGTTACATATGATTCTCCTAAAGGCACACCGATGTGATCTGCTATTTTTTGAGCTAAGGCCGGGTTAGAATTCGCTGCAAATATCTTAAGGCCTGTCCCATGAACTATCATTATCCCTTTTTCCTCCTGTATAAATACATATTTGACCTATGTCAGACAAACTAGTCATTTTTCCTTTCAAATACCCATCCCTCTTTATTCTCCTGTCTTGAACGAGCAATTCCCAAAGCCCCTTTTGGAACATCTTTAGTTATAGTAGACCCTGCGGCAATAAAGCTATCATCCTCTATTGTAACCGGTGCCACTAAGTTTACATTACAACCTATAAAGCAGTTATCTCCAACTATGGTTCTATATTTCTTATTTCCATCATAGTTAACAAATACAGCCCCACACCCTATATTGACATTTTCTCCAACATCTGCATCACCTACATAAACTAAATGGGATGCCTTTGTTTTCTTACCTATATAAGAATTTTTCACTTCTACAAAATTCCCTATCTTAGCATCATTATCTATATCGCTATTGGGTCTTATATAGGCGAAGGGGCCTACTTCTACTCTATCCCCCAGCCTAGATGATACTATCCTATTATTTTGGTATAATACACATTCACTACCTATGATTGTATCCCCTTCTATCACATTTCCTGGATAAATAATAGTATCCACACCAATTGTCACATCTGAATCTATATAAGTGTTTTCAGGATCCACCAAAGTCACGCCATTTTCCATATGCCTTTTATTTATCCGTCTTCTCATAATGTCCATTGCATCGCCTAATTGCTCCCTAGTATTCACACCTAAAATTTCTGTATGATCTTCAAGGCAATATATTCCTACCTTTTCACCGTTCTCTTTTATAATTGAGAGGGTGTCTGTTAGATAGTATTCTCCTTGCACATTATCATCTTTGAGATTGCCTAGACTGGAAAGAAGGCTATCTATTTTAAAGCAGTACATTGATGCATTTATTTCATCTATTGCTCTTTCTTCATCTGTTGCATCTCTATGCTCAACTATTCTTTTAAAATCCCCATTTTCATCTCGTACAATTCGGCCATAGCCCGTAGGATCCTCTACCTTAGTAGATAAACCGACAACGCTATACCCATTTTCTATTGTGTATTCTATCATAGCTTCTAGGCTCTCAGCCCTTATTAGGGGAGTATCGCCTGCTAATACAACTGCATATCCAGATTTCCCCTCTATATGAGGCTTAGCCATCATTACGGCATGTCCTGTACCTAAAGGATTTTCTTGTCTAGCATATACCGCCCTACTTCCCACATACTCTCTTAACTCTTTTTCTCCATGACCTACTATAAGTATGGGCTTGTTTTTAGACACAGCATTAGCCCCACAAAGTATATAATCTATTATCGGGCGACCACATACTCCATGGAGTACCTTTGGCAGCTCACCTTTCATTCTCTTGCCCTCTCCAGCTGCCATAATTATAACATATATTTCTTTTGTCATACACTTTACCTCCGCATATACTGGTTAATCATCCCAAAAAATAAGCTCTAAAGGAGAGTTTCCTCTCCCCTAAAGCTATCCTTCCTCCATTGCATCATATTTACTTAAAATTAAGTCCTGAATCCTATTGCGGGTGTCAGAATTTATAGGATGAGCTATATCCCTATATTCACCATTTGGGGTCTTTCGACTAGGCATGGCAATAAAAAGCCCATTTTGGCCTTCTATTACCTTTATATCATGGACGACAAATTCATCATCAAAAGTAATAGAGGCGACTGCCTTCATCTTACTGTCGGTATTTATCTTTCTAATTCGGATATCCGTTATATCCATTGTTTCACCACCTTCCAGTTGAAAACATTATGACATATAATTTATTCGCCAAAATTGTATATAGTCCTCTTTTATTTTAGATATTATTTATATAGCCAGTCTGCCGGTTTTATAATAGCCTGTCCTGTCTCATGATCTATTTCTTTTAGGGTTATTATGGATTTATATCCGCTTACCATCTTTTTAGAGGGTTCACATGTAGATACTACTACTCCTATCCCTACTACATCTATATCAAACTCTCGCAAAAGTTCTGAAAGGCCTTTTGCCGTGCCTCCACCTTTCATAAAATCATCGACTATAAGCCCCCTTTGCCCCTCTTTTACGGCTCTTCTTGAAAGAGACATAGTCTGTATGCGCCTTGAGGAGGCTGATATGTAATTTATTGTGACTACTGACCCTTCCGTAGCTTTGCTATCCCGTCTTGCAATCACCATAGGACAGTTTAACGCCCTTGCTGTGACCATAGCAATGGGTATCCCCTTAGTCTCTACTGTTATCACAAAATCAGGCCTTTGATCTATAAATTCATGGGCTAAAACCTCACCTAAGATTCCTATCTTGCTTGGTGTATATAGTATATCGCTCATGTATATAAACCCACCTGGCAGTATCCTACCCGGATCGGATAGGATTTCACATATTTTCTCTATAATTGGAATGACCATACTCCAGTTAGGCTTTGGAAAATATCTTACTCCTCCTGCAGCCCCAGTAACCGTTTCAATTTTCCCTAGTGAAAATCTATCTATTATATTTCTTATAGATACAATATCCTCACTTATGGTAGATTTAGATACACAAAATAGCTCACTAAATTCCTGCAGGTTAAATATATGGTTGGGTCTATCAGTAAGTATCTTTATCATGGCGCCAATACGATCATTTTTATTAACTCTAGCCATATTATTACTCCTTTAAAGGTCAAAATTTCACCATATTTTATTTAGTATACCACAAGTTTTAGTATAAATTAATAGGATATTCGAATGTTTTTAATGTAATCTTGAAAAACGTTCAACTTATCTAGGCTAGTTGGCCAATCTCTATATTTTGATGTATAATATTTCTCTAGCTAATATTTGTTTTAGAAAGGAATCTTTATGAGAATAGTACTGGGATGTGCAAAGAGAGCTATAGAGGAATTTAATATGATCGAAGACGGTGAAAAGATTTGCGTAGGGGTCTCCGGAGGCAAGGATAGTCTAGCCCTTTTAAAGGCATTATCGCTTTATAGACGCCTTTCACCTGTTAAATATGACCTTCATGGAATAATGCTCACAATGGGATTTGGGGATGTAGATACTACAGATATAGAAGCCTTTTGTAAAAAGATTGATGTTCCACTTACCATAAAGCATACCCGCATTGGCAAGATTGTATTTGAAGAGAGAAATGAATCTAATCCATGCTCATTATGTGCACGCATGAGAAGGGGTGCACTTCATAATATAGCGCTTGAACTTGGCTCTAAAAAGTTAGCCCTCGGCCATCACAGAGAAGATGTTATAGAGACATTATTACTTAGCATGCTCTATGAAGGTCGTATCCGCACCTTCTCCCCCGTCACCTATTTAGATAGGAAGGATATAACTGTAATTAGGCCCCTTATATATGCCCCCGAGGCTAGAATTATAGATGTCATTAAAAGGCTAGAATTCCCTATTCTTAAAAACCCTTGTCCTGCGGACGGTCACACAAAACGCCATGATATGAAAGACCTTATAGAACAAATAATCCATATGGTGCCAAATGCAAAGGAGCAGATGTTAAGTGCACTTAGGAATGTAGAACAATATAGATTATGGGATTAAATAAAGAGTATTGCTCCTATTGATGAAAAAGAAAAGCTATGATTACAAACAAGATAATAAGCATTTAGAAGGAATATTTAGAGAAGGCACAGAAATGGTATACGAGATTTTAAAATATGGTTTGAATATCCCAGAATATGTTCCTGCGGCCATTATAAGAGAAGGTAAGTTATTATTTGAACAAAGACTAGGTGGACATTCTATCGAATATGCAGGGGCCACTCGTAATTCGTCTGCCTTAAAATCCGCCGGCTTAATATCTACCAAAAAGGATGATTTTAAATATTCGATAATTCAGTATGGGAGCCGCCAGAATCCATGTATACTGTCATAGAGCACAGCCCAAGCTTTAGCTCAAAACTTTTTAGCTTGGTCCCTCGTCTATTGGCAGTTATACTTCTATTTAAAGCACACGGGCTAATAAAAGGATGGATAAAAGTTTTATTTATGTGGCTTCTAGGTATAGTAAAATAACAAGTTTCAGCTAGCTAAGAGAAATATAATCCCCTATATTCTAGCAGATATTCACGTATCAACTGCATGTAATATGAATAATTTGCGATTAATTGTTTTTCTATTGTATAAAATTATCTAAAAGGGGCTGCCAATCCAATACTGTCTCTTAGTCTAGAATATGATTCTCATCTTCAGCTCTCTTAAGAATGCTTTCAATAAATGGGCTCTTTTTCATAGTATATTCTTGTCTGTTTTTGAGGCAGTCTTTTTCTAAGGCTCTCTTAAGCTTTGAATACTCGACTATAAATTGATGATGTGTATTTAAGTAATCACGAAATAGTATAAGATTATTCCATAACCTACCGCCAATTGGTACTATGTGTATGTAATGGGTGCTAAGCTCCCCCTCATTTCTTTTAAAGAAATGTCTGCCTGGTAGTCCCGCATTCCCACGATATATATATCCAATATTACATAGCATAGGAATCAGTTCTCCCCCATATTCTAAAGATTCCACCCCAATTGCTATATCAATAATTGGTTTGGCCCAACACCCCTCTATTGATGTACTACCAACATGTTGTATGTCCACATTATAGCCCCGCAGGTGTTCTTTTAATAAAATCTTCTCTATCCGGAAATCCCTTTTCCATTCCGAATTATATTCTTCAATTTTTACAGTGCCACTTACTAGCCCCAATCTTGGCATTTAATGCGCCCCCTTAATCAATGTTCAAATATGAACTGCACATAATATAAAGAATGTTCATTAATAATATTTATTTTGTTGCAATACTCTTTACTGTTTTATCTTTACACAAGTTCTTTCAGGCAATATTCCTATAATAATAAAACATAATCCGAAGCCTAGCAATAATCCTAATTGCCTTCTGAACTCCGGCCATGATACCTCACTTATTGATTTTGCTAGTTTGTGATTTCTTAACATATTCGAAACCCTAAGATTGGATCTGTGCCAATACTTTGGATAGAAATAATAGTGCAAGTTTAAAGTTGTCGCATTACAATCTCCCAACTATCTTGAGGTGCATAGACATGGCCTGTAAACTTCGAGACAGTTGGGAGTATTATCCCTTGTTTCTTTATAGTTTAAAATTATATCTATTATTTCTGCTTATATTTCTGTTATATTTTTGGATCGAAATATCTTTATATTTGATATCTACTATATATCTATACTATGGGTCACTATTTTATTAAACTGGTAGAAATCAAAAACCTTTTCTGCATTTACGCATTCAATAGAGTTCGTTTCTTCTTTGCAATGCTTAATTTCTGATAAGTCCTTTTTTACATTTAAACTATTGGCTTTCCTAGGAATTAAGCAAGTATCAAGTGTTGGCACAGCAAGGGTACACTTGCCAAGAATACTAATGACAATACAAAGATCGACAGAAATCTGAATGGCATTATCATTCAAATCTGCATAGCATTCGGATGTGGCAGTTATTGCTGGGGTCACCGTAATTGTTTTCGGCACTTTCATGGCAAGACTTTTAGCAAAGCTTATTTCAAAATTTTTAACAATTAGGTTGCCATTTATATCTATGGTAATATCACCAACGACTTTAAAAATTGAGACGATCCTCGAAGTCTCACCAATGGATGACAGTATATTAAAACTCTCTAGACTTACATTCCTTACAAAGCAGCCAATGATTTCAATAGTCGGGGCTTTAGTCTGCCAAGGAGTAAAATCGACATTGTCACTTACCTGATCCCCTTTTCCCTGCGGATTTAGTAGCGGCTGGTAAGGTCCGCTGCTACTTCCCCACCAATTATTAGTTGCATCTACCACTTGTGCGGTAGCATTGAAAACTCCCCAGGCATTCCCAACTATTTGATTTTCATTGATAGTTGGATTGGCATTGCCTGGTCCATAATAATAGGCATTACTTATATATACGCCTGCCCTTCCATTATCTCGTAAATTGTTTCCAATGATTTTTGGTTCCAAGGGAAATAGATCCGGTGATATAGGGCCATCTGTTCCTTGTGAAAACAGATATATAGCATCTCGAGAGCTATTCTTAATTTCATTGTCACTAATTAATATTTCAGTAGGGGAACTCCCCGTTGTAGGAACCCATCCCCAAAAGATCCCAGACTGCTTGCAGTTCTCAATAGTATTACCCTGTATGACCTCAGCCATAGATTGAATTATTACAATTCCACCTTCTTCATCAAAATTACCAGTCCCACAGTCTTTTATTTTATTGTTTATAATGCTGGTATTGCGTTGATCCCAGGCCAACGAAATTCCACTGTTTGCTTGACCCTTTATTTCATTATTCTCTATTCTCAAACCACTTGAGCTAGCCCTGGCAAAAATCCCATCAACAGCATTATTGACTATAGTATTGTTGATTATATCAGTTGTCCCATGTGGATAAAGGACTATTCCATTACGATTAAATCCCGCTCCTAGTCCATTGTTTTCAATAATATTATTCTTAATGATCATGGAAGCACCGCTATTGGTCAGTATTCCTGCATTTGCATGTCCCTTAATATGATTATCGGAGATTGTTATATCCGACAAATTAGGATAAGATGCGTTGCCTGCCTGGATTCCATGAAGGGAGCCATTTTGAATGGTTAATCTACTTACGGTTACATCGTCACTTAATATTTGAATAGCTGATATATTATTCAGTCCAGTTGCGTCTATAATAGCAGCTCCTCCACCAGGGGAGGGTCCTTGCAAGATTAATGCCTTATCAATTACTAATTGCTCATTATATACGCCTGGTTGCACATCCACCGTACTTCCTGGTGTTGCAGCATCTATTAAATTTTGAATGCCCATGATCTGATCACCCCATTTTGTTAGTTTTAATATTATATGCATAAATTATCTATAGGGTTAACATACTCTATTAACTACAATTGAAGATGATCAGATTAGAAAGATTTTATATGAAAGTCGTATTATAACTTCAACGTGCTTTGAAAGCCCAGTAATCATGGTATCTGTTCTTTCTGCAAAATAATAATGCGTAATACCTAGTAGTATTTATTTATGACCTGATAGTTATATATCCACCGCCCTTTCTTTTCGATTCATACATTGCCTGATCTGCTTGATAAAATATTTCTTTGAATTCACCATGTCCATTAATTATTTTTACTCCTATACTAAGGGTTAACTGAAAATCCTCATCTATTTTACCCATTAAACCCATGACTTGTTTACATTTGTCATAAACATAATCTGTTAGTGAGATATCCTTCATATATATGCAAAATTCATCTCCACCTATCCGTCCAACAATATCTGTATCTCTAAAAGTCGTTTTTAATATCTTAGCTATATATTTTAAGGACCTATCCCCCGCTAAATGTCCATGAGTATCGTTTACATTCTTAAACCCATCACAATCTAATATAATCAGGGCATCCTTGGTCAATGCATCCTTTTCATAAAGTCTATCCTTTATTAAATCCTTGGCTGTATTTGTATTATATATGCCCGTTAAACCATCTTTTTCAGTCTTTTCTACTAAGATTTTGTTTTGTAAAATTACTGTCTTTTTATGCTTTATATTTATGATTATTCCCCAAGATAAGATAGCCATAATAAGTAGGATAAGTCCTATAATAATACTCCCATAGGTTTGAAAGACCATGGAGGGAGTTATTTTCCTTTCTATACTTGTTGCCATCTCTAATATAAAGCTCTCCATCTGTTTTTCATCTATGGAATCTATGGATTTGTTAATAATTGAAAGTAGAATAGGATCTTCCTTTAAAAAGCCAAAGGAATACCTTCTTGTTTGCTTGCCCATGGGCACCGTAACTATATTTTTAAATGAGTTTTGAATGTTATAAAATGTAATAGAATATTCATTGCCATATCCGTAATGGGCATGTCCATTTTCAACTGCCTCCAAAGTGTCTATCCTAGCAGGATATTCTATGGCGTTTTCCCTCTTTACACCTTCTGGTAGGGTCCCGCCCTCTATACCTGCATAAATCTTATCTTCTAGTTCACTTGGATTTAAGCCCGCCCGAATAAACAATATAGTTGATGCTTCTAAATAAGAATTAGATAAAATCAGATTTGGTGGGGCATATTCTGGAGATACCCCGATAATTATATCTGGTTTACTCTTGAAAACCTCATCAATAGTCTTATAAAATTTGCATTCGAAATCTAGTCCGCTTATATCTCCAATATATTCTAATATACTTATGGCAATACCTTTCTTATCTCCTTTGGAATTTATATAATGTAGCGGGGCAGCGCCATCAATAGTTGCAGCTGTAATTGTTCCTCTAGTTTTTATATATTCCTTTTCTCCATCTATTAGGTTCAAGGTATTTCCTTTATCAATAGCTATAGCATATCTGTTGATTTGGAACACCAGAAACAATATCAATATTGTCAATTTTCTACTTTTATTTTTATACAATTTGATTCCCATCTAACTTCCCCCATTTATTGGGTTTTAGTAAACATAGTATACCATAGCTTTAATGCGACTAGCAGTCTTATTCTCAATCAGTTAATAATCTTATATCTTCATCCGCCTTATTAAGAGTATATCTCTGCTTTTTAATTCCCTGTATAAAATCCTCTATGGTCTCTATTTCATGTTCAAATTCCATCCCATATCCATGGATCTTATCTACACGATGAGAGTCAGTGCCAGCTGTTTGGAGTAATCCATGTTTTGTCGCATAATTGAATGCCTTTTTGTCAAAGTCTGTGCCTACATGACCACCATTTATTACTTCTACAGCATCTACATACTCAGGAAATAATCTTATGTCTTTTATATAAGAGGCTTCTCTAAAAGGGTGTGCATGAGATATAAATCCCCCACTTTCTTTTATAATCTTAAAATACTTTTCAAGATCCCATGATAATAGATCAGGATGCTTAAGTAAAAAGTTCTTATCAAGTCCATAAGTTAAAAATTCTGTTCCGCGATCAGCATATTCCCAGCCAAAAAATACATTAAACCCTGTTCCCTTTGCCTCATCTAAGGCATTTTCATAGCCTCTACAAAACATTTCCACCATTGTAGTCCAAGGAAGGTCTCTTGGCACGGCAGTATTTCCATTAAAAAAATGGTCCGTTATTATAATACCAGAATAACCTGCACGAATATAAGCTCTAACCATCTCTCTCGCTGTAGATTTTGCACAAGCACTTCCCTCTACAGTGTGAACATGAGTATCATATTTATATGTTTTCCCCAATTTTCTCCCCCTACCAATTTCATCTTATATAGTGTTTTGCTTCGTAATTTATATCA
>JAAZLT010000036.1 GCA_012799205.1 Clostridiales bacterium
AGAATTGAGATATATTACATCTATAGAATATCCTTGAGACTTACTTATATTTTCTATTGCAAATAACTCACCTTTGTCATTGATATAGGGAGAGAAATTCTTGCGTGTATGTGGCTTAACTGACACAGTTCTAAGAGGGGCAAAGATGGCAGATGTCTCTATTCCTACAGGCTCTATATCTATTGTAAATCTAGAAATAATATCTCTATCTTCCAACTCGCTCAGGTCCTTCCAAAATTCTTCATCAAGGTCTAAAGCCCTGTTCTTATTGCGTTTATTTAGTGGATCACTAATTCTATATCTCAGGGTATTTGTGGAATCAGTCCATCCAGTTCCTGTGTACTTATTTAATATGCTACCTCTAAGGTAGACAGGGTAAGGGGACTTTACTTTTAATAGAGTATCGTCATCTATTTTAACAGGTCCTCCCAGTCTATCAGAGGAGGTTTGAAAACCTGTTTGAGTGAGGCGAAAGGATGTACGAGGGCCTTTGGATCTACGCCGGCTTGTCCATCGATTTTCCATATGGTCAATTTTATTTTCTAGGTATTCCCATCTTAAATGGCTAGTGTCCGAAGGCACAATGATAATAGAGATGAGCACTATAGAGAGAGCAAGGGGAAGTATTGAGAGTTGCCATATCCCAGACTGAGGCATAGAATATTCCCTAATCAGTTCTTTTCTATATCTGGTACTTATTAGACATATAAACGATATGGCATATATCCATATATACGGAACAATATGGGTGTGGCCAAGGTACCATTCTATACCTATTATTGAGCTTGCCAGCATTATAGATAATATTGGTAGTTTTAGCTTAAGCATTACCACGAAAAAAATCAATGACACGATACCAGTTATTATCCATGCAGATGGATATATATATGTAGCATTTATAATAGGTTCATTTCCAAGAGCATAGTTTACTAGCCAATTGGCACAATCAACTACTCTATGCCACCAATCAATAGGCAAGTTTTTGTCTGCATATAATATAAGAAGGTATATAGTCAATGGTGTGCCTATGAATAGGGTTAACCTATTATATGTGTATATATGAAAGAGCACATAGAAAACTGAGGAAAATATCAAAACTAGTCCGTAGGATATGGGCAGATACAGAGAGCTAATTATAGATTGTGCTATACTGGATACTGCCAGTATAAATATAATACCTTCTACTAAAAAATCTATAAATCGTCTATTACCTATCATGTTAAATCCTCCAATACTTCATCTAATCTCTCGGCGGTAGAGATCATATAAGAGGGTATATCCATATCATTTAATTGTACTACCATATTTTTGACATCTCTATCTAGGTACATATTGTGTACTATTAGAAATACAATAGGATAGAAGTCTAGCTGTTTAAGTATGCATATCCGATTAAAGAGATTATAATCCATATTGTGTGTAATTAGAATTATATTATAGCTATTGCCTATGGTAGTTTCCTCTAGAGTTAATATCTGGTTTAATGGCAGATTGCTATCAAAAGATAGAAGAGATAGATAGTCAAAGAAATAAGAAATGTCATGAGGCTTATTCCCTCTTAGCTGCTGTCTATTCTCATTATATATTACAAGTTCTGTATATATTTTTCTATAGAGCATATGGTTTACTATAGATATAGTACATTCTATCATCTGATCTTCAAGCTCATGTCGAGCGATTTTATCTATTGGGCATGGAGTTGTCTCTAGAAATATGAGTGCCTTAGGGTCACTGCTGGCCTCGTACTCTTTCACATATATATCTTGATATTTAGAGGAGATCTTCCAATGGATTTTTTTTAGAGGATCTCCATATTCGTATTGTCTTATGCCAGATACAGATGAAGGTTCTTCTGTCTGTATCAGTTGACTACTCTGTACTTTTTCCCTCTCTATGGAATGAAGTGGCAGAGATGGAATCTCTAATATCCGTGGGTAGACTGTAAGGTAGAGCTGCTTATAATAATGCTTCTTAGAAAGATCTATAGTGAATGTAAAGAGTCCAAAGGGATCTTGTACTTCTAGAGTAGTAATGCCAATAGGGTACTTTCCCCT
>JAAZLT010000037.1 GCA_012799205.1 Clostridiales bacterium
GTATGAAAATGGCCAATCAATACTTTTTAAATAGAGTCCAAAGGATAAAGGCTATGCATAGTGAATATATAACCCAGAGAAATCAGAAGTTGGAGAGTATTAATGGTATATATGAAAGGTATAAAAACCCAGTACTAACTGCAGAACATATTCCCTTAGCTTGGAGATATGATTTCAATCCTAAGACTAACCCATATTTTATGGAAAGACAAGGCATAAATAGTGTATTTAATCCAGGGGCCATAGAGTTAAATGATAAGATATATCTGGTTGTGCGAGTAGAAGGAGTTGATAGAAAATCTTTTTTCGCTATAGCTGAAAGTGAAACAGGTATTGATAGTTTTGCATTTTGGGATTATCCCATAGAAATATCACAAACTGAGGATCTGGATGTAAATGTCTATGATATGAGGCTTGTAAAACATGAAGATGGATGGATATATGGACTGTTTTGCTCTGAACGCAAAAACCTGGATGCACCGGCTGCAGATAAGTCTAGTGCCATAGCCCAATGTGGGATTGTAAGAACCAAGGATTTAAAATCTTGGGAGCGTTTGAATGATCTTAAGACAAGATCACCTCAGCAACGAAATGTGGTACTACATCCAGAGTTTATAGATGGCAAATATGCATTTTATACAAGACCACAAGATGATTTTATAGAAGCGGGTGATGGCGGAGGCATAGGATGGGGTTATTCTGAGAGTATGACAAACGCAGTGGTAGACGAAGAGATTATAATCGATGAAAGGGTATATCATACAGTAAAAGAGGTCAAAAATGGACAAGGGCCGGCTCCCATAAGGACAGAAAAGGGTTGGTTACACATAGCTCATGGAGTCCGAAACACTGCCGCAGGCCTTAGGTATGTCCTATATACATTCCTAACTGACCTAGATGAACCCGAAAGAGTTATAAATCGACCAGGTGGATATTTAATAGCACCCGAGGGAGATGAAAGGGTAGGTGATGTTTCTAATGTAGTGTTTTGCAATGGATGGGTAACCAGGGATAATGGTGATGTATATATCTACTATGCATCGTCAGATACACGGATTCATGTCGCCACAACTACTGTAGAAAGGCTACTAGACTATACAGTAAACACACCTGAAGATAAATACTATTCACATAGATGTGTACAACAGCGTATAGAGCTTATAGAAAAGAATCTTAAATTCCTTGGGGGGGAATCAAGGTATCTACCTCAAGAACTCATGCTATAAAAATCATATACAAGTTATTTTATTTGAAGTTGAGTACCTATCTGAAGGGCATGGGAATGATAACAAGACTTTAGCTAGCATAGAGCTTATTGTGGAGTTTTACAATTTTTGTTTTAAAAATGCATATTATGCAAGCCGGCGACTTGAAAATAAGAGTTCTACAAATAACTGGGGTATAGGGTTTGCTTATTGTTATAAAGTGACAGATGCGCACGATGAAAACATCACAGTTGAAAGTGAGGTGGGAAGTGACACAACCTCTTCTATCTCTACACCTATAGTACATGAGATGGATGTGTTAGAAAAACATAAAAAGGGGGAAAACATAATGGCGAAAGTATCTGTAAAAGAACAACGATTCATAGATGAAAAAGGTAGACATATGATTTTAAGGGGTATTAATTTAGTGTACAAGGGCGAGAAAACGGGGGACAAGATGGACTACATCGCTTCTTGGGATGAAGAACTTTTCAGAAAGTTTAAGGAATGGGGATTTAATGTAGTACGACTAGGCATTATATGGGATGCTGTGGAGCCAAAACCTGGCAAGTTTGATGATGAGTATTTAGATTGGATAGAGAAGATGTTAGACTTTTGTGAAAAATATGATATATATGCATATTTAGATAGTCACCAGGATCTATATAGTGTTCTCTATAGCGATGGAGCGCCAGAGTGGGCCACCATAACCGATAACAAGCCCCATGTAGATGGCGAGCTTTGGAGCGATGCATATATATTTAGCGAGGCCGTGAAACGAGCATTCGACAATTTTTGGAACAATACACAGACATCGAATGGCATAGGAATACAAGACCACTACGTTAATATGTGGGTACATGTGGTTAGGCGTTTTGCAAATCATCCAGCTGTCATAGGCTATGATTTTTTAAATGAACCATTCCCTGGTTCAGCAGCTACAGAGATTTTTGGAACGCTAATGGGCACTTTAGCAGAGACTATGAACAAGGCGCTAGGCACAAGCCATTCCCTTGAAGATATGATTGGGCTCTTTTCGGACCAGAAAGGAAAACTCCAGGTGCTAGATTTGATAGAGGATAAGACAGTGCATGCATCTGTTGCAAAAGTGGTGGAACCCCTTGTTGAAAAATTTGATAAAGGGGACTTAGCAAACTTTTATGGGAAGGTAAGTAGGGCCGTCCGTGAGATAGATAAGAAGAGTATAATCATGAGAGAAAATAGCTATTTCTCAAACATAGGTATCGAGTGCAAAGCAGAACCTATATTAGATAAAAAAGGCAATAAAGATCCAAACCAGGCCTACTCTCCCCATGGTTATGATCTAGTTGTAGATACAGAAGCTGTGCAATATGCTAGTAATAATAGAGTTGAAGTGATATTTGAGGCCCATAGACGTACCCAGCAAAATATGGATGTTCCAGTTATGGTTGGAGAATGGGGTGCACATGCAAGCTACTCTCAAGGACTTTCCCATATAGATCATTTACTCAATATATTTGATAGTTATCTTTGGAGCAGTACCTATTGGTGTTATTTCGATGAGTTTTCTAAAGCACCGGTTCTAGATACTTTAAGAAGACCTTATCCACAAGCTGTATGTGGCGAGATTAAATCATTTGAATATGATAGTAGCTCAAAAGAGTTTACCATGACATGGGATGAAGGAGAGAAAGAGCTTCCCACAACCATCTATCTTCCTCAGGCTAAATTTAGCATAGAGCCTTCAGTCAAATATTCAATAGAATCTATAGGTGAAAGCGTGATAGTCACTTTAGAGGCTATCGGCGGAGAACGTAATATAACAATAAAGCTTTAAGGGGGAGAGATAAGTAGGGTATGGGGCTGATTAGAAAAGCTTTAACTAAATTAAGAGATCAGTATAGATTTTCAGATACTGACCTTTCATCAAAGGAGAAGTTTTTACTTGCATTGCCTGGACCTGCGGCAATGTTAAGTAATGTGATTGTTCACAATGTATATATCAAGCTTTTTACAGATGTAGTAAAACTTGACCCAGTTTATGTAGGTATGATGTATTTTTGGTTTAATATTTGGAATACTTCAAATGACCCTATAATTGGCATACTCATAGATAGGATGCGATATAATCCAAAGCGCGGTAAATTTATGTATCTTATGAGGGTGACAGTGCCATTTATTATAATTTCACTTATGGCAATGCTTTTTGTAAATCCAGCCTGGCCGCAAAAAAGAATATTTTTTATATTGCTTGCAGAACTATTTATATTTGATACTGCATATACAACCTTTAGGATCTCTAACCATTGTTATTTTTTACTCGCAGCGCCAAGCAAGGATGAACGTGTAGATGTCAATGTGTTGGTGGGATATGTAAGTAATTTTTTTAGCTTCTTTGCAACCGTAGTACCTTCGTTTTTATTAGTAGGTAGTGCAATGCGAGCACGTTTAGAGATAGTTGCAATACTTATGGGGGTAGTGACATTAAATGCAGTTATATACGTAATAGCTATAAGCCTTCTGAAGGATAAACCAGAGATGTATGCAGGGGAATCACAGGAAAAAGAAAGTCTAGAACTAAAAACTATTTGGAAGGATGTAAAGAGCATTCTGAGTATGAAGGCCTTTAGAACCTGGTTTGTATTTAACATAACGGGTTTTGCACCTTCTGGGATATATTTTACGACTTTCTTATATTTTATGGACCATGTTATACGGGCAGGGGGGCTACATACTACAATTGCGGATGTGGTGCCCATGTTGGTGGTGTTTATCGTATATCCTATGATTGGAAATGCTGTTAAGCGCATTGGAAGCAAGAAGGCTATATTCTCTGGCATGGTGCCGTATATAATAGGGTATATAATGCTTTTATTTACCGCTACTTGGTGGCAGGTGCTCATAGCATATATACCCATAATGTTTGGTAAATACCTGGCAGAGACTGCAATGGTTCCACTAAATGCAGCTATAATCGATGAGAATGAGATGTTCACAGGCAGTCGGAAGACGGCACTCTTTGGGGCAGTAAATTCCTTTTTAATGGCGCCAATCGCCGGAATACATCTAGTTATATTTATGGCAATTATCAAATACTTCGGCTATGATGAACATGCAGCATTGCAGTCTGCAAGGGTTATGACAGGCATAAGAATTGCAACAGCTGTAGTTCCTATAGTTTATTGTCTTGTGGGCATGATACCACTTGCAATGTTTCCATATGATAAGAAGAAGGAAGAAGAACTTTCAAAATTTAGTGAAGAGCAAAGAAGAGGTAAAGATATAAAAAATTAAAGCAAAAACTTATAAAACAAATGCTGCGAAGTTTCGCAGCTTTGTTTTATAAATATATCTACAAGGACATATTTGAACGAGGGGGGCTCTGCCATATTAATGATGCATAGTTTCTTATGGTATTTAAATGGCAATGCTAATAATCCTATAACGTCATAGAATACCATATTGGATTAAAAGCAAGTAAGGACCTGGGAAGTTTGGCAAATAAAGCAGGACTTTTATACATTTGTGTAGAATGGTGTATATAAAATATTATGGGGGGTTATCTATGCTTACAGAATGTATTAATATTTTTGAATGTGAACAGATACTCCTATCTCAACTAGATGATAATATTCAATTTATAGGCCAAGTAAAATTATCATTACAAGATTATATAAAATTAAAAGAAATGATTAGTGAATACATAAAACATGAAGATAATTTATACATACTAAAAAATCTAATAAACACGTTTCCAGCATGTATGGCTTTTTTTTTAGTATATAAAGGGGTATGGGGTTATAGTCAGGGAAATTACTGGTCCTCTGTCAGAAGAGTCTTGGGGCATATAGATACTATTACACAGACAGAGTTAGGAAAAGGCTTTATACAGTTTATAAAAAATAAGGGCCTGACAACTTGTGAAATAGAATCTACTAACAGGTATGTGACGCCTATTCTTATCCACGGTGGTATACCACAGAAATGTCTGAACGAATTTTTTTCTGAAATCTTATTACATTTTGACAATATGGGTATTATCTCTGAGAATCAAGCTATAAACTACCTAGTAGAATACAGACAAACCTACCATTATAAAGCAGGCTTAGGAAGACAACTTAATGATATAGAAAAAGAATACAAAGAAGCAATTAAGGAACATAGAGAATTTAAAGAACTTATTGATCGTAAAAACACATTAAAGAAGAGCCTCGCTAATAATTTTTATCATATTTTTAGACTTGATTATAAAGACGATTATAATGTCCTAATAACAAAATTAAACATATCTGCACTTGAATCTAAGCATATAGACTATACCGAACAAATCCAGATATATAAAAAGCTCAAAGCTGAAAGATTAAATCTTAAAAAGTATATAGATTTTGGTAAAGAAAAAAGGAATATAAAACCGAAATTTTTGATTGGGCTTGCTGGAGCCTGTACATTTTTGGGAATTTCCATATTACTGAATAATTTATGGATACTAATAGGTGTGCTTCCCAGTTTCATTCCTATCTGGGAAGGGATAACTAACCATATTAAACAGGACAAGGTTAACAGGAAAAGGAAAGAATATAGTATAGAGGTCGAAAATCGTTTAGATAAGGTTATTATAGATATGGAATTAATCAGGCAGCAAGTCCAAAGTATATTTGGCCAATTCCCTATTCCTCCTGGGTATTGGGAAGCGCATGCAAAGGAAATAATAGCTAACCTAAGGTTATTGCGTAAAGAGCTAATAAATTATCGAAGAATCAAGATGGTATTAGCTCAGCGAATACGTAATATTGCCAGTAGATGCGATGTCAAGGTGAAACAGATGGATAGTTTCGCGCATGATATTATCTTGGATTTACAATTGAAGAGGATAAAGAGTCTAGAGTCTAGTATTGAAGAGTTGAAATACAAAATAAATTCAATACAAATTCACAATTTTTATGTAGAAGAGCCTATTCTAAGATTTGTTATATATGGTGGAGAATGGGCTAGTCGATGGGTAGGTCACCTAATCTTGTTATTAAATAATAATGAGTTAATCTCTACAGACAGTGATAGGGATAGTATACTCCCCGATAGAGTGCTGAGGGCCTTTAATACATGGATTTCTAATATAAAGAAAGAAAGGAAAAAAAAGCGCAGTTTTGATTATAGAGAGCTAGAGAAATTTGCAGAACCTTTGTTAGTCCTAGACCCGGTATTACAAGAAATAAAGATCTCTATTGGAGACCATAATATAAAAGCTGATAGCAGATACAAAGAAGGATTTAATCTACGTATTGACAGTGACGATCGTCCTCAAGGCATATCTATACCTATGAGAGGATATCGAAATGATGGAGATACTATTACCATAACTAAAATAGATGTGGACATTTATAATATAAATACAAACTATAAGATAGCTTTGGTATCGGGAGATATAATAATTAGAGAGTGGGAAGTATTTGGAATATCTCCAGCCATCCCATTTCTAATGTTCAAAGAAAATGGAATGAGGGTATTAGAGCCAAGTTTCCCTAAAACACGATTATGGTTTTTGTTACCCAACGAATTAAAATTTCCTCAAGAAATACGAGTTTTGGAACATATCCAGTCTGTGAAATTTGCACATAATTGTCATTTAGCCCTAGTAGACCTGACCAATATAGTTAAGCTATCTATCCTAGATAGAAAATCAGATAAGGTTGCATTTAACATACAAAGTATAGATGTTATAGAACCATATCTATCAGGTACTAAGCCATTAACAGAGGTATCATCACTGGGAGAACCAATATATACACAGGGTATCCCCCAACTTATAATACCATTTGAGAATAAACATATTATGCTGAGACAAGTTTTGACTATTAGCAGAGGCGCAGATCGCTGGGATACAAGAAAATCATATAGGCTAAAAGATCTAAAAAACATAAGAATAAATAATCAAAGCAATGAAATCGAGATCTTATTAGATACCCCTCAATTGATGGGTAAAGCACCAGTGGGCTGGTATGAAGTAAGTATTGGGACTGAAGATAAAAAGAGATATAGATTCCCAATGGTAGTACTAACTGATCTAATAATTATTCATGAGCCATGGCTGTCATATCACTCTGAGGGGAATCAAAAAAGTATTATTACCACTATTATGCTTCCAATAGATTGTAGTTTTCAATTATTAAGTGATGGGACTGTAGAATCTGTTGTTGATGAAACGTATGAAATAAGGACAAATTATACTGAAGAGCAAGTTATAGGGGATATTATCTACAGTGGGGGTTTAGATGAAAAACATTTGATACCTATTCAGGTGGTTATACCTAAATTAAAATGGAGAATACGAGACAGGGAAGACTTGAATAATACTTATTGGCATAATACATCAAAGGAGATATGGTTTGGTGATTTAGAGTTGAACAATAGCCCTATGCTGGAGATAGATCTACCAAAGAGCATAGCAGGATATGCACTTTTAACTGCAAAGGATTTAAATCAAAATGTAGGTACAAATATTAAAAATGGAAGAGTGCAAATACAGTTGGGAGCCTTTATGGATTCATTGAGAGCAAGTGAAGGGGTACAAGAATTTATAATAAGTTTGTATAATGAAAATCGCCAAAGGATTTATAATAGCGAGCTCTATATGGTACGTACCAAGTGGCAGGTAAAAGATTTTGTATATAATGTAATAGAGTATAATGACAGGAAGTACTTAAAAATAAGTTGGACTGACCATGGAAGGACTACTAATAGAGTGTTGCATTTATGGGATCAGGAAAAACCATGGGAAACCCCTATTATAGTTAATATAGAAGATGGAAAAAGTAATCTTTTATTGGATTTGGAACTATATTCTATAAAAAGTAGCAATTATTTAGCAAGTTTTGATTCAATAGATCCATGGGCAGGGCAGGTAACGGAAAGCGTATTTCCTACTATAGAGGAAGACAGTTATAGCATAGAAATAGAAATTGAGAATTACATTATAAAAGATTTAGAGTTAACATGGTTATCGAAAAATAAATTAGTTATAAGTGGTGTTATAGATCCACTTTTTGCTGGGGAGGAAATAGAGGCAGTAGTTATAGGGATAAATAGGTCTTATATATATAACAGTAAAGGGACGGGATATGTAAATGATAAGGGTTATTTCACTTTTGATATTTCTGGGAGAGATACACCAAACCTATCAGAGTATGGCAGATGGTTATTTATAAGAACTTATGGTAACCAAGAAGTATATCAGGCTATAATCTTATCAGAAACAGTTGAACTTGAGGTAACAATATCTGAGTATATATGTAATTATATTTTAGATAGTGATTACAAGATAAATTTATTATTTCTATCTGAAGGCACACTTTATGAAAATTTAGTGTTATCAGATACAAATGCTAGGGAGGTTTTATACTTATGGATGAATGGAGATGGAGAAAGGGAGTTTAGAATTAAGAAAGATAAACATCTAAAGCTAGGCTGGAAACACAAAAAAACGGAAGGCTATATTTCTATACAAGCCGGTGTTAAATGTACTAGCTGTGGTGCACTATTAAGAAATCAGGCAGAATGGTATAAAGAACATTATCCACAGTGTAATCGACTAATTCCGAATTTTTCTGATAACAGGAACGCGTTAATTCTAATAAGCTGGTCATATGGTCCTATTTTTGAGTTAATTAAAAAGAGATATCCGAATACTATTAAGACATATCTTACCCTTTTGTCAAGTTGGAATCAGCCTTTTAAAGGCGATATATCCTTTGATATAAAATCAAAGGAGGATGCAAAACCTCTCATATACGAATTTTTAGACAGAGAGAAAGAAATAGCTAATAACATTTGGGGGTATGTAAATGAGTATTAATCCTATTGCTACGACTAAGTCTATAGAGGCGAACTATCGGAACTATTTAACTACTACTTTTGGATTTAATGATAAAGAATTGCAAAGACAATTTAATGCCCAGTTGATGAAACCTGAGAAATTATTAAAGGGACCTATTTTAGAGGCAACTCCACATTTTAAAACAGGTATGACCCTAGATGGGCTTATACAAGAAGGGGTGCTATCCAAATATTTTTATGAGCTGAATACTAATGAATTACCGATGGATAGATCATTGTATAGGCACCAAGAAGAGGCTATACGCAAAGTCATCGAATATGGACGTAATATAATAGTATCTACTGGAACAGGTAGTGGGAAAACAGAAACTTTTATTATACCTATATTAAATTATTTAATGAAAGAGCTGGAAAAAGGAACATTATCCCATGGGGTTCGTGCATTATTGCTTTATCCAATGAATGCATTAGCTAATGATCAGTTAGAGAGGCTCAGGACTTTACTAAGGAACTTTCCACAGATAACCTTTGGAAGGTATACTGGGGAGACTAGAGAGCATAATCGTAATGCATTAACGGAGTACAGAAAGATGTATGGCACGGAGCCAATTCCTAATGAGTTAATTTCCAGAGAAAAGATGAGAGAATCCCCACCGCATATATTGCTTACAAATTACGCCATGTTAGAATACTTACTCCTAAGGCCGGGCGATAGTATATTCTTTGATGGAAAGCATTCACGAAATTGGAAGTTTATTGTTATGGATGAGATCCATACCTATAGCGGTGCAAGAGGAATTGAGACAGCTATGCTACTGAGAAGGTTAAAAGATAGGATTTATAAGGGCTCTAGTGGGCAGGTACAGTGTATAGGAACAAGTGCAACATTAGGACGTGGACGGGATGATTTTAAACAGATTGTACAATTTGCCACACGTCTTTTTGGGGAGCCGTTCGCGTGGATGGAAGGTAATATATCTAGTCAGGATGTAATAGAAGGACATAGGATTCCTATGATGCAGGCGATGATTAGTTGGGGAGAACCAGATCTGGATATCTATCGGAGACTTAACCAAACAATAAAGGAGTGCCCAAACAATAACTGTTTAGAAAGCTTGATTGATATATCATTAGATGCTGGAATACCCAAAAAAACAGTAGAACACGCACAAAGAGAGGCTAAGAAAAGTGGTTGGAAGGCATTTTTGTATCATGTATTAAGAGGTGATAAACGACTTTTAAAATTACAAAGAGAACTTCAAAAAGGTGCTCAACCTTTATCTGAAATTGCAAAGGAGATTATTGGTGAAGGTGAAAAGAATCTAAAGATATTGGTGGATTTAGTAGAATTGGCTAGTTTAAGTAAAGCACATAAAAAAATGCCACCCCTATTACCAGCTCGCTATCATACCTTTGTGCGAGCTATAGAAGGCGCATATATAAGGCTACTGCCTGATACGAAAGTGTATATAGAGAAAGTGGAGACAGAAAAGATAGCAGGAGAAAAATATTGCATCTTTGAATCGGCTACCTGTCAACAATGCAAAAGATTATATCTGGTAGGGAAAAGGGAAGAGGAAAATGGCATAATGTATCTGAGGCAATCTACTCAGGATATGCATAACATCCAATATTTCCTAATAATGAGTAACATATCTATAAATAATGATTTTAATGAGGATGATGAAGTTAATTTTCCTGAAATAACAAAGAGGAGCAGAAAGCTGACCACATATACCCTATGTGCAAAATGTGGAGCTATAGAAAGGGAAAATTATATTGGTCAAACTTGTAATTGTAAAAATACAGAATATATTAAAGTAATTGAAGTTTCCACAAATCAGGATGGTAGAGCATGTTCATGTCCAGCGTGTGGGCGTATAAATCCTAGGGGTGTAATAAGACGCTTTCTGGTTGGAGGGGATGCAGCAGCAAGTGTTATAGGGACTGTGTTGTATCAGGAGATTAAGCCTAAAGAAAATAAATCTATAGCGGATAATGAAGAAGAATTGTTAGGTGATGAATGGAACCCTGGACCCGCTATTCATAAGATCGAAAATCTAAAAAAGCAATCTAGGAAGCTCCTAATCTTCTCAGATAGTAGGCAGGATGCAGCTTTTTTTGCACCTTTTTTTAATCAAACCCATGACCAAATTCTTAGGAGAAGGCTTATAATAAAAACCCTTAAGAAATATACAGAAGAAATAATAATGAACCAATGGCGATTGCAGAATATGGTAGATGGAATATACAGTGTTGCAAAAGAAAATGATATATTCAAAGATATTAGTGTGCAAGATGGGAAAAATCATGTATGGAAGTGGCTTTTTTTTGAATTCTTAGCCATTAGAAAACGAAACAGTTTAGAGGGGCTAGGCTTAATACAGTTTAGATTGGTGAAACCCAAGTATTGGAGGGCCCCGCTACCTTTAAAGCGAGCACCTTGGAATTTGACAGATAATGAAGTTTGGACATTATATCAAATATTATTAGACAGTCTTAGGACTAAGGGTGTTGTCGTATTTCCAGATTGGATATTACCAAATGATGAATTCTTTCAACCGAGAAATAGGGAATTTTATATAAGGGGCGAAAATACAGCAGCTAACCGTGGTATTTTAAGCTGGTATAGTGATAGACTAAATAGTAGACTTGACTATATAGTACGTCTCGCTATGAATATAGATTCTAACATATCTGAATATGAGTGTAAGAATTTATTAAAAAACATATGGACAAATGCTATAGGGCTAGGCAAGTCAAGTAGTATATGGGACTCTCACTTCAACTCTAATAGCTTAAGTGGTGAGGGAGTGGTTTATCAGATGCAAAATGATATATGGGAAGTTGTATCGTCACTAATACATAAAGATGTGAACTGGTATAGATGTGAAACATGTCATAATATAACGCCATATAATATAAAAAACACATGTACATCTTATAGATGTGGTGGCAAACTATCCATTTGCAAACCTGATGAAGTATTTAAAGATCACCATTATTACAAGCTCTATATGGAGCCAGAGACCATTAGGATGGAAGCTAGAGAACATACGGCACAGCTTAAAAGTGAAACCGCGGCGGAACTACAAAATAATTTTATTAACGGAAATATAAATGTATTGAGTTGTTCTACTACTTTTGAATTAGGTGTGGACGTAGGAGAATTAGAAACGGTGTTTATGCGAAATATGCCGCCATCAGCTGCTAACTATATACAACGAGCAGGTAGAGCTGGAAGACGTACTGATTCTGTGGCCTTTGTATTAACTTTTGCGCAACGACGCTCGCATGATCTCACTCATTATCATGAACCGTGGAGAATGGTAATGGGTGAAATTAAGGCCCCATATTTTACATTAGATAATGAGAAAATTATATTAAGGCATATATATGCTACGGCCATATCGGCATTTTGGAGGGAAAACACTGATTATTTCGGGAATGTAGAAAATTTTTTCTTTCATCCAGACTTATCTGGACCAGAAAAATTAAAAAACTATTTAGAATCTAAGCCTAGGAATATACTTGAATCTCTTAAATCTATCGTTCCAAAACACCTACAGAATAGCCCAAAGATTAAACTGTCAAAATGGGGCTGGATAAAGTTTTTGCAAGGGTCAGGTCTTAGTGTTATGGATCGAGCAGAGCAAGAGTTAGTAAATGATGTTGAGCAAATAAAGAAAGAGAGAAACAGACTTTTCCAAGAAGGAAGGAGTATAGGATACTTGGATAGGTTGCTGAATACACTCAAGACGAAGCATGTACTAAATTTTATGTCAAGCCGTAATATATTGCCTAAATATGGATTTCCAGTAGATGTTGTACAGTTGCAGATAGACCACCATAGTAGGGAAGGTAAACAGTTGCAGCTAGATAGGGATTTAAGAATTGCGTTGTCAGAATACGCCCCAAGTAGCGAGATTGTTGCAGCAGGTAAGCTATGGACCAGCAGATATATAAAACCTGTACCTACTAAGACATGGGAGAGATATCGTTATGCAATATGTCCAGTTTGTAAGGCATTTCATAGAAAAAGAGTAGTTGAACTCGCTAAATTTGATAATCCTTTTTATAAATGTGAGGTTTGTAACTCTAATATAGGGAATCACGTAGGAGACTATATAGTGCCTTCCTTTGGTTTTATAGCAAGTACTAATACGCCTAAAGATCCGGGGGAGATAAGGCCGGAAAAAACCTATACTACAAGGGTATATTACTCTGGTCAAGGGCAAGATGTGGAGGGTACAAGTCTGCAATTATTCGATGTAAATTTATATGCAACACCAGCTTCACATGGAAAACTAGTGGTAATAAACAGTGGCGGTGGAAGAGGTTTTAAGGTTTGTTACAATTGTGGCTACACTTTATTAGGTGGTGAAAAAACTGAGGATAAACATAAAACAAATTTATCCAGGGATTGTTTTGGTAAACTCTATGGAAATTTGTCGTTAGGACATGAATTTGAAACAGATATAATAAAGTTATATTTTGATGGCTATGGGGATGCTAGGGAAGGATTTTGGCTTTCAATTCTATATGCTTTGCTCGAAGGGGCATGTGAGGCATTACAAATTGAACGGCAGGATTTAGATGGATGCCTATATCCCACAGCTGGTGATATCAATAGGCCTGCTTTGATTTTATTTGATGATGTCCCAGGGGGCGCAGGGCATGTAAGAAGAATGGGAGATAAGAGGATATTATTAGATGTATTATATACGACGTTAGAGCGCTTACAGAGATGCGAATGTGGTGGAACAGATAAAGATGCAAGCTGCTATGGCTGTCTGCGCCACTATCACAACCAATTTTGTCATGATATATTAAATAGAGGGCTAGTTATCAGGTTCTTAGAGCATATTCTAAACGTAGATAGTGATAAATTAACTCACACTGAGTATAGTATGTAATTGCTGTCATACAACTTCAAGGAGGCGAATTATTAAGGATACTTAGAAAAATCCTTCCTATTAGAGCTAATAAAGGTAATGTTTTAGATATAATGATTAATCTTGGGGAAACAAAAAAAGGAGATAATGTTCAACAGACTAATAGAAGAGCTTAAAAATAGAGGATGTACCAAAGGCACAAATAATCAGGGTTTTGGCTTATAAAATCTTGTTAGTTGTGTGTTAGTTGTATCCCTCTTTTAGAAGCATTTCCAGCGTGTTTTAGCATAATATATAAAATACAAAAAGACCGCCTAGCCCTATTGGTTAAGCGGTCTTTTATGGTCTGGGTGGAGGGAATTGAACCCCCGGCCTCTTGAACCCCATTCAAGCGCGCTACCAAGCTGCGCCACACCCAGATATAATTTCAGCGAAATCTATAATACTATACTTTTGGCAGAAAATCAACAATGTTTTCGATTTTAAAAGTGAAAGAGCTAAATATGGAGATATTCAAAGGATTCAACTAGTATTTTAGCTATACTCTCAATGACGAGGTGAAACAACAGGAATATAGATATTTTTGAAGAACTCCCTTTAGGCTAGTGTATATAAATGTTTTAAACTTTATTTATAATCTTGATATTGGTCATTTTTTTTAAGGCAGAGCTATGTTAAAATCTACATACAAAATAAATAAGAGGTAAACAATAAAGCCGGAGGAGATGTTATTATGAAAAGATTTAATGAAGTGCTAGAGCGTAATTTAGAAAAATTAGAGTTATATGTACCAGTGGTGGCTAGAGTTCATGGAGGCAGTCATCCAGAATTTCACAGTGTACATGATTTATACAATAAGATCAGTGAAAAGATAGAAAAAGTAGGCACGCAAAGACCAGATCTAGATGAGGAATTTGGAGAATTGCGACAAATTACTGAAAACTATACGGTACCAGATGATGTATGCGAAAGCTATGAGGCTGTATATCATATGCTATCTGAATTGGATGAGGCCTATAGTTGTAGATGAGCTTTAGGAGCTAAAGCTATAGAGAGAAAGTTTGGAGGAGGTGGCGAGATGCAGTATAAAATATTGAGAAGTAAAAATGAAATCACCGTAATGAGTGGTATATTAATAGTCATTGCGTTTCTTAGCAAGTGGATTTTTGAGAATTTACACATCTTTAAATGGGCACTGATCATGGCATCAATTTTAGGTGCTGCGCCCATTATTATTCAAGCATACCAGGCTTTAAGAGTAAAGGTTATAAGCATAGATGTATTAGTGACTATTGCCGTTGCGGGTGCATTCTTGATAAAAAATTATGAAGAATCCGCAATAGTTACATTCTTATTCCTATTCGGAGCCTATCTAGAGCTACGTACATTAAACCAGACACGCTCCGCCATAAAGGAGCTAACAGAGATGGCGCCGGAGAGTGCATTAAAGCAAACGGCAGATGGTGAATTTGAGGAGGTGGATGTATATGATGTGGATGAAGGAGATATTTTACTTATTAAGACAGGGGCAAAGGTGCCAGTGGATGGTACTGTCTTAAGCGGAGAAGGTTATATAAATGAGGCGAGTATTACAGGCGAGGCTATACCAGTTGAAAAAGAGAAAGATTCAAAGGTCTTTGCAGGAACAATATTAGAAAATGGAACAATACAAGTAGTTGCCGACAGGGTTGGTGAGGATACAACATTTGGCCGTATTATCGAACTTGTAGAAGAAGCCCAGGATTCTAAATCAGAGGCAGAGCGCTTCATAGATAGGTTCTCAAAATATTATACCCCAGCTGTTCTTATTATATCTTTTATAGTATGGTTATTTTCAAAAGATATTGAACTGGCCATAACCATATTAGTGCTGGGCTGCCCAGGTGCCCTGGTTATAGGCGTACCAGTATCTAATGTTTCAGGTATTGGCAATGGGGCGCGCAATGGTGTATTATTAAAAGGCAGCGAAGTCATTCACGATTTTAGCCGTAGCGATACCATGGTGTTTGATAAGACAGGTACATTAACCGTAGGAGATCCACAGGTTTCTAGTGTTAAGTATTATGGGGATGGTATTGATAATGCGCTTCGATATCTAGCGAGCATACAACGCGAATCAGATCATCCTTTATCTAAGGCTATTTTATATGAAATTGGTGAGAGTAATCCCTTGCCGGTTGGGAATACAGAGGTTGTAAAGGGCGGCGGAATTATAGCAGATGTTGATGGTAAAAGGGTAGTCGTTGGAAATGTAGCATTAATGAAGAAGGAAAATATTATATTAAGTGAAGAGGCTGAATCTGAAGCTAATCATCTTGAAAAGGATGGAAACTCACTTGTATTAACAGCCGTTAATGGTAAACTAAAGATTATTATGGGGATCAAAGACCAAATTCGTGAGGGCGTTAAAGAGGACCTTAGAGCCCTTAAGGCATTGGGAGTAAAAAACCTTATTATGCTATCTGGTGATAATCAAGGTACTGTAAACCAAGTTAGTCAGGAGCTAGGATTGACCGAGGCCCATGGAAATATGCTACCAGAGGACAAGGCCGAGTACATTAAGAGATTGCAGGATGAAGGCAGATATGTTGCATTTGTAGGGGATGGTGTAAATGATAGTCCATCACTTGCAGTAGCAGATGTAGGCATAGCCATGGGGGGCGGTACAGATGTTGCTATAGAGACATCCGATATTGTGCTTATGAATTCAGAATTTAGCCGTTTGCCACATGCTCTTGGATTAGTAAAGGCTACGGCAAGCAATATGATCCAGAATATCGTTATTGCTGTAGGAGTTGTATTCTTTTTACTATTTAGTGTATTTTTCAGCAATTGGATGAATATGTCCATAGGGATGTTAGTTCATGAAGGTAGTATTTTAGTCGTTATTCTAAATGGTATGAGGCTTCTTAGCTATCGTTTAAGAGATAAAGAGATAATAAAAGGGAGGACTATATAATATGAAAAAGGCAACTATACAATTAGAGACGTTGACATGTCCATCATGCATATTAAAGGTAGAAGCTGCAGTAAAAGGAATAGAAGGTGTTGATAAAGATAGTGTGAATGTAGCATTTAATTCAAGCAGGGTAAAATTAGATTTTGATGAGGATAAGACATCTATAGAAGATATAGAAGGTGCTATCACAAAGGTTGGATATGGGGTTTTGAAATCTAGAGTAAAATAAAATTAGTTAGAGCCAGCCCAAATAGGGTATATAGACTATATAGAAGACAGGAGGGAAAAAGCAATGACAGATGTAAATAAAGATGTTAATAAAGACGTGACTATACCTATAGAGGGCATGACATGCGCAGCCTGTTCTAGGGCAGTAGAGCGAGCTTTGGAAAGAACAGACGGCGTATCAAAGGTTAGTGTAAACCTTGCTACCAATAAAGCCAATATAGAATATGATCCTGTAAAGGTTACCGTTTCAAATTTAAATGCTGCGATTACAAAGGCTGGGTATAAGCCTGTTATAATAGATTCTAAACAGATGGATGGCCCAATAGAGGGAGAGCAAGAAAATAAAGGACTATGGAATAAATTTATAGTTTCGGCCATATTTGCAGCACCTCTATTTTATATATCTATGGGCCATATGATAGGGCTTCCTATACCAAAGTTTATAGATCCAACAAATCATGCAATGTCTTTTGGGCTAGTGCAGTTTCTATTGACTATTCCTATTATAATAGCAGGATATGAATTTTATACTGTAGGGTTTTCTACGCTTCTAAGGGGTAGCCCCAATATGGATTCACTTGTAGCCATAGGAACATCAAGTGCCCTTTTATATAGTATATATGCACTATTTATGATAGGTGAGGGGCATGATGAATATGCAATGCAGCTATACTTTGAAAGCGGTGGAGTTATTATTGCACTTATACTTTTAGGTAAGACATTAGAAGAAGGTGCTAAAGGAAAAACTTCTGAGGCTATAAAAAAGCTTATGAGCCTAACACCAGATGAAGCTATTGTAGTAGGCGAGGATGGGAAGGAGCACATAATACCTGTAGCTGAAGTACAAGTTGGTGATATAATACGTGTAAGGCCAGGTGAGAGGATTCCTGTAGATGGAACGGTGATAGGCGGGCATACTACTATTGATGAGTCTATGCTAACAGGTGAGAGTATACCTGTGGATAAAGGGGCAGGAGACAATGTGGTAGGCGGTAGTATAAACAAGACTGGAACCATCACATTTAGGACCAGTAAGGTAGGCAGTGATACTGTACTTGCCCAGATCATAAAGATGGTAGAGGATGCCCAAGGGAGCAAGGCTCCTATAGCAAGAATGGCCGATATAATCTCAGGATATTTTGTGCCAGCAGTGGTATTAATTGCAATCCTATCAGCTATAGGATGGGCAATAGCTGGTGAATCTGTAGGATTTATTCTAAAAGTATTTATATCCATACTTGTAATAGCATGTCCATGCGCCTTAGGACTCGCCACACCTACAGCAATAATGGTAGGCACTGGCAGAGGAGCAGAAAATGGGATATTAATAAAAAGTGGGGATGCCCTAGAGACTGCCCATAAGATAGATGCAATTATACTGGATAAGACAGGTACAATAACCGTAGGTGAACCAGAGCTAAAAAGCATTATAACCTTTGGAAATATAGATGAAAATGAACTCTTAAAAAATATAGCATCGGCTGAGCGCTTTTCTGAGCATCCACTAGGGCAGGCAATAGTAGCTGAGGCAAACGAAAGAGGATTAGAACTCTATGATGCTGAGAGCTTTGAAGCTGTGCCGGGTCATGGTATAAAAGTCATTATTGAAGATAAGCAGATATTGGCAGGCAACGATAAACTTATGCAAATATATGATATAGATATATCGAATGCACAAGAAGATATGAAAAGGTTATCGGAAATGGGGGAGACGCCTATGTATGCTGCAATAGGCGATGATCTTGTAGGGATTATTGCAGTGGCGGATGTTATAAAACCAAGTAGTAGGAAAGCTATAGAGCTCCTTAAGAATGCAGGTATAAAGACTATGATGTTAACAGGAGACAATAGAGCTACAGCCAAGGCTATTGCAGCTCAGGTTGGCATAGGCGAATCTGATGTCCTAGCCGAGGTACTTCCGCAGGATAAGGCAGACAATGTAAAATCCCTTCAGGGCGAAGGCTATAAAGTGGCAATGGTTGGCGATGGTATAAATGACGCGCCAGCACTGGCCCAGGCGGATGTAGGTATTGCCATATCATCTGGCACAGATATTGCCATGGAATCTGCTGATATAGTGCTCATGGGCAATGATCTTGTAGATGTATATACTGCCATAGAGCTGAGCAAAAAGACCATTGTAAATATAAAACAGAATCTATTTTGGGCCTTTGCATACAACACCTTAGGCATACCTATAGCGGCTGGGCTTTTGTATATATTTGGCGGACCCCTTTTAAATCCAATGATAGCTGCGGCGGCTATGGCCTTAAGCTCGGTATCAGTTGTATCTAATGCACTTAGATTAAGGGGATTTAAACCCAAATATAGCTAAAAGAATGCTAGGAGGTAGGGAAAGTGAAGAGAGTATTGACAATAGAGGGTATGACATGTGAGCATTGCGTCAATAGGGTGAAAAATGCTCTTGAAAATGTCGCTGGGGTCAAATCAGTGAAGGTGAGACTAAAGAAAAATACGGCTACTTTAAAACTTAAAAAGCCAATAGATAATGAAACGTTAAGGGCAGTAGTTGAGGATGCTGGATATGACGTTGTAGCCATAGATTAAAACACTAGAAAGAGAGCTGAAATTTCAGCTCTCTTTTTTAAAATTAGTATGTTTCAACAAACACTTCGAAGAAACTCTGTGGGTGGATGCAAGTTGGGCAGGTTTTAGGTGCCTTTTTTCCATTGTGAATATAGCCACAGTTTAGGCATTTCCAGGCTACTTCTTCATCCTTTTCAAAGACTTTACCATTTTCAACATTCTCAATGAGCTTGCGATAGCGTTTTTCATGGTTTACCTCTGCTGCAGCTACCATTCTAAAGCAATTTGCAATTTCTTTGAACCCCTCTTCATCTGCAACATCTGCAAATGCAGGATAAAGCTCAGCCCATTCTTCATTTTCGCCATCTGCAGCTGCTCTTAGATTATCAAGGGTAGAGCGCATTTCCACCGGGTACTCAGCTGTTATTTCGACTCCTGCTGGCAGATCACCTTCAAAACCTTCAACTAAGAATTTGAAGAATCTCTTAGCATGTTCCTTTTCATCGTCTGATGTTTCAAGGAATATGTTTTGGATCTGCTTATAACCTTCTTTGCCCGCAATAGATGCATAATAGGTGTATCTCGTCCTAGCCTGCGATTCGCCTGCAAAAGCTTTCATCAAATTCTCAGCTGTTCTAGTACCATTTAATTTTTTCATAATGGAACCTCCTCTAGAGTGATTATTTTATTACTATCTTAATTAATACCCTTCTGCACTAAAATATAACAAAAATTTAGTCGAATTGTCAATTGATTTTTCAATATAGCAATTATAAACTGTATCTATACCAAATAAAGGACAGATTGTTATGACGAACGTAGAAAAGATTTTTAAAAGTTATTTTGGATATGACAAATTTTTACCGGGGCAGAAAGAAGCAATTGAAAGCATAGTATCCGGCAGGGATACCTTGGTGATATTTCCGACAGGTGGCGGTAAATCACTTTGTTATCAAATACCGGCCTTAATATTTAAAGGCATTACACTTGTCATATCACCCCTTATATCCCTTATGAAAGATCAGGTAGATGAACTCTTGGGTGTAGGAATTTCAAGCACCTATATAAGTAGTACCATATCTGATAGAGAGATAGATCTACGCATCCAAAATATGAAGAAAAAAACATATAAAATAGTATATATTGCCCCTGAAAGGTTTTACTCGGATGTCTTCATAGAGGCGCTTTCACATGTAGAGATATCCTTTGTAGCTATAGACGAGGCGCATTGTGTATCACAATGGGGTCATAACTTTAGACCTGCATACCTGAAGATAAAGGATTTTATAGATAAGATAGGAAACCCTGTATCAGCAGCGTTTACAGCCACAGCCGATACTAGGGTGCAAGAGGATATAATAAATCTTTTAGGTTTAATAGATTGTGATAAATATATAAATAGTTTTGATAGGCCCAACTTAAGCTTTATAGTAGAGAAACATAAAAACAAAATGCGCTATATTTTAAAGCATGTAAGAGAGCATAGGGCCAGTTCAGGCATAATCTATGCAGGAACCAGAAAAAATGTAGAAAAGCTTTTCCTATTTCTGAAAGATAGGGACATTTCCGTTGGTATGTATCATGCAGGTCTCAATAGCATCTCTCGAAATAAGACACAAGAAGACTTTATTAATGGAAATACCAAGGTTATTATAGCTACAAATGCCTTTGGCATGGGTATAAATAAGGCAGACGTACGTTATGTTATACATTATAATATGCCAAAGACAGTGGAGGATTATTATCAGGAGGCCGGACGAGCCGGGAGGGATGGAAAGCGTGCTAGATGCATACTTCTCTACTCCAACGAGGATATGACATTAAATAGATATATAATAAATACTAACTATCCACCCGTAAAGCTAGTAGAGACCATTTATAAAAGAGTGGAAAGAAGGGGAAAGCGTGGAATCTATTATGACCTTTTACTAAATAGCTATAGTAGGAGCAAATATGCAGTAGAGAGCGCTATAAAAAAGCTAATAGAGCATGGCTATGTAAAATCTGACAATGGATATCTATATGCTATTTTAAATGGGGCGTTTGATTTGACTCAAGAGTCCATAGACATTCATAAAGATGTAGAGCTTAATAAGCTCATACAGATTCAGGGATATTGTGATAGCAACAAATGCCTACGTAAGTATATACTAAATTATTTTAATGAGGATACGCAGGTAGAAAAATGTTATAACTGTAGCGCATGTGGTTTTAAAATAACAGGCAAAGAATCAAAGAAGCTTGAAACCCTATTAGACGACTTATTCTCAGCCGCAAAGGGTAAGTAAATATAGGCTATTACGACTATTGCAAGTTTAGAATAAAATGTTAAAATAAGAATAGTATTGTCATATTAAGTAACACATGACCTTTTGACAA
>JAAZLT010000038.1 GCA_012799205.1 Clostridiales bacterium
GACCTCTCTTTCAATAAAATCTCCTAATTTATAATTTTTATCAATTTGTCTAGCGTCTTCTAGGCTAATTTCAAGAAATTCGTCTTCTAATTCGTCTACTACTTTCCTCAAGCTAAATACCCTAACATTGCCACTTTCCCTATCCATATCCACTCTTACATTTTGCGATGTTCCAAAATTCCTTTTATATGCAGAGACCAGCGCAGCCTCTATAGCTTCTAAGAGGATATTTATATTAATATCCTTTTCTTCACTTATCTGCTCTATCGCCCTTAAGAACTCCTCGTTCATCTTTAATCCTCCTTAAAGCAATCTTTATAATCTATATATCTATAACTAATTTGACAATAGAGACATCATCTCTTTTAAATCTTTTCTCTTCACCATCCACTTTTAGGCATATTTCATCATCTTCTAGTCCTAATAGCTCTCCTATATATTTTTTTCTATTATCGATAGCTCTATACAGTCGCAATTCAACATCGCTGCCCGTATATTTTTCGAAATCTCTCTGTCTTTTTAAGGGTCTATCCAAGCCGGGCGAAGAGACTTCTAGATAATAATGATTAGCTATAGGGTCTTCTCTATCTAATATAGTGCTAATTTCAGTACTGAATTTTTGACAATCATCTAACCCTATACCCCCTTCTTTATCTATAAAATATCTAAGTATCCAATTTGGACCTTCTCTTTTGTATTCTATATCTACTATTTCATAGTTCAATTGTTCTGCTACAGGCAGTGCTAATTCCTCAGCTATCTTTTCTGTTTTTCCCCTGGACATAGTATTTCTCCTTTTTATATATTAAATCTTTATGCAAGCGATAATAGGAAAGAGTGGGGATCCCCCACTCCATGTCAATCAACAAAATATAGTCGATACCGGCCAAATACAAGTATAGCATCATCTACTAATAATTGCAAGATTTAGAACAAAGATATTTGACTTGTTTCAGGGAGCCCCTCTAATATACCATTGTCTGCTAGTACATCTATGGCAGTCTTCGGAATTTTAGATCTAGTTCTTAGTTCTTCGATAGATACAAAGGGCCCATCTTTTTGCGCTAACTTTATGCTCTTTGCAGCATTTATGCTTATGCCCTGCAGTGAACAAAGCGGCGGTAATATACCTTCCTTTGTCAATTTAAAATTCGTGGCATCTGATTTATACAGATCTATAGGGATTATATCTATACCCCTGCATAGCATCTCAAGTGCAACTTCAAACACAGTCATCATACCTCTTTCTTTGGATGTTGCACTATTGCCCTTGGACTCTAGTTCCTTTAGCTGTTTTCGAATTGAATCTTTCCCCTCCAGTATAGTTGCCATATCGCAATCCGCTGATTTAATTGTCAGATATACTGCATAAAACTGCTCAGGATAATGGACCTTAAAATATGCAATTCTAAAAGCCATAAGAACATATGCAGCAGCATGGGCCTTTGGAAACATATATTTGATTTTCTTACATGACTCTATAAACCATTTAGGCACATTATATTTATCCATCTTTGCCTCTTCTTCTAAAGTTACCCCCCGGCCACGTCTAACCTTTTCCATAATTGAAAAGGCATCTGTAGGCTCCAACCCTTTGTGTATTAAGTATATCATTATATCATCTCTTGTGCATATAACCTCTGATAATTCGGCGATTCCATCCTTAACAAGTTTTTGGGCGTTATTTAACCAAACATCAGTGCCATGGGATAGCCCACTTATTCTTATCAACTCGGAAAAAGTTGTAGGTCTTGTATCCATGAGCATTTGTCTGACAAATTTAGTTCCAAATTCCGGTATTCCGTAGGTTCCTATAGGGCTGCCAATCTCTTTTTCACAAACCTTAAGTGACTCGGTACCTGAAAATAACTGCATTGTTTTCGGATCGTCTAATGGGATCTTTGTTGCATCTATACCAGTTAGCTCTTCAAGCATTTTGATTACAGTAGGATCATCATGGCCAAGTATGTCAAGCTTTACCAGTGTATCACTAATTGCATCGTAGTCAAAATGGGTGGTTATTATGCCAGAGTCCTTTGCATCCGCAGGATATTGAATTGGTGTGATCTCATGTATATCCTTTCCCCTAGGCAGAACCATAACTCCGCCGGGATGCTGACCTGTTGTTCTTTTAACTCCGGAACATCCCCTTATAAGCCTTTTTATTTCGGCACTATTTGCATATACCCCTCTCTCATCTAAATATTTTTTTATGAATCCGAAGGCAGTCTTGTTTGCAATTTTACCTATAGTCCCTGCTCTAAAGACATGTCCTTCACCAAAAAGTTCTTCAGTATACTTATGGGCTATATGCTGATACTCACCTGAAAAGTTGAGATCTATATCGGGGATCTTATCTCCTTCAAAACCAAGAAATACCTCAAAGGGTATATCAAACCCATCCTTATTATACATAGTTCCGCAGTTTGGACATTTTTTATCTGGAAGATCTATGCCACAGCCATATTTTATTGTGTCCACATCAAAATCAGAGGTTTGACATGATGGACATACATAGTGAGGTGGCAATGGATTTACCTCTGTAATATCTGTTAGAGTTGCTACGAAAGATGAGCCAACAGAACCTCTGGATCCTACTAAATAGCCATCATCAAGGGAGCGCCTAACTAGTTTATGAGAGATTAAGTATAATACTGCATAGCCATTTCCTATAATGGAATCTAGCTCTTTTTTTAATCGTGTAGAGACTTCCTCAGGGAGTGGATCACCATATATGGACTTTGCCCTGTCAGTTGCCATCTTTTCAATCTCTCTATCAGATCCCTCAATAGTTGGGGCATACAATTTTGCGGGGAAGGGCTCTATTTCATTTATATTATCCGCTATCTTATTTGGATTATATATAACTACCTCCCTACTTTTTTCCTCTCCTAGATATGCAAATTCATCTAGCATTTCCTCTGTAGTCTTAAAATATAAAGGGGCTTGGTTGTCCGCATCTTTATAGCCTTGTCCTCCCATCAATATTCGCCTAAAGCATTCATCTTCAGGGTCTAGAAAGTGTACATCGCCTGTAGCTACAACTGGTATATCAAGGTTCTCACCCAGCTTTACTATCTTTTTATTAATATCTTTCAGCTCGTCAAATGAGGTTAGCCTATTCTGTCTTATATAAAACTCATTATTTTCTAGTGGTTGGATCTCTAAATAATCATAAAATCTAGCTATTCCCTCTATTGTATTATCATCGCTGCCATCTATAATGGCTCTATATAGCTCTCCAGCTTCACATGCGCTACCAATTATTATGCCATCTCTATACTGGGATAAAAGACTTTTAGGTATCCTAGGATTTCTATAGAAATAATCTAAATGAGATTTAGATATAATAGTATATAAGTTTTTGAGTCCTTCTTGGGTTCTAGCTAGTAAAATCACATGATAGCTATAAAGGCTATTCAGATTTACATCTGCCTGGATATGACTATTTATATCATCTAAAGTCTTTATGCCCATGCCGTCCATTATATCCATAGCCTTTAATAATATACTACATGTTGTAATGGCATCATCCAATGCTCTATGATGATTCTTAAGCTCAATATTTAAATAGTTAGCGATTACATCCAACCTATGACTATTGAGATCTTTGAATATAGCCCTGGAAAGGGCTAGAGTATCTAATACTGGGTTAAAAAAGCTCAGTTTATGTTTACCTGCATTATGCAATATAAAGCCCATATCAAATTGTGCATTGTGGGCAACTAATACACAATCTTGTGTGAACTTTTTAAATTCGGTTAACACATTCCCAATATCAGGTGCTTCGCTTACCATTTCATCGGTAATACCAGTTAGATTGGCTATCTTTTTTGGAATAGGCACTCCTGGGTTGATAAAGGTCTGAAACCTGTCTACAATTTCTCGGTTTTCTATTTTAACAGCGCCGATCTCTGTGATTTTGTCCTTTTGTGCATTTAGGCCAGTGGTTTCAATATCAAAGACCACAAACGCCTGATTTAGATCTTTGGTATTTGGTTCTTTCACAATGGGTTTACAATCATCTATTAGGTAGCCTTCCACCCCAAATATCACCTTAATATCATTTTCTTTGCCAGCCCTATAGGCATCAGGGAAAGCCTGAACAACGCCGTGGTCTGTAATGGCTATTGCTTTATGTCCCCATAGTGCAGCCCTCTTTATTAGGCCGGCAACTGGTGTGGTGGCATCCATGGCGCTCATATTAGTATGTGCGTGAAGCTCTACCCTTTTTTCTTCAGATTTATCCATTCTCTTATCTCTTTGGATTGTTAATATACTCTCTGCTCTAATGACGGTTTCTTTCTGATAATTATCAAATACGCAATGTCCCTTTACCCTAATCCATTTTTCCCTATCTAAAGCGGTTTTTAAATTCTGATATTCATCTTTATCACTAAAGAATTTCACTGCTATAGAGTTTGTGTAATCTGTTATATATATAATAAATAAGAATTTGCCATTTCTGGTTTCCCGTATATCTATATCAAATATAACCCCCTCTATAACAGCCCTGCCAGTCTCTTCAGAGATGTCATCTATATCTATAGGGTTTCCCTTAAAAGGTTTTCCATATATCAATGTGTTCAGATTTTTTGGCCCATCTCTCCCTAGGTTTATGGATCGTTTCAAATGCTTAGTTTGAATTTTAACTATTTGATTGGTCTCATTATCACGTTGGGCTAAATAATCTTCCTTGGTTTCTCTAATATCCTCATCTTTATAATTAAGCCTTACTTTCAGCCGATTATTAAAATATTTATGTATATATTCGCTTATATACTCGTCTACCCCTTTATCCTTTAGAAATTTAAATCCAAATTGATCCTTAATATATATACTGATTTTGTCCCCATCAAAACTATGTTTACTATTTATTAACCAGTTAGTACAAGATGGCCTATCTTTTTGCATTTTAGATATTATATCTTCCCAAATGGAATTATAGTTCTTTTTAAAAAATTGTTTATCCCATTGATATTGGATTATAATGTTCAAACTATTTAAATCATCTATTTTTTCTTTTATTTGTTTTTCAATTTTTTCTAGGGAGGTAGGGTTAATAAATTGTTTGCTATTAAAATATAAAGTCCATTTTTTACTTTTTCTATATACAATAGTTTTATCATAATCCAACCCTTCGACAAGACTTTTAGCCTCAGCATCTAATATCTTGCTAAGGAAAGGATTTTTATCCAGTATGTTTTTCATATAACTTTCAGCGCACTCCCTTTACATATATATCAATTCTTATATGACTATGTCTTATCAATTATATCTTGTATCCCCGACAAAATAAGCTTTACAGCATCCTCAGCAGGATATGAGCCAACTATCTTTCCTTTTTTAAATAACGCCACCTTGCCATCCCCACCAGCTATCCCTATATCTGCATCTCTAGCCTCACCGGGACCATTGACGACGCAACCCATTACAGCAATCTTTAAAGGATGTTTTATATGTCGCGTTTTATCCCTGATGGTATTTGCCATTGAAAGTAGGTCAATATTACACCTACCACAAGTCGGGCATGAAACTATCTCTATTCCATCTCGCCTGATGCCTAACGATCTCAATATAGACATGCCTACCTCTACCTCTTTTATAGGTGAGTCAGTTAGAGAAATTCTAATTGTATCGCCAAGCCCCTGTAATAGCAGATGACCTACCCCAATAGAGGACTTTATTGTGCCTTCAAATAGTGTGCCCGCCTCTGTAATTCCTATATGAAAGGGATATGGTACCCTATCTGCTATATATTCATAGGCCTTTACTGTCTTTAGGATATCCGATGACTTTAATGATATTACTATCTCTTCATACCCTAGCTTTTCCAATATATCTACATGCTCAAGTGCACTCTCGCCTAGGGCCTTATAGGTATTTCCGTATTTATATAATATGTCCTTTTTTAAAGATCCGCTATTTACTCCAATTCTTATTGGGATCTTTCTTTCATTTGCAGCATCCACAACTCTCTTCACATTTGCCTCTGAGCCTATATTTCCAGGATTTATGCGTAGTTTATCTATCCCAGCATCTATAGACTTTATGGCTAATCTATAATCAAAATGAATATCTGATACCAACGGTATGTCGGTATGGCCCTTAATTTCCCTAATGGTATTTATACAATCTTCATCGTATACAGCTAAACGTACAATTTCGCATCCGGCATCCTCTAGCTCCAGGACTTGCCCTAGGGTAGTCTTAATATCATTTGTATCAGTATTGGTCATCGATTGGATAGATATAGGGCTTGTACTGCCTATTTTAATATTGCCAACCTCTACCGTCTTAGTTTCTCTCCTATTCATAATGGCCTCCGAAATTTTAGTTATAAATTATATCCTTTGCGTTATCCTTTTATATCTTTAAAGGTCACTACTATCATCAGTAAAATCAATAAGGCAAACCCTATAAGATTAATGAGACCTTCCTTCTCCCTATCCATAGGTTTACCGCGGATAGCTTCAATCAAAAGTAATAGTAATCTCCCTCCATCTAAAGCAGGAAAGGGGATCAAATTTATTATACCGAGATTCAAGCTAATTATTATAGCCAAATACATAAGCGGCTCTATGCCTGCCTCAGCTGCTCTTCCTATCTCCCCAACTATTCCTACGGGACCTGTAATTTGATCTAATCCTTCTCGCTTAAAGATTAAATTGCCAACTAGCTTTAGCATCATAGTAGCCATCTTGCCTATCTGCGTACCTGAAAGCAAGATAGCATTGCCAAAATTTAGTTTTTTATGCTCATAGCCAAATCTTATACCTATTATATGAATCCCCTCATTTTCATCATATACAGGTGTAAGTTGGACGCTTTTATATTGCCCATCCCTTAAAACATTGATGTTTACCGATTTATTACCCCTACTGTCTATAGTACTTCTTATGGTTTCAATAGCTTTATCTCCGTCTAATTGTTGTATGTCAACATTATCTACTCCAAGTATCACATCATTCGCCTGAAGCCCTGCATCATGGGCCGGACTTCCAGGAAGCACTTCCTCAATAGTTGGTATAGGCATATTGACTCCATATGTGGAAAACACTATGGATAATAGCAATATGGCAAAAATAAAATTCATAATGGCACCAGATGCTATAACAATAAATCTTTTAAATACTGATGCGTTGTTAAAAGCTCTGGGGTCAGAATCCTCATCATCTTCGCCTAAAAATTTGACATAGCCGCCTATGGGAAAGGCCCTCAGGGAATAGACTGTCTCTTCTCCGCCATACTTTAATAACCTAGGGCCCATGCCAATAGAAAATTCTTCTATATATATTCCTGCGAATTTTCCCGTTAGAAAATGTCCCAATTCATGTATCATTATTATAATACTTAAAAATATTAAAGCTATAAGGATATTTAACATCTGTACATCATCCTATAATTCATACTAATTGCTCCCTTATTGATTTATCTATATATAATACCTGTTCAAGTGTAGGATCATGAATAAGATCCCTAAGGTGTATGTTCATTGCTTTTTCAACCATCTTAGGAATAGTTGTAAAACCTATATCACCTTCTAAAAATTTATATACTGCAATTTCATTGCCGGCATTGAGTGCTATAGGCATACTGCCCCCTATTCTCATTGCCTCATAAGCTAGGCTTAAACATGGGAACTTTACCATATCAGGCCTTTCAAATGTTAGGTTTCCCATTTCATATAAATTTAACTCTATATCCGTATCTAATCTTCGTGGATAAGTAAATGCATATAGTATAGGCAAACGCATATCTGGCACACCCATATTAGCTATAATTGAATTATCTATAAACTCTACCATTGAATGGACTATGCTCTGTGGATGTACTACCACTTTAACTCTATCTATATCCAAATTAAATAGCCACTTGGCCTCTATAACCTCTAGTCCCTTATTCATGAGCGTAGCGCTATCTATTGTAATTTTATTGCCCATATCCCAGTTGGGATGCCTAAGGGCTTGGGCAGGCGTCACATTATGGAGATTATCTATATCCATATCCTTAAAGGGACCACCAGATGCAGTAAGGTATATGTTTTTTATATCACTATCATCCTCACACCCTTGCAGGCATTGAAATATCGCTGAATGCTCACTATCTACAGGTATTATTCTAGCACCCTTGTCTTTAGCCTTGGAGATCAAAAGCTCTCCTCCAGCTACTATACATTCCTTATTTGCAAGTGCGATATCAATACCCTGATCTAGTATATAATGGGCAATCTCAAGTGCCGCAACTCCCACTATTGCAATTAGCACAATATCTATATCTATGCTAGAGATCATCTCCTTTAGCCCATCTAGGCCATGGTTTAATGTTATATTATATTTGTTATCCTTTAAAAAGGTATTATAGCATTTTGTATCTGTTATAGTAACCTGTTCCGGTTTAAAATCTCCCATCTGTTCTTTTAGCAAAGCTATGTTTTTATGCGCAGATAGGGCCACAACTTCAAACTTATCTTTATGAGTTTTTATTATATCCAATGCCTGGGTCCCTATAGAACCTGTCGAGCCCAGTATGGCAATTCTCTTTCTCATATCACACCTCTTAAACTAAAAATAGAAAATAATATGTAAAGATTATGGGTACAGAGAATAAAATACTATCAAATCTATCTAATATTCCTCCATGCCCTGGCAAAATTTTACCGAAATCTTTTAGATCGCAGAACCTTTTTATACATGATGCGACTAAATCACCAAGTTGTGCAAATATACCCGCCAGCAAACCTATTACCAAGTAGTGAAATAATGCAATATCTAAATGGGTATATCCACTATATATAAGTCCTAATATAACACCCACCACTGTGCTACCAATTAAACCTCCAATTGCACCTTCAATGGTTTTCTTAGGGCTGATGCTTGGGGATAGTTGGTTTTTTCCAAATTTTGAGCCAACAAAATATGCAGCCGTGTCACAAGCCCAAGTGGTCAAATATGTAAGTATTACAAGGTACGTACCACACTCTTTGCAATACTCCTTTAAAAGTATCATACACATTGATATTAGCCCAGGATATACCAATCCTATTATAGTCATGCCCGCATCGATCGGGGACCTTTCATGATTAAATAATGGCACTATGAAACTAGCCATAATTGCCAGTATAATAACTAATAATCCGCCTAGATCTTGCCCAGATATTAAAAAGTAAAATAGCAATAGTATAGCTATATATCCAACGCTCTTTATGGGTATATAATCGGCCTTATTAAAGGCAGTATATATTTCATACATACCCATAATAGCAAAGGCCAACACAGATAGTCTATAAAACCAGCTACCAATACATATCATTAATGAGATATAGATTATAATGAAAGCCGCAGTGATGACTCGCTTTTTAAGCATTTACTACTCATTCCTTCCTCATCTACTTATGTTATTGCACCAAATCTTCGCTGTCTGTTTTGATAGTCCAAAATGGCCTTTAGATATTGCCTCTGATTAAAATCTGGCCACAGTAAACTAGGCTTACTAAACCAAAGCTCAGTATAAGCTATCTGATACAATAGAAAATTGCTCAACCTATATTCACCACTGGTGCGAATTAATAGGTCTGGGTCAGGCATGTTTCCAGTATATAAATATTTATAAAATATACTTTTGTCTATATCATCCACTGCTAGTTTGCCTGACTGTATATCATCTGCCAAACCTCTTACAGCATTTAATATATCATCTCTTCCGCCATAATTCAAAGCAATATTAAATTTCAGGCCTGTATTATCTTTAGTGTTATCTAGGGCAAAATAGATTTTTTGTTGTACTTTTTCCGGGAAACTCCCTAAATCTCCTAAAACATTCATCTTAATATTGTTTCTTTTAAGTCTGTCTAATTCACTATCTATATAATCCACAAGCAAATCCATAAGTGCGTTTATTTCCTTTGTAGGGCGTTTCCAGTTTTCCGTGGAAAATGCGAATACTGTAAGATATTCAATGCCCAGGTCTGAGGTGCTTTCTATAATATCCTTGAGTGACTCACTGCCGTATCTATGCCCCATTTCTCTAGATAGCCCTCTCTTTTGAGCCCATCTACCATTCCCGTCCATAATAATAGCTATATGCCTAGGCACGGGCCTACTATTTACTTGCTTAATAAGTCTCCTAGTAGGCTGTATATGTTTAATAAAACTAAATATACCCTTGTACATCCTAACCTCCCTTCCATTGCCAAGAACCCACTATGAACACTAGGGATGAGAAAAATACTCATCCCTAGTACATGTACTCTATCTCTGGATACGTACTATTTAGATTATACTAAATTTCCATAATTTCATTCTCTTTTTCTTGGACAATCTCATCTATTTGCTTGGTATAATCATCCGTAAGCTCTTGAACATCCTTCTCTGAGGACTTAAGTTCATCTTCCCTTATTTCAGATTCTTTTTCAAGTTGCCTTAGCTGGTCATTTGCATCCCTTCTAATAGAGCGTATGGCTATTTTAGATTCTTCACCCATTCGCTTTACCAATCTTGCCAGCTCTACTCTACGTTCCTCAGTAAGCTCTGGGAAAGCCAATCTAATGACCTTACCATCATTCATAGGATTAATACCAATATCAGACTTCTGAATGGCTTTTTCTATATCTTTTATACTGTTAGCATCCCAAGGAGCAATGACAAGAAGCCGAGGTTCCGGGACACTTATATTGGCCAGTTGATTAATTGGCGTCATAGTTCCATAGTATTCTACTAACAACCTATCTAGTAATTTAGGATTAGCGCGCCCTGCCCTAACACCAGCTAGATCGTCCCTAAGTACTTTTATACTCTTATCCATACGTTCTTCGGTATCATCCAGTATATATTTTACCATTCCTTAGACCTCCCCGTCTATAATTGTACCAATTTTATCTCCCATGGTAACAGCTTTAATATTATTTTCCGATTGTAAACCAAATACCATTATAGGTATATTATTATCCATACAAAGAGAAATTGCTGTAGTATCCATAACGCTAAGCCCTTTATTCAAGACTTCTATATAAGTGATATGATTGTACATCTTTGCCTCCGGATTCTTTTTAGGATCATCGCTATATACTCCGTCCACATTCTTGGCTAGTAGTATGACTTCTGCATCAATCTCCGCTGCACGCAGGGCTGCAGTAGTATCAGTGGAGAAGAATGGATTGCCAGTTCCACATGCAAATATAACGATTCGATCTTTTTCTAGATGCCTGACAGCTTTTCTTCTTATATATGGTTCCGCTATCTGTCGCATTTCGATTGCAGTTTGGACTCGAGTGGGTACACCTTTCCCCTCCAGCGCATCCTGCAGAGCAAGCGCATTTATAACAGTGGCAAGCATCCCCATATAGTCTGCAGTGCTCCTATCCATGCTCTCACTATTCCTGCCACGCCAGATATTACCCCCTCCGACGACTATGGCTATCTCAACCCCCATATTATGCACTTCTATGATATGATTAGATACCATATTAAGAACTTCTTTATCGATTCCAAATCCCCTCTCACCGGATAAAGCTTCACCGCTGAGTTTGATTACAACCCTTTTATAAATTGGCTTTACTTGGCCCATCCCCATAACCTCTCTTTGCTATAGTATAATTCTATGAAAGTTTTAAATATCCTTTTTTTAAAAAAGAGAACACATAGTGTTCCCTCTTTATTCTGCTTGCCCTAAGACCTCTTCGGCAAAATCGTCTTTTCTTTTTTCCAATCCTTCGCCTCTTTCGAAACGTACAAATCTACGAATATTTATGTTTTCACCTATTCGAGCGATCTCCGCATTTACAACATCTTGTATTGTATTATCCGAATCCTTTACAAATGCCTGTTCTAACAGACAGTTGTCCTCATAATATTTATTAATACGCCCCTCGACAATTTTATCCGCTATATGTTCTGGCTTGCCCTCATTCAAAGCCTGTGCCCTCAATATATCTTTTTCTTTGTCTATAACATCCTGGGGCACATCCTTTTTAGTTAGATATTTAGGATTCATGGCAGCTATATGCATAGCAATATCTCTTACAAATGTCTTAAATTCATCAGTTTTTGCTACAAAGTCTGTCTCACAATTTACTTCAAGTAGAACGCCTATTCTTCCATCGGAATGTATATAGGATTCTACTAATCCTTCAGTAGCTATTCTGCTTGCCTTTTTTGCAGCAGCGGCTAGTCCTTTTTCTCTAAGTATTTCGGTTGCCTTTTCTATATTGCCTTCTGCTTCTTGAAGTGCACCCTTACAATCCATAATTCCAGCACCAGTACTCTCCCTAAGCTCTTTTACCATTGCAGCAGTGATCATACAATATTCCTCCCTACAGATATCATAATAGAACTATAGGAAAGAATGAGGATACCCCAATTCCTTCCTATGTCCCTTCATCCATTTCTAATTTTAATTATCAGCTACTACTTCCTCTACGGGCTCCTCTAAATCATCCGAAGTTTTTTCATCATCTTCTTTGCCCTTTTCTTCCTTATCTTCCACATTTTCCGATTCAGTATCTTCTGCGATGAATTGTTCGCCCTGTTTTCCTTCAAGAACGGCATCAGCCATCTTAGATGTTATAAGCTTTATTGCACGTATAGCATCGTCATTTCCGGGTATTATATAATCCACTTCATCTGGATCACAATTGGTATCGACTATTGCTATAATAGGTATACCTAGCTTTCGAGCCTCAGCAATAGCAATGCGTTCCTTCCTGGGATCCACAATATAGACAGCGCTAGGCAATCCCGGCATCTTTTTTATTCCGCCTAAATTACGTTCTAATTTTTCCATTTCAGCTCGCAATTGCATTACTTCTTTTTTAGGTAGAATATCGAATGTACCATCTTCTTCCATCTTTTCTAGCTCACTAAGTCTTTCAATTCTCAACTTAATAGTCTTATAGTTTGTGAGCATTCCACCAAGCCATCTTTGGTTGACATAGTACATGCCACAACGCTTAGCTTCAAACTCTATAGATTCTTGTGCCTGTTTCTTAGTTCCAACAAAGAGTATGCTTTCGCCTTGGGCAGCAATTTCTCGTACAAAATCATAGGCCTTTGTTATCTCTTTTACAGTCTTTTGAAGGTCGATTATATATATACCATTTCTCTCTGTAAAAATATACGGGGCCATTTTAGGGTTCCACCTACGAGTTTGATGACCAAAATGTACACCTGCTTCTAGTAGCTGTTTCATTGTCACTGTTGACATACTTTCACCTCCCTGGTTTTTCATCCCTTTTAATCAACCTAATGAGCCACATCACAAAATGCGATGCACCAGCACATCAGTCCTAAAAGGTGTATAATATTTGCCTTAAGTAGTATAGCATAGGTTTTTAAAAAAAGCAATAAACGGGAAAAATTTTTGGCAATTAATTATATTCTAATATCAATTTTTATACCTTGGAAATTATTAAGTCTACTCCCTTGGTTTGGCTCATCCCCGCGCTCTTTAAAATCACGTCCTTTTTTATATCCTGAACTGGAGCCCTCCTGACTACCTTGCTGCTTTTCATCAATTTTTTTATGTTCAGGTTTGGTGGTGGATCTAACTCTCTGTTCATCGCGTATCCGCTGCCTTTGTGCCTCTGTTGAAAAATGAAATTGTTGTATATCTGCCCTAGATCGAACAAGACTTGCATCCTTGGTTAACTCCCCCGTATTATTTACAACAATTTGATAATCTATTGGGCGTATTGACAAGTTAACTTCCCACCTTTCCTAATTTCTAAATGGTACTGATACAATATCTCCCTGCCTTCTTTTAAAGGTAACATAGCGTTCATCCTCATATATTTTTAAATTGGAGCTCCCTATAATTATCTGTACACCTGGATATATTATACCCTGAACACTGACAAAACCACCTTGCTCTTCAGCAAATATTTCTTCTAGTTCTGCCATCCTAGTCCGAGCTAGAAGGAACCTTTCTTCATAGTCCTCTTTTGTGACTAGCAACCTTTCCTTTAATATATATCTTTCTTGGGATAATTGTCCCGTCTCCTCTAATTTCATTAATAACTGTAGCGCCTGTTTAGTTCTCTCCAGTTCAATTTTCATTCTCTTTACATCAGCTTCAAGAGATCTATACTCATTTTTATATACAGGATCTATTCCCACTTCTAACACAGTTGTGGTGGCCATAGGTGACCCAATTGTACTCGCAATTATACCCCTTGTTGCCTTAATTTCGCCCCCTACCACCAATCCTTTTCTACCAGCTACCTGGATCTTTCCACCACTTTGGATATTGCTATGCATAATTGCTTCAGAGATTATATCCCCATCACAATCAATGTTGGCATTTTCTATAAACCTAGATACTATATTGCCACCGGCGGTAACACTCCCCTTACCTAGACCTTGTATACCCTGTCTTACAACCACATCACCACTGGCCTTTATCCTGGCCCCTTCCACAACTCCAAGAACTTTTATATGTCCTTTTGCCTTTACTTCAAAACCCGTTAGAATATTGCCAGTTATTACAATATTACCTATAAAATCAATATTGCCAGTGGATGTATCTACATCCCCATTGATCTCTAAAGTGTTGTAGACATGCAATGTATTCCCAATAAGTTCTACCCTTCCATCGATACCGGCATATAGGCTTAATCCATCGTCAGATATAATGACATTCTTACCCTTGCCAATACGTACCTCTTTTCCTGCTTTTGCAGGTAAACTTTCCCCTATAACATTTTTTCCATCCTCTCCTTTTGTAGGTCCTATTATAGTTGCTAATAGTTGGCCCTCAGTAACATTTTCTACAATGTCTAGATGAAAGTAATCCACTTTGCCATCATCTGTTATGAGGGGTTTCTTTCTTTTTTCTAGCGCAACCTTAAATTCAACCCTACCATCCCTGCCGTCTTTAGGCATCTTCCCACTGGCAACTAAGATAGGTCTATCGTATACCCTTTCGTCCATAAGCTTTGCGATGCTATCCTCATCTATACCAAATACGATACCAGAATCATTTAAGGCTCTTAGGATATCTATTTCTGTTAGCTTTGCACCGCCTAAAGGTGGCGCAAGATTTATATACGCCTCCATATTATCCTTAGATAATGTAATCTCTACCTCCTCATCTATTTCTTTCTCCTGTTGGGGTGGGGCGATCTTTATTCTCTGGCCCTGATCCATATATATAGCTCTAAATAGCAGTTTCCTATCTAAGCTATCTATTCCCTTCCTATCTATATAACCGAGTATTTCCTTTTCTTGCTCTTTATTAATCTTCTCTATAAATTGCGCCACTTTTATGAATACGCCATCTTTACTAAATTCTATATCATATAGACTTTTCTCTTTCTGTCGCTCTATAGCCTCTTTTTTAAGTGTCAGTAAAACCTTATATGGCTTTAAGACTATATCCATTATCATCTGTCCCTCTTCTAGGATCTCTATGTCCACCTCGTCTTCATGTACATCTAGCTTACGTAGACCTTTTTCTAGGGCTTTCTCCATAGTATCGCCTTCAACTATAAGACTGTGCATCTAGCCTCACTCCTATCTATATGATATCTTACTAAAGATTGGTTAATCATTAAGGCTTTCCCTAAGCTGTGAAAGTGCTTTAGTATGTAGTTGGGAAATCCTGGACTCTGTCAAGTCTAATACATTACCTATCTCTTTAAGGGTAAATTCTTCAAAGTAGTATAAGTTAATTATTAGCCTTTCGCGCTCCGGCAGATAATCTACAGCAGTCGCCAAATTATCTCTTAATTCCTTAGCTGTCACTATTTTCTCTGGATTGTATTCATCTCTATGTAAATATTGATTAGTATCTTTATTTATTAGTTCTATAACACGATCATCGAAGCTTATAATAGCCTGGGAATTCATTTGATGTAAAATATCTTCTACTTCTTTTGCTGGTATTGAAAGATGTTCACTAATCTCTTTAGTAGTAGCCGATCTGCCAAGCTTATTCTCTATTTCCGACATTGCCTTTTCTATTAGCCTAAACTTTTGCCTTACATTTCTTGGGATCCAGTCTAGTTTTCTAATCTCATCAACTATGGCGCCTCGTATACGAATAGAGGCATATGTTTCAAACTTAATTCCTCGGTCTATATCAAATTTTTCTATTGCATCTAAAAGACCAATACTAGCAAAACTTTTTAAGTCATCAATATGTACAAAATTTTTATATTTCGGGGCCACACTTAGGGCGATCTTAATAGCCAAATCATTATATCTAGAGAATAATAGATTGCGAATATATGCGGAATTTTGGTTTTTGTATTGTTTCCAGAGTTTTAAATTATCACTACCTTTATCTACCATGCTATAATCCCCCCTACTTTCAACTCCTGTCCCGAAAAGGATAAATCATTATATATTCTTTGTTCCATGGTTAATCGTCTTTATAACAAGCATCCCAGTCGAAGAATAAAGCTCAATTGTACGACCAAAATTTCCTCCTACATCTTGAGATAATATGGGGATCCCAAAATCTCTTAGCACATCCATAACTGCGGATATATTTCGCTGACCTATATTTAATAAATCACTTACCTCGTTTTGAA
>JAAZLT010000039.1 GCA_012799205.1 Clostridiales bacterium
AGTTCTTCAAAGAGAATTTCTAAATTAAATTAACCAGTGAAGGAGGATAAGGATTTCTTATGGGGAAAAACATTTTATTAGTTGATGATGCCGCATTTATGCGTATGATGCTAAGAGATATTCTTACAAAGAATGGTTATGAAATAGTTGGTGAAGCAGAAAATGGAGCAAAGGCTCTAGAAAGATATAAGGAACTCTCGCCTGATCTTGTAATAATGGACATAACTATGCCCGAAGTCGATGGGATAGAAGCAGTTAGAAACATTATTCAATACGACAAAGATGCTAAAATAGTTATGTGCTCTGCCATGGGACAACAGGCCATGGTCATAGAGGCTATACAAGCAGGTGCCAAAGATTTTATTGTAAAGCCATTTCAGGCTGAGAGAGCTATAGAAGCGGTTAGAAAAGTTATAGGGTAATAAATATGAATGTGTACGTTAAGGCCATATTAATAATGTTTGGGTTTGTCATCATACTATATCTAGCTGCAATTACCACTAAATTTATAGCTAAGAGATATAATACAATGGGCCAGAGTAAGTATATTGAGGTTTTGGACAGGCTTATGCTAGGTAGAAGTGGGTGGATATATATAATAAAGATAGGGGAGAAAATATTTATTATAGCCGTAGCAGGGGATAAAATACAGACCTTAGGCGAAATAGACTATACCGATTTAAGACCAGTACAAGGACAAAGAGAACTAGATTTTTCTAATATAATCAACAAATATAAACTAGAATCCTGGTTCAAGAAGGGTAACGGTGAAAACAAAGATGAAGACTAAAAAAAGTTATTATATACCCTTAATAATTGTACTACTCCTTATAATATTATATCCCACATCAGCCTATGCCCAGCCAGGTGACTTTACTATACCAAGTATTGGCATAGAGGTGGGCGAAGCTCATACGCCACGAGATCTTGTAAATACATTTGAGATTCTCTTTGTATTTACAATTCTAACTCTAGCCCCATCTATATTGATTATGATGACTAGCTTTACTAGAATAATTATAGTATTATCCTTTATGCGTAATGCTCTAGGAACCCAGCAGACGCCGCCTAATCAGGTCCTTATAGGCCTTGCAATATTTTTAACTATATTTGTAATGGCACCTATAGGAGAAGATATAAACACAAACGCTATTCAGCCATATATAAATGAGACTATTGACCAGGAACAGGCGCTAGAATATGCCATGAAACCCTTGAGGGAATTCATGCTAAAACAGACTAGAAATAAGGACCTCTCTTTGTTTGTTAATCTATCGAATATGGATGCCTTTGAGACATTAGATGAGATCCCTAATAGGGTGATAATACCTGCATTTATGATAAGCGAGCTAAAGACGGCTTTCCAAATTGGGTTTTTATTATTTATACCATTTATAATAATTGATATGGTGGTCGCAAGTACTCTCATGTCTATGGGTATGATGATGCTACCGCCAGTAATTATATCTCTACCATTTAAAATATTATTATTTATAATGGTGGATGGCTGGAATTTGATAGTAAAGACAATTATAACAAATTTTCAGTAGGGCCTTGATTTTATTATGGAGAGTGAGAGAAATTACAGAAAGAGATGTTATTGCTATAGCACAAAATGCCATTTATACCGGCTTAATAGTGGTTACTCCAATTTTAGGATTTGGACTAATTGTAGGTCTGATTGTTGCGATATTTCAAGCTACAACACAGATCAATGAGCAGTCATTGGTATTTATACCTAAGATACTGACTGTGGCTGTTGTAATACTAATTTTCGGCTCATGGATGCTACGAAAGATAGTGGACTTTACAATTCAACTATATGAAAATATAAATAATTTAGTTGGAATGGTATAACATGGAAGATTTAATTCAAAGGTATTCTGCCTCATTCCCTATATTTATATTGATATTTTTTAGGGTCATGGGATTATTTATAATCTCACCTATATTTAGCAGACAGAATATCCCCACGTATTGGAAGATATTATTCTCTGTCTTTCTAAGCTATATATTATTTAGTCTTCAAGCCTATAATACTCCATTGTATATACATAATGTTGTAGGACTTATGTTTCTGATTATAAAAGAGTTATTCCTTGGATTTATATTTGGCTATATCACCACTGTGGTATTCTCTGCAATACTTCTATCAGGTCAACTAATTGACTCACAGATCGGGTTTGGAATGGTCAATATATTAGATCCGCATAATAATATACAGGTACCACTTTTGGGTAATTTTAATAATATTATAGCACTACTACTCTTTTTAATTATCGATGGACATCATCAGATAGTAAACTTATTGGTGATTAGTTTCGATATGATCCCCATAGGGCAGGTTGAATTAACAGCTGATATATTTCATGTATTGGTAATTATTTTCAAGAAAGCCTTTGAACTTGCAGTTACATTATCTTTACCTATAATTGGGGCAGCGTTAATAACTGAGGGAGTGCTGGGTCTTATGACTAGATCGATACCACAAATTAATATATTTGCAATAGGTATACCTCTAAAAATCTTTATAGGCCTATTTACACTATTTATATTTATACCTGCACTTATATCTACACTGGGCCACAGTTTCATGGATATGCTAGATGATATGAAAAACATTATAGAGATGATGATGTCTAATTGAAAAATAGAGATAGTATATTTATTGATTTACAATTATTTGCCGGGGAAAAGACTGAAAAGGCAACCCCAAAAAGGAGAAGAGAGGCAAGAGAAAAGGGGCAGGTTATCAAGAGCATAGAGATAAACGCATCAATTATGATATTGATCACGTTTACTATAATAAAGCTCTTTGCGGGCAATATCATGGGAAATCTAAAGAATATATTTGTGGATTATTTATATATGGATATGCCTATAGATACATTTTTCACTTATAGCGGATTACATAAAAATCTTATAGATATCACCATAAAGTCATTTTTGACAATCTTCCCCATATTAGCTAGCTGCCTTATTGTAGCTATAGTTGTAAACTATTTGCAAGTAGGGTTTATATTTACGGGTGCTCCTTTAAAACCTGATTTAAATAGAATAAATCCTATACAGGGATTTAAAAGACTTTTTTCTAAGAGATCCATATATGAACTTTTAAAATCATTAGTGAAACTAGGTATTATAATCGGCGTTGTATACGATGTATTTTTTGAGAACATAAGAGCCATGCCCTCACTTTTGGATATGCAAATTGGGGCTGCATTTGGCTATATACTCGCTCAGATATTTAATATTGCAATTAGATGTGGATTTGCTTTGCTAGCCATGTCAGTTTTTGATTATATATATCAGTGGTGGGATTATGAAAAGGATTTGAGAATGACAAAACATGAAGTTAAAGAAGAATATAAGGAAACAGAGGGAGACCCGGAGGTCAAAAGACGCATTAGACAACTACAAAGACAGATGAGTATGAGTCGAATGATGCAAGAAATACCAAAGGCCGATGTAGTCATAGTGAACCCAACTCATATTGCTGTGGCCATAGTATACGATTCAGATGAAAATGATGCCCCAATTGTAATTGCAAAGGGGCAAGGATATGTGGCAGAAAATATAAAGGAAAGAGCAAGACAACATAATATTGCTATAGTAGAAGATAAACCTTTGGCTAAAACATTATATGATACTACCGAGATAGGGAGTGTCATACCTGCTGAACTTTATCATGCCGTGGCCGAAGTTTTAGCATATGTATATAGCCTAGATAATGAAAGATAACCAAAAGGGGGGGATATAGTTGAAATTTGCAGACATATTTATTTCTATTGCTATTATATTTATTATAATGCTTATAATATTACCTTTAAACACCGTATTATTAGATATGCTATTGACTGTAAATCTGGCATTATCATTGATAATTCTGCTGACGACACTTTATATAAATGAACCATTAGAGTTTTCAGTGTTTCCTTCTCTACTTCTTATAGCTACTTTGTTTAGGTTGGCATTAAATATATCCTCTACAAAACTGATACTAGGTGAAGGCTATGCAGGTACATTAATCGAAACCTTTGGAAATTTTGTAATAAAGGATAATATTGCTGTAGGATTTGTAGTCTTTCTGATAATTGCCATAGTACAATTTATTGTTATCACCAAAGGTGCGGAAAGGGTGGCCGAAGTAGCCGCTAGATTTACTTTAGACTCTATGCCGGGAAAACAAATGGCCATAGATGCAGATTTAAATACGGGGCTTATAGATGAACAGACAGCAAAAATCCGAAGAAGGGATGTTCAAAGAGAGGCCGATTTTTATGGGGCTATGGATGGGGCAAGTAAATTTGTAAAAGGTGATGCAATAGTTGGCATAATAATCATTATCATAAACATCATAGGTGGTATACTAACTGGATATAAAGATATGTCAATACGAGAGGCCGTAGACGTATATACTACAATGACTGTAGGCGATGGGCTCATTAGTCAAATACCTGCGCTATTAATATCCACTGCCTCAGGTATAATAGTTACCCGGGCGGCATCTGATACAAGCTTCGGCGAAGACTTTATAAGGCAATCCGCCAATCAGCCCATGGCTATAATCTTAGCTGCAGCTTTCTTGCTTGTTATGGCATTTTTCCCAGGATTCCCCACGGGTATACTATTAATGTTTTCGGCTAGCCTTGGTTTTCTAGGCTATAGACTTAAAATAGATACAAAAAGATTGGCATTAGATGAAGATGTCGAATCTATGGAGGAACAGATAGAGGATATCCGAAGTCCAGAAAATGTTATCGATTTATTGCATGTAGACCCTCTTGAATTGGAACTGGGTTATGGCCTAATACCATTGGTAGACGTATCTCAGGGCGGCGACCTGCTAGATCGGACGGTAATGATAAGAAGACAAATTGCACTGGATCTTGGATTTATTGTACCCATTGTTAGATTTAGAGATAATATACAACTAGATCCAAATGAGTATATAATAAAGATAAATGGAGTAGAGGCTGCCAGGGGCCAGGTGTTAACAGATCATTTTTTAGCGATGGATTCAGGTGCCGCAGAAGGAGATATACAAGGCATAGATACATTTGACCCGACATTTGGGTTGCCCGCAAAATGGATAAAAGATGAACAAAAAGATAGGGCAGAAATGCTAGGATATACTGTGGTAGATTCCTCATCAGTGATAGCTACACATTTTACTGAAATTATAAAAAGGAATGGACATGAACTACTGGGTAGAGAAGAAGTCAACTCACTTTTAGATAATTTAAGACAGACTCATCCAACTCTTATAGATGAAACTGTCCCTAAGCTACTTTCTCTAGGCCAAGTCCAAAAGGTTCTTTCGAATTTAATAAGAGAGAATATACCAATAAGGGATTTAGTTACCATCGTTGAGACTTTAGCAGACTCTGCAGAGTTAACCGAAGACATAGATGTTTTGACAGAGTATGTACGCCAGGCATTAGCAAGGGCGATAACTAAAAGATTTATACCCAGCGGCCAGGGTAAAGTTCTCACATTGGACCCACAACTAGAGCAGCTTATTATGGATAATGTAAAAGAGACTAGCCAAGGATCTTATCTATCTTTAGATCCGGATACAATACAAAATATCTATGATAATCTATATGCTAAGCTAGAGGATGATATACATTTAGGGCCGCAGCCTATTATATTGACGGCCCCTATAGTTAGGATCTATTTCAAGAGGCTAATAGAAAAATTTTTTCCAAATTTAGTAGTCCTATCGTATAATGAATTGGATGATGTAGTTGAAATTCAATCCATTGGTACAATTGGGGGTGCAAGATGAGAGTACAAAGATACTTAGGTAGAACTAATCAAGAAGTTGTAAATAAAGTAAAGGATGGATTAGGTGATGATGCTATAATAATAAGTACTAGAAAGATCCGGCAAAAGGGGTTAAAGGGTCTATTCACCAAACCTTTGATAGAGATAGTTGCCGCTGCTGACCGATCAGATCAAACATCTAAAAAACACATAGATAGAGTTGAACCCATGGGGATTAGTGTAAATAGGGATTTGCCAGCACCCTATGATAACTTCTTCGAAAGGCTCGTAGAAAAAGAAGTTCAAAAAGATATTGCACTAGATTTGATTAGACAGAGTCAATTAAATAGCCAATTGCAAGCTAAAAGAGAACCGCTAACGCTGCTAAGGGCTACTATAGATAGCTATATAGGTAGGCCGCATCCAATACCAGTAGATTTGGATAGACAAATTCGGGTATTATTTATAGGCCCCACAGGCGTGGGTAAAACTACGACCTTAGCAAAATTGGCAGCTAAATATTCCATAGTACATGGCTATGATGTAGGATTGGTGACTGCTGATACATATAGAATAGGGGCTGCTAATCAACTAGAGATATATAGTAATATACTGGATATTCCCCTTGAGATAATATATTCGCCTAGAGAGATCATAGAACCACTTGAAAGATTTCAGGATAAAGATATTATATTTATAGATACCGCTGGAAAAAGTATCAAAGATGAGGATCAACCAGAGGAGATATCCACTTTACTTCAATTGAGTGAGGCAAATGAAATATTTCTATGCATAAGTGCATCCACTAGTTATCAGGCTTGTAATAATATAATAAAAAGCTATGACTTTATCGAAGAATATAAAATAATATATACAAAGGCGGATGAAGTTACATCCTATGGCAATATATTGAATTGCTGTTATTTATCAAGACGTCCTATCTCATATATGACAACGGGGCAGAGTGTTCCCGATGATATAATAGTCCTAGAACCATCTATTATTAGGGACGATTTATTAGTGCTATGAGAGATCAAGCTACAAACTTAAGAAATATAATGCAAAATAGGAAAGGTAGTACAAAATCCGTCAACTTAACTGATACGAGAATTTTAGCCATAACAAGCGGTAAGGGAGGGGTAGGTAAGACTTGTATAGCAGTAAATTTGGCAATTGCATTTAAAAGGCTAGGTAAACGTGTACTTATAATAGATGCAGACTTAGGCCTAGGAAACGTAGACATAATATTAGGCATTCATACAAAATACAATCTATCTCATGTAATATCAGGGAATATAGCTATAGCAGATGCAATTGTAGAGACTCCATCTGGAATTTTAGTACTGCCTGGTGGTAGCGGGCTATTACATATAGCCGATATAGATCCTACTAGTTTAAAAAGATTTTTGCAACAATTGGCTCAAATTAGGGATTTAGCTGATATAATAATTATAGATACAGGGGCAGGAATATCCTCTAGAAATCTCAAACTCACTTTAGCCGCAAGTGAGGTAATATTAGTTACTACCCCCGAACCGACCTCGCTAATGGATGCATATGGTATAGTTAAAGTCGCATTATCAACCAGAAATAAAATAGATTTTAAATTAATCATGAACATGGTAGATGACGTAAAAGATGCTAATGCTGCTATAGAGAACTTTATAAGGGCCGGAAAACAGTTTTTAGATGTCAAGATTGTAAAATTAGGCTTAATAGAGCACGATCTTGCCATTGGCAGATCTATAAGACATCAATCGCCATTTATACTGCAATATCCTCAATCTAAGGCCTCACTACAAATAAAAAATATCGCAAATATTTTATTAGGTGGTCATCATAAGGCTGAGGATAAGGGTATGAGGACTTATATCAGTAGGCTCTTTAGTCTATTAAGCAAAAAATAACCTGGAGGCATTATGGGATATGCATAATGAGATTATGATGAAGTTGGGTGAAGGGATAGAGGTTGTACTTAACCCCGGTACAAATAAAGAAAAGGCATACCTAAGTATGGTTCAAGACATAGATGATGATTATTTTATTATAAATTCACCAATGAGGAAGGGAAAGGCCCTCCTATTACATATAGGGGAGAATGTAGCAATTAACTACTATAGGAAGCAAGGGCAGTATTATTTTATGGCAACTGTCATAGCTCAGTATCAGGATGAAGAGCTTCATTTCTTTAAATTGCGGCGAGGGACAAAAGTTCGAAGGCTTCAAAGACGAAATTTTTACAGATTACAAAAATCCATACCAGTCAATATTGAATTTGATATAACAGATAGCGAGGAGAGTGAGGCTATATCTGTATATACCAGTGATATTGGTGGCGGTGGAATATGTATAATACATGAACAAATTTTGCCCATCGGTATGCATGTCAAATCTCAATTTGAATTAAAACTCGATGGCAAATTAGAAAAGATAGTAGCGGGGGGAGAAGTTGTAAGATGTGATCATATAGACAGCATAGAGGGAAAGTATAAAATAGGTATATCTTTTATAGATATATCCGAAACGACTAGAGATAAGATAATTAAGTATGTATTTAACGAACAGAGATATCTGAGGAAAAGGGGATTAATCTGATAGAGAACTATGAAAGGAGCACGACATGAAAAGTAGTCAATATATGGAATCATTTATCGAAGAAAGCGAGGAACATATTCAAAACTTAAATGATATGCTCTTAAACCTCGAAGACGATATGAAGAACATAGAGTATATAAATGAAATGTTCCGTTCTGCCCATACAATAAAAGGTATGGCTAGTACAATGGGCTTTGAAAAGATATCAGAGCTCACACATTCCCTAGAAAATATATTGGATGCTGCTAGAAATGGTAGTATAGAGATACAGATAGATGTTATTGACACGCTATTTAAGGGTATAGACATATTAGAACATCTATTTCATCAGGTATTAGATGGGCAAGATATAGCCCAATATGATATTGAACCTATAAGGGAGCAATTAGGCGAATATCTATCTTCGGGGAAAACAAGTGCAAATGTTACTATAAATTCGGCCCTAAATATTGAAGGCATGATTGAGTCTTATCATATAGGAGTTATTCAAGAGGCATTAAAAAAGGACATATACCCTTATCATGTTAATATTAGATTAAATCCAGAATGCACAATGAAATCAGCTAGGGCTTATATAGTATTTAAGGAACTAGAGGGAATTGGTGACATAATCGCTTCAAGCCCAGATATAGAAGATATAGAAAGGGGTCAATTTAGCCTTGAATTTTCTATAATAATATTAACTACAGTATCTGCTGATCAGATAGAAAATACTATAGATAATATTTCAGAAATTGATAGTTGCCAAGCTACTGCCCTAGATATGGATAAAATAAGCCAGCTATCTATTCAAAAAGAGGGCAGATCACAAAATGTTAAGAGAGTAGACACCCAAAATAGAACTACTCCTGCTAGCAAAAATATACGTGTAGATGTGGCCAGGTTAGATAATTTAATGAATCTAGTTAGTGAGTTAATAATAGTTAAAAATGCTATAGAGGATACAAAAGGCCTTAATGACCAAACGGTTTTGGCTGAATCTGTGGAGTACTTACAAAGGGTGACAAACGATTTACATGAGGCAGTTATGCAGGTGAGAATGATACCAATAGAGATTGTATTTAGACGCTTTCCTAGGCTAGTTAGGGATCTATCTAGGCAATTAAAAAAGGATATTAGATTAAATGTCTATGGTGAAGATACCGAAGTGGATAGAGCAATAGTAGACGAAATAGGTGATCCGTTGGTACATCTGATCAGAAATTCTATTGACCATGGAATTGAGACCCCTGATAAGCGTATCGCTGCAGATAAAGCGGGGACTGGCAACATTGATCTATCTGCTCAGCATGATGGCAATAGTATAGTCATAAAGGTTAGGGACGATGGCCGCGGGATTGATGTAGATCAGATAAAATCCAATCTCATTTCCAAATCCATTATTACTGAAGAGGAGACCGCAAGGCTAAACGATAGAGAAATTGTTCAGTATTTATTCCATCCAGGATTTAGTACTTCAGAGCAAGTTTCCAATGTATCAGGCAGGGGTGTAGGACTTGATGTAGTGAAAATTACGGTCGAATCTTTGGGTGGGGAAGTAGAAATTGGCACTGCAGAAGGTATAGGTACAGAGTTTACAATTAGGCTGCCTTTAACCCTATCTATTATACAGGCCCTACTGGTAGATGTTGGTGGAGAAGCATATGCTATACCCCTAAATAATGTTCGAGAAATTGTAGAACTATCTTCAGAAGCAATTGAGGTATTTAATAATAGGGAAATCATCTCATTAAGGGGAGAACTAATGCCCTTTATTAGGCTGCATGATATACTAGATATTCCAGACAATGGCATGCCTAAGGATATGACAGTAGTAATTGCCAATAAGGGAGATAAGCCTATAGCATTATTGATAGATTCTTTAATTGAACAACAAGATATAGTTATTAAATCTCTTGGTAAATATTTATCCGGTATTGATATATTATCCGGTGCCACAATTTTAGGTGATGGAAGTTTAGCTTTAATTCTGAATATAAACAGTATTGGATAGGAGGGTGTTATGCCATGGATACCAAACAATTTCTAACTTTTAAAATTGAAGATGTAATATATGCTATAGATATACTTGATATAGAGTCTATTGAAAGGTTAGGTAATATTACAAGAGTTCCTAAGGCACCTAAACCTACAATGGGAGCAATGAACCTAAGAGGAAATATTATTCCTATTATATCCTTTAGACAAAAACTTGGACTGGACAAAGGTAGTCTTAATGATGAGATGAGAATTATTGTTCTAGAATCGCAGGACGAACGAGTGGGACTTGCAGTTGATAGGGTATTAGATGTGGAGACACTGGATTTAAATGTTATATATATCGAAGAAAACAATAATGCAATATATAAAAGAGATTTTATCAAGGGTGTAATAAAAAATGATGATGGCCTGTTGGTTACAATAATACATGCAGTAAAATTGATGGAGAGCTAGTGTATATAGGGGGCAAGAATGTATGGGATTTAATCTAGAGGATTTAAATGAGGTACATTTTGATGTATTAAGGGAAATTGGCAATATTGGGGCAGGAAATGCAGCCACATCCTTGTCTGTAATGCTGGATAAACCAATAGATATGGATGTGCCAAAACTTAATATAGTAGATTTTAATAATGCAGGTGCAATACTGGGCGCCGAAGATAAGAAAACTACAGGAATATATCTAGAATTTTACGGCGATATATCTGGAACTATAATGCTCCTGTTAGATATAGAATCTACATATAGCTTATTATCGCTTTTAATGGACACTGATACAAGCAACCGAAAAGATGAAGAGCCAAATGAAATGGAGAAATCTGCTCTAAAGGAGATAGGGAATATATTGACAGGATCCTTTTTAACAGCACTCTCTAGCCTATTGCAGCTTTCTATAATGCATACTATCCCTGCTATTTCTATAGACATGGTGGGCGCAATACTAAGCGTACCTTTTATAATTTTTGGTCAAGAAGGGGATAAAGCCTTATTTATAGAGACTAGTTTTTTGCAGGGTGAGCAAAGTGTGTCTGGGCATTTATTTCTAATACCAAATTCAGATTCTTATAAAATGCTTTTAGAGACATTAGGAGAAATATAAAGATGAAAATCAAGGTAGGCATGGCGGATTTAAATGTAGTATTAAGTCCTGGGATTTTATACACATTAGGTCTAGGCTCTTGTGTAGGTATCGCTCTATATGATAATAGAACAAAGATTGCGGGACTGGCGCATATTATGTTGCCTTCCAGCAAAGCAATTAAAAACAATCAGAACAAGGCCAAATTTGCTGATACAGGAATTGAGATGCTCATCGATAAGATGGTTGCTAAGGGTGCTATTATAGATAATATAACTGCCAAAATTGCGGGGGGAGCGCAGATGTTTACATTTCAAAACGAGGTAAGTGATTTATTAAATATAGGTCAGCAAAATATATCCGCAGTTATGGATGTGCTAAGAGATTTTGGGATCCC
>JAAZLT010000040.1 GCA_012799205.1 Clostridiales bacterium
AGGTAGTGGCATATGCTAGTGATTATACGAAGGTCTATATAGTAGTTTTGATAATGCTTATAGGTAGTTTTGGAATTTTGGCATCTTTCATAAAGAGTATGAAAATACACCAGGCGCTAAAGCTTGGGGAAGATTAATTATAGAACATTTTGGAGAGTGTAGATATATGCACAAAGAGACCAAAGACAGAAACTTAGAAAACGAAACAATAATAAAACATGGGCTTAAGACAAAAAGACTTGGTCAAAATATATTCTATCTACACTCTGTAGAATCTACTAATACATTTGCTAAAAATTTGGCGAGAGAAGGGGCCATAGAAGGCACAACTATCATAGCAGATGAACAGATAGGCGGCAGAGGAAGGTTAGGTAGGAGCTGGATATCCCCTAAAATGAAGGGGGTATAGCTATCCTTGATATTAAGACCTACAATGCGTATATCTGATGCTCCCATAATAACTTCTATTGCTGCAATAGCAGTTATAGAAGCAATACATAAAAATACAGGCCTGAATGCAAGTATAAAATGGCCCAATGATGTCTTAATAGGAGAAAAGAAAGTATGTGGTATTTTAACAGAGATGCAGGCAGACGCAAAACAGATCCAGTATGTGGTGGTAGGGATAGGACTCAATGTAAATTTTGAACTAGGGGACTTTCCTGAAGGGCTAGGAGATCAGGCTACATCTTTAAAAATAGAGATGGGAAAATCCGTTAATAGATTTCAGATTATAGGGGATATACTAGCAGATTTTGAGAATGTTTATTTTGAGTACATGGGGTATCAGGATTCAAATAGTATCATCTCTAGAGTAAGAGAACGCTCAGCTACCCTTGGTAAAAGAGTAAAAGTTATCGGTGCAGATACATATCTAGAGGGGGAGGCTGTGACTATAGAAAGCGACGGGGGATTGATTATTAAATTAGATAATGGTCATATGAAGAAGATCATATCTGGTGATGTATCAGTTAGGGGGATGGATGGCTATGTATGATGGCTCTATAGTAGATGTAGAAGGTATAGAGGTAGGACATGCCTGGGATGAGAAGGGAAAGACAGGATGTAGCGTGATAATGTGTAGGGGTGGGGCTATAGGTGGAGTCGATGTTAGGGGGTCGGCCCCTGGCACAAGAGAGACGGACCTTTTAAATCCAGTAAATATGATGCAAGAAGTACATGCAATTGCATTATGTGGTGGAAGTGCCTTTGGGCTTGCCGCTGTAGATGGAGTTATGAAATATCTAGAGGAGCAGGGTATAGGTTTTAATACGGGCATTGCTAGAGTCCCTATAGTACCTGCTGCTGTTTTATTTGATCTTGGATATGGTGACCCAAATGCAAGACCTGATATGGAAATGGGATATAGAGCATGCGAGGCTGCATCTGATGATAATATATTGCAAGGGAGCATTGGAGCCGGTGCCGGAGCAACTGTAGGTAAGATACTGGGTGTTGAGAATTCTACAAAGGGCGGCATAGGAACTGCTAGCCTTACACTTTCTAATGGTATAATAGTAGGTGCAATAGTAGCAGTCAATTCATTTGGTGATGTATTAGATATAGACAAGGGTAATATAATAGCCGGAGCAAAAGACCCGAGAACGGGAGAATTTATAGATACTACACAAACCTTTGTGGAGGGAAATAGATTAGGTTACTTTTTAGGGCAAAATACAACTATAGGTGTTGTAGCAACAAATGCTCATCTAACAAAGGCAGAGGTCAACAAAATGGCCTCTATGGCACATAATGGCTATGCCAAAGCTATAAGTCCAGTACATACCATGTTTGATGGCGATACCATATTTGCGCTGTCTACAGGAGATATACAAGGGGATATAAACATATTGGGAACTGCCGCAGCCATTGCTATGGGTAGGGCCATTAATAATGCAGTGTTAGATAATAACAGTTAGATAAAAACAATTATTGAAAAATAATTTTACAGCTGCTATAATGAAGTTATCATAGCCAATACCTAATGGATTGGACAGTGATAGCTTTTGTTTTGAAAAAAATCGTCAGGTATCCCATTGGGAACTTGAACGGAGGTGTGTTTTAATGAAAATAACAACTAGACGGCTGGTCATAATTGGAGTATTAGGTGCCATATCTATCGTACTTGGGCTTACCCCACTCGGTATCATTCCCATACCTTTTAGCCCCACTCGTGCTACTATAATGCATATACCTGTGATAATTGCATCTATAGTGGAAGGACCTATAGTAGGGTTGTTTGTAGCGCTCATATTTGCAGGGACTAGTATGTATCAGGCGGTTACAAATCCTACACCGGTATCATTTGTATTTTTAGATCCCTTGGTGGCAATAATGCCTAGGCTGTTAATAGCTTTAACATCCTATTATAGCTATAGGGCAATAGAGAGGCTTTTATCTAAAAAGGATAATAGATTAAGAGTTAGAGTGGGTAGTGGCGTTTCGGCCGCAATAGGTACATTTACGAATACTGTAGGGGTTTTATCTGCCATCTATATAAGGCATGGAGCAGCATACGGTGAAAAGCTCGGAGTAGGTGCACATGGCACAGGGGCGCTTTTAATGGGGATTGCAGTGACACATGGTATTCCGGAGATCATCGTGGCGGTGCTTATAATAACAGCTGTAGTATCTGCTCTTAAGAGGATGCATGCTAGGCAATCGTAGAAGGAGAGAAGAAGATGATTTTAGTAATTGATATTGGCAATACTGATATGGTGCTAGGTGTCTATGATGAAGATAGGCTATTGGCAGATTGGAGATTGGCGACTGATCATCACAGATCAGGTGATGAATTTGGAGTATTAATACTGAGCCTGTTAAAACATAGGGATATTCCACATTGTAAAATAAACTCAGTTATAATTTCTTCAGTGGTACCAAGCCTTATGCTTGCACTCCAGACATTATCCGAACGATATTTTAATGTACAGCCATTAATAGTAGGCCCGGGTATGAAGACAGGTATGAATATAAAATACGATAATCCTAAAGAGGTCGGGGCGGATAGAATTGTAAATGCTATAGCAGGTTATGATCTATATGGTGGTCCATTAATAATAATAGATTTTGGTACAGCTACTACATTTTGTGCCATATCAGAGAGTGGGGATTATCTAGGGGGCTGTATAGCGCCTGGAATTAAGATATCTACTGACGCTCTATTCGACAGAGCTGCAAAACTTCCCAGGGTAGAGCTTTTAAGACCTGCAAGCATTATTGCCAAAAACACTGTAAATAGCATACAGGCCGGAATAGTATATGGCTATATAGGACAGATAGATTATATTGTAAAAAGAATGAAAGAAGAATTTGCACATGAACATATAAAAGTCGTGGCTACAGGCGGCCTTGCAAACCTTATAGTTGGTGAATCAGATATAGTAGATATTATAGACCCCCTACTGACCTTAAAGGGACTAAGAATAATACATGAAAGAAATATAATAAAATCGTAAGCAAAAATATGGCCTTGTAAATTTACAAAGCCATATTTTTGTGCTAATATGTTAGAAAAAGTAGAATATATAGTTATGTTGAGAATATGGAGGATATAGATGGGTACATGGGTAAAGCTCTTGGGATATTTTACGAAAAGGCTGACAGCTATAATCTTTGTAATAGTTGTATTAATAATGGCGACATTTATAGCTTATGACTGTGCAAATATATATGTGATATTGGAAGAGGGTATGGCCTTAAGAGCGGACGCTGTGCTATCTGACGCTGAATCTACACTTTTAGATAAATTCTTTACTCAGAGTTTTTTAAATAGTGATAAGCTCCTAAATAGTGGCCAATATGAGGATTTTGATATATCATCATATGATTACAAGGTAAAGATAAAAAAGGTATGGGCTTGGCCATGGCGTAAAAATGCAGAAGCAACCATTCAAGAAATAGTATTTGATATATATGGAAAGCCAAAAAATGCGGAGCAAGACGAGAAAAGAGAAGGGGAAGAATCCCCCCCACCTGTATTTATACCAAGATGGGAAAATGGTGAAAAACTTGTAAATCTTAAAAAGGTGAACCATAGATGGATAATAGATAAAGTAACTATAGTAAGATCCTTAGACGAATTTGATTAGAAAAGCCTTTGACCTTAGCATGTAGGTCAAAGGCTTTTTCTTAGATTGTTTCTAAAAACTTATATTGAGCTTTAAAGAGTTCACTATATATTCCATCTTTCTCTATTAGTTCGTCATGGCTACCACTTTCTAATATATCACTATCGCCAACTACCATTATCCGATCTGCCATTCGTATAGTAGAAAGTCTATGGGCTATTATAAAAGATGTTCTGCCTTGAAGCAGTGTAGCTAGAGCCTTTTGTATCAATATCTCAGTATTAGTATCTATGCTAGAGGTAGCCTCGTCTAGTATCAAAATTTTAGGATTGGCTAGAAGCGTCCTCGCAAATGATATAAGCTGCCTCTCTCCTACTGATAACCTTGAGCCCCTCTCTTGTACCTCGGTATCATATCCCTTTTCCATCTTTATTATGAAATCATGAGCATGAACGGCTTTTGCAGCCTCCACCACTTCTTCATCTGTTGCATCTAATCTACCATATCTTATATTATCCATAATGGTGCCGGAGAATATAAAGCTATCTTGGAGCATAACTCCCATCTGAGATCGAAGAGACTTTAATTTTACATCTCTAATATCATATCCATCTATGAGTAGCTTACCGTCTGTAATATCATAAAAACGATTTATAAGATTTATTATGGTGCTCTTGCCGGCGCCTGTAGGACCTACAAATGCAATTGTCTGTCCAGCTTTCACCTTAAAGCTTACATCTTTAAGTACCACTTTTTTCTCGTCATAACTAAATGTAACATTTTGAAATTCTACATCTCCTATAATCTCTGGCATATCTATTGCATCAGGTGAATCAGTAATGTCTGATTTAGTATCCATAATTTCGAATATACGCTCTGTGGAGGCCATGGCAACTAATATAGAGTTATAAAAATTAGATATATTATTTAGAGGTTCCCAGAATCGGCCTAGGTACCATATTATAGATATGAGGCTGCCTATTGTAACCCCTTTAACACCTAACATCTTAAGTCCTACTGCATATATAAGCACCGTACCAACGGTTGATATTATATCGATGCTGGGCCAAAATAGATTGTTTATCTTTATTGCATCCATCCAACTGGCTTTAATATCTTCATTTAATTCTAAAAATATCTTCTCATTTTCTTCCTCTCTAACAAATGCTTGAGTCACTCTCATACCGGACAGACTCTCATGTAGATAGGCATTCATATTGGAGGATTTACTACGTACATTTTGCCATCTACGTCTAATCTGATTTTTTAATGCAAATACCACAATAAGAAGCAGGGGTATGGTAGACAATGAAACTAAGGTCAACCTGAAATCTATTGTAAACATAAGTATTATTACAAAAAACAATGTAAATAGGTCTACAAATACATTTACAATACCGTCTGTAAAAAGTCCATTTAGCGAGTTTACATCATTTATGACACGAACCATTATCTTGCCTGCCGGCCTGGTATCAAAAAATGAGAAAGATAATCCTTGTATGTGATCAAACAGGTCTTGGCGCAAAGTTGCAATTGCCTCTCGCCCTGCCTTATCCATTATACGTACTCTATACCTTAAGCATATGGAATGGGCAATATTTGCCATTAGATATATTAGGAGTACCCATTGTAGACCTTGAGGTTTTCCAACAGACAGATGATCATCTATGGCTATCTTAGTCAAATAAGGTCCTGCTAGGCTACATATAGATGCTACTATCATTAAAAACAGAGAGATAACCATCTGCAATGTATAGGGTTTTAAATAACTTATGAGGCGCTTAAATTGATCTTTATTAAATGGTCGCTCAATAACTTCATCTTCGATTAGTTTTACTCTAGCCAATTAAATCACCTGCCCTTCCAAATCAATTGTATCAAAATCTTTATATTGTTCTTTAAACATGGTGTAGTAAATACCCTTTTCGCTTAATAGGGTACTATGATTACCTCTTTCAGCTATCTTTCCATCTTCTAATACTATTATTTCATCTGCATCTTTTACAGAAGAGATCCTATGTGCAATTATAAATGTGGTCCTATCAGCTGATGCCCTTGCCAGAGCATTTTGGATCTCATACTCCGTTTCCATATCCACACTTGATGTGCTATCATCGAATATTAAAATCTTGGGATCCTTTAAAATCGCCCTTGCAATGGCTATTCTCTGTCTTTGTCCTCCGGAGAGTCCAGTCCCTCTTTCGCCAATTATAGTGTCATAGCCCTCAGGCATCTCTATTATGAAATCATGAGCCTGGGCTATCTTGGCAGCATTGATTATATCGTCCATAGAGGCATCCACCCTACCAAATGCTATATTGGCCTTTATAGTCTCAGAAAAAAGGAAGGTCTCCTGCATAACATATCCCATCTGGGTTCTTAGATCTTTTAATCTATAATTCTTTATGTCTATATCATCCACTGTAATATGCCCAAAGGTGCAGTCATAAAACCTACCTAAAAGATTTATTATAGATGTCTTGCCGGTACCAGTGGCACCCATGATGGCTATTGTTTCTCCGGGCTTTACATCTATATTAACCCCTTTTAGTACATAATTTTGTCTGTAGCGAAAGGATACATCATCAAATTTAATATGGCCTTTGAATTTTTCAGGAAATAGTGGATTATCACTTTCCTTTATGGATGATCCAAAATCTAGGTAATAAAATATCTTTTCAGCTGATGAGATAGCCTGCTCAATCATGTTTATGAGCCATCCTAACATTCTCATGGGTCCTGTTATCATCCACATATAACCTGTAAATGCCACTAGTGTGCCAAGAGATACGGTACCGCGTATTGCCATATACCCTCCTACCGCAAGGAGAATGATTGGGCCTAGGCTACTTAGAAAGTCCATAATAGAAAAATAGTGTGCCCATATATAAGATGCTTTAATATTTTTATCCTTTTGTTTCACATTTTCGATTGAAAATATATCTTTCTCATAATCCTCTCTAGCGAAGGATTTTACAACTCGAATACCAGAGATATTTTCCTGTGCTTTGGTATTAAGTACTGCATTTTGCTCTCTTATTGCCCCAAATGCCGGCCGTATAGTTTTATCAAACTTTGTAGCCACATAGGCCAAAATTGGCGAAACAATAAGAAGTATTGAGGCTAATCTAGCATCTAATGTAAAGGTTGCAATTATAGCTCCTGTAAAGTTTATGAAGTTCTCTATCAGCGAAATAGCTCCTCCTGCAAAAAAGTTTCTTATCCCATCTATATCACCTGTCATACGCGACATAATATCGCCTACACTATGATTATCATAAAACTCATAGGGAAGATGCTGCAGATGAGTATACAGACTATGTCTTAGATCAAAGACCAGATTTTGCGATATATCCTCAAACATATAAGACCGAATATAGATAAATGCACTTCTGATAATAGTAAGAATAATCAGGATAGTCAACACTTTACCTAACTTTTCAACTTGGCCGCCCCTTATTATATCGTCTATGAGGATTTTTGTAAGGTAAGGCGACACGAGCCTTGTAAGTACTATTATAACTAAGAGGCCTACAGCTGCTGCAGCCCTCCATTTATAGTTACTTAATAAGCCCAATATTCTCTTTAAAATATTCAAAAATTTCCCCCCTCATAATTACTACATAATATTGTGTAATATCAATGTATATAGTAACGGCATTTGCTTAATACGTCAAAGGGATTATAGGGGCGGATAATATGATATACTATCTAATCTGCCATTATTTGAACTTATATACGATTTAGATACAGTAAGGTTACTATAATAGCCTATTGCAACTGTATTTAAGATATTGGAATATTGGATTTAAAAGGATATTTATGTTGGTGTTTTATCCCAAAAAAATTATCATGGCTGCACAAACTCCATTTAGTTTGTGTAGCCATGATAATTAATATACTATATTACAAGGCCCTATAGTGCTAGTTTATATATCTTTTCTATATCATCGTTATACAGCGGTACAAAATTACCTATAGATTCATCCTCTTTTAGGCCTATTGTTTTAACCATATAGGGTATATCCTTTTCGTTTGCCCCTAATTCATCAAAATTAAGTGGTAACCCAAGAGAACCCCAAAATGCCTTAAGCCTCTCTATACCCTCAAGTGCTGTGGCCTTTGGATTATCAAAATCCATATGACAGCCCCATACCCGAGTGGCAATTTGGGCAAAACGATTTACATCATGATCTAAGACATATTTCATCCATGCCGGGAATATCACAGCCAAACCTGCCCCATGAGCTACATCATAGAGGGCGGATAGTTCATGTTCTATTGCATGACTAGACCAGTCTTGATCACGTCCCACGCCACATAAATTATTATGGGCAACCATGCCCGCCCACATTATATTAGCCCTTGCGCCATAGTCTTCAGGATTATTTAATACCTTGGGTGACTCCTTTATCATGGTAAGTAAGATGGCCTCACATAGCCTGTCGGTCACTTCCACATCTTTAGTATTTGTAAAGTATCTTTCGAACACATGAGCCATTATATCGGCTATACCATTAGCGGTTTGCTCTGGTGGAAGGGTATAGGTAAGTTCTGGGTTTAGTATTGAAAACACCGGTCTTATCGCCTCACCAGCTGCTCCACGCTTTAGCATTCCATCTTCATGAGTTATGACAGTATTAGGAGAACCTTCACTGCCTGCAGCCGCTAATGTAAGTACTGTTCCTATAGGTAGGGCCTCAGTAATCGGGATCTTTTTGGAATGAAAGTCCCAGAAGTCCCCGTCATATTTGGAACCGGCTGCAATCGCTTTTGCCGAATCTATGGCGCTACCTCCGCCAACAGCTAGTACAAAATCTATACCTTCCCTTTTACATAGTTCTATACCTTCATATACCAGGCCACTCCTAGGATTTGGCACTACTCCTCCAAGTTCGACATAGGATAGACCCGACTCATCTAAGGATTTTATGACCCTATCTAAAAGTCCGGATCTTTTCACAGACCCACCACCATAATGGATAAGGACTTTTGTTCCACCGAACCGTGATACATAATGTCCTACTTCATTTTCCGTATTCTTGCCGAACACAAAATATGTGGGACTAAAAAATGTGAAGTTATTCATAAAAAGCCTCCTTATAATATAGAAATGTATCATATATATTATAAACCAAGAAGGCTACTATAAACAAGTAAAGCCCTAGAATAAATGATTGACTTATGAATAGTACAAAACTTAACGTATATTGTATATTATGTTATAATGTATCCATAAAACATTTAAGTCATCTGTAATTTGGATATTGGGGGGCTTTATGAAGTCATGCAGTTTATAAATACATTTACTGAACCCTTAGCTATCGGGTTAGATGTCGGTTCTACGACTGTGAAGATAGTCGTTGTAGATACAGATAACCAAATATTATATAATCGCTATAGAAGACATTATTCTGATGTAGAAAATAGTGTAGAAAAGATATTAGATGAGATGTATATAGATTTAGGAAATTTTCATGCTACCGCAACTGTAACGGGATCAGGTGGTTTGATGGTACATAAATGGCTAAATATTCCTTTCGTGCAAGAAGTGATAGCTTGTTCTACAGCAGTAGAAACTCTTATACCAGGGGCGGATATAGCTATCGAACTTGGCGGAGAAGATGCCAAGATTACATATTTTGGTGGGAGCTTAGAGCAGAGGATGAATGGCAGCTGTGCCGGAGGTACAGGAGCGTTTATAGATCAGATGGCAGATCTTTTAGATACAGATGCTAGAGGATTAGATAAGCTCTCTAGCAGACATGAGAATATTTATCCTATAGCATCACGCTGTGGGGTATTTGCCAAGACGGATGTACAGGCGCTTTTGAATCAGGGGGCAGCTAGAGAGGATATAGCAGCGTCAGTATTTCAATCTGTAGTAAATCAAACTATAACTGCTCTTGCATGTGGGCGAAAGATCGAAGGAATTGTGGCATTTATGGGAGGTCCACTTCATTTTCTACCAGAACTTAGAAAGAGATTTATTGAGACCTTAGAATTAAAAGAAGGTGAGATAATAATACCAAATAACTCCCAGCTATTTGTGGCTATGGGTGCGGCCGTGGCATCCAGGCAAAATAGCACTATAGATTTTAGAGATCTATATGATAGATTAAAACATTTTGACTCTAGTATAAAGAGGGAGATAAAGAGGCTTAGGCCATTATTTAATGATAAAAAGGAGTATAATAAGTTTAAAGATAGGCATAACAGGTATGATATAGAGATGCTAGGTATAGAAAAGGCTAGGGGAAACTGCTTTCTAGGTATTGATGCAGGTTCTACAACAACTAAAGCGGTTTTAATAGATGATAAAAGGAGGATACTATATTCCTTTTACGACAATAATATGGGCAAACCCTTGAAGATTGCACTAAAAATACTCAAGGAGATATATACTAATCTTCCAAGAGATGCGAAAATAATAAGCTCCGCTGTGACAGGCTACGGAGAAGAGTTAATACAGGCCGCCTTAGGAATAGATATAGGCATAGTCGAGACCATAGCACATTATAGGGCAGCAGAATATTTTATGCCTGGGGTAGATTTTATAATGGATGTAGGCGGCCAGGATATGAAATGCATACATATAAAAGATGGTGTAGTAGATAAAATCCTCTTAAATGAGGCATGTTCATCGGGCTGTGGATCTTTTATAGAGACCTTTGCTCATTCAATTGGTATTGATGTAGAAAATTTTTTGGATATGGCTTTAGATGCTAAGCATCCTGTGGATTTAGGCTCTAGGTGTACAGTGTTTATGAACTCAAGGGTTAAACAGGCGCAAAAAGAGGGGGCAACTGTAGGTGATATAGCAGCGGGTCTTGGCTACTCAGTGATAAAGAATGCACTTCAGAAAGTCATTAGGGTGAAGAACACAGATGAGCTTGGGGAGAAAATAGTTGCTCAAGGAGGTACTTTTACAAGTGATGCCATATTAAGATGTTTTGAGTTATTATCCAAAAGGGAGGTTGTAAGACCTTCTATTCCAGGTTTAATGGGGGCATTTGGGGCAGCACTCATAGCTAAAGAGGAGTATAGCCCCGGATATATTAGCAATTTAATTAATCTCAAGGGTATAGAGGAATTTTCAAATAAAAGAACCATGGTTCGCTGTGGTAGATGTAGCAATAATTGTATTTTGACCATCAATAACTTTGGTAAGCGGGGAAGGTATATATCTGGAAACAGATGTGAAAGGGCATATGGAATAGATAATCCAAAAAGCGATATACCTAATTTATATAAATATAAATATGATAGACTATTTAGATATGTGCCCCTTAAGGGGAAGGAAGCCCCAAGAGGAATAGTGGGGATACCCAGAGTGTTAAACATATACGAGAATTACCCATTTTGGTTTACATTTTTCACAAGATTGGGCTTTAGGGTAGAGCTATCCTGTGACTCTTCTAGGCAAGTGTATGAAATGGGTATGGATACAGTACCATCAGACTCTATATGTTATCCTGCAAAGATTGCCCATGGACATATAATGGATTTAATACATAGGGGAGTAAAATTTATATTCTACCCATGTGTCTTCTATGAAAGAAAGGAAGATGCAAAAGCTAATGATCATATGAACTGCCCTATAGTTATATCTTATCCAGAGGTTATACAAAATAATATAGAGAAAATTGATTCTGAGGATATAAATTTATTATATCCCTTCATAACATTCGACGACTTGAAGGGGCTTAAAAGGAGACTCTATAATGAACTAAAATCTCTAGAGATACCAAAAAAAGAGATAGATATAGCAGTAGATGAGGGCTGGGAGGAGCGTAATAGGGTTATACGAGATATACAAAAAGAAGGAGAGAAGGTTTTAAGTATAGTCAAGGATAGGAATATAAAGGCGGTAGTGCTTGCTGGACGTCCCTATCATATAGATCCGGAAATAAATCATGGTATAGCAGACCTTATAACCTCACTTGGTATGGCAGTCTTAACCGAGGATTCTATAGCCCATCTTGCTAAAATAGAAAGACCTATAAGGACCTTAGATCAGTGGGCATATCATACAAGGCTCTATGCTGCGGCAGAATTTGTGGCAACTCAAGAAAATATAGAGCTTATCCAATTAAATTCTTTCGGATGTGGCCTAGACGCAGTTACTACAGATCAGGTACAAGAAATATTAGCAAACCATGATAAAATATATACAGTGTTAAAAATCGATGAAGTGAGTAATCTAGGTGCCGCAAAGATAAGAATTCGCTCTCTTATTGAAGCTATAAAAGAGCGAGATAAAGATAAATTTAGAAAAGGGCAGAAGGGCAGAACTTATAAAAGGGTGGTATTTACGAAGGAGATGAAAGATAGGCATACCATATTGGCACCACAGATGGCGCCTATACATTTTGAACTCATTGAAGTAGCGCTCAAGGCCTGTGGATATAATGTTGTGGTACTGCCCTCTGTAGATAAAGATGCTATAGATGAAGGGCTTAGCCTTGTAAACAATGATGCCTGCTACCCAGCTATAATAACGGTTGGGCAATTTATTCATGCCTTAAACTCTGGGAATTATGATCTAAATAATACATCTATTTTGATGAGCCAGACGGGGGGAGTATGTAGGGCATCTAACTATATGGGATTTATAAGGAAGGCTCTAAGGGATGCAGGATATGGACATATCCCCGTAATATCTATAAGTCCTACGGGACTTGAAAAGAATCCTGGATTTACTTATTCTCTTGATATGGCCTCTAAGGGTACTATGGCTGTATTATATGGGGATCTTCTTATGAATGTCCTATATAGGTCACGTCCCTATGAAAAAGCAAAGGGAGATGCGGTTAGACTGTATGATAAATGGATGGCAAAATGTAAAAAATCTGTAGAAAAGGGTGAAAGATCAGAGTTTAAGCGGTACGTAAGGGATATAGTGACTGATTTTGACAATCTAGAGTTATCGAATATAAAAAAGCCCAAAGTGGGGATTGTAGGAGAGATACTTGTAAAATATCATCCAACCGCCAATAATAATTTAGTAGATGTATTAGAAGAGGAAGGGGCAGAGGTCGTAGTTCCAGATTTGACAGGCTTTTTATTATATTGTGCATACAACCACGATTATAAATATAGATACTTATCTAAGAGTCTACTGGCAAAAATAGGCGGGAATATAGCGATATCCTATTTAGAATTTTGGAGAAAAGAGATGAGAGAGGCGCTCTATGAGAGTAAACGATTTGCACCCCCACATAATATAAATGAATTAACTAGAGCAGCCGAATCCGTGGTAAAGCTCGGCAACCAAGCTGGAGAGGGTTGGCTATTAGCCGCAGATATGATAACACTTATAGAACAGGGCATAAAAAACATTGTATGTGTACAACCCTTTGCATGTTTGCCAAATCATATAACTGGTAAGGGTGTAATAAGAAAGCTCAAGAGTATCTATCCGGAAGTCAATATAGTGGCCATAGACTATGATCCAGGGGCGAGTGAAGTTAACCAGTTAAATAGGATAAAACTCATGCTTGCCAATGCGTTTAAAAATATTGGGCAGATCTATATAGCAAATGATACAAAAGTTTCTATCTAAACTTTTGTATTGATATATATAAAGTGTAAATATAACACAAAATACCAAAGGAGGAATGCGTTATGAAACTAGGCGTCTTTACAGTTTTATTAGGAGGCAAAAGTCTAGAAGAGGCATTAGAATACTTATCCAATTTAGGAGTACAGGCGGTAGAAATAGGAACTGGAGGTTTTCCGGGTACTGATCATGCTGATCCAGATGTGCTACTAGAAGATGTTAGCAAGATAACCGAACTAAAGGATCTGATAGCTAAATATGATATGGAGATATCTGCACTTAGCTGCCATGGTAATCCAGTACATCCCCAAAAGGATATAGCTGATAAATTCCACTCCGACTATGAAAAGACCATAAGGCTTGCTGAAAAACTAGGACTAGATAGGATAAATACATTCTCTGGATGTCCAGGAGACTCACCAAATTCCATGTATCCAAATTGGGTCACGTGCCCATGGCCTGAAGATTTTCTGAAGGTATTAGATTATCAATGGAATGAGGTGCTCATACCCTATTGGGAAAAGGCCGTAAAGTTTGCAAATGATCATGGGGTCACAAGGATAGCCCTTGAAATGCATCCAGGTTTTTGCGTGTATAACCCTGAGACGCTTTTAAAACTAAGAAAAGCTGTTGGGGATACGATAGGTGCCAACTTTGACCCGAGTCATCTGTTTTGGCAGGGCATTGATGCAGTGGCAGCTATACGGGAGCTAGGCCCTGCAATTTATCATTTTCATGCAAAGGATACTAAGATAGATGAGATGAACACTAAGGTAAATGGGGTACTGGATACCAAACATTATGGGGATGAAATAAATAGATCTTGGCTATTTAGATCAGTAGGATATGGCCATGGATATCAGGTATGGAAAGATATTATAAGTAATCTTCGTATGGTTGGTTATGATGATGTATTAAGTATAGAACATGAGGATAGCTTGATGTCTGTAAATGAGGGACTTACTAAGGCAATAGTATTTCTCCAAGAGGTTATGACTTTCGAAGATACAGGCGGAATGTGGTGGGCATAGATACTAAGGCAGGAAGTTACGATTTCATGTCGTAGCTTCCTTTGTTGTTATTTAAGACGATATAGGAGAAGATTTTATGCAAATAGGCAATATAAAGATGGATAATAATGTATTTTTAGCACCTATGGCGGGAATTACGGATTTGCCGTTTAGGCTCCTTTGCAAAGAACAGGGCTGTGGCATGGTATATACAGAGATGATAAGTGCTAAGGGGGCCTATTTTGGAAACAAACGTACACATAATATGCTGGAGGTACATGAAGATGAACGGCCTATAGGGGTTCAGATATTTGGTTCAGATCCCTCAATTATGGCAGATATGGTAGCTGAAATTTCCAAGGCTAATATAGATGTAATAGATATAAATATGGGTTGCCCTGCGCCTAAGATTGTAAAAAATGGTGAGGGATCTAAACTCATGAAGGATCCAGATAGAGTCAGAGCCATAGTTAAAAATGTGGTAGCATCTTCTATCAAACCTGTGACAGTAAAGATGCGGGCAGGATGGGATACAGACAGCATAAATGCAATAGAAATAGCTAGAATTGCAGAGGAGGAAGGGGCTCAGGCGGTTACTGTCCATGGCCGAACTAGGGAGCAATACTATAGTGGATATGCGGATTGGTCTATTATCGCCCAGGTAAAGCGGGCTGTAGACATCCCAGTAATAGGAAATGGTGATATAAATAAACCAGAGGATGCAGAAAAAATGCTACAACAGACAGGTTGTGATGGAATAATGATAGGTAGGGGAGCACAGGGAAATCCTTGGATATTTAATCGCATTATACACTATTTAGATTCAGGGGAGCTATTACCTGAGCCTACACCCGAAGAAAAGATACATTTAGCTATTAGGCATTTTAATATGTCTATAGACCAAAAGGGACATAAAATAGCGATTCCAGAAATGAGAAAACACATAAGTTGGTATTTAAAGGGGTTACAAGGTGCTGCAAAGATGCGTGCACTCATAAATAAGGTGAATGATGCCGATGAAATAATAGACATCCTTTACGCGTATTTAAAAGACGTATAATATATGGGCACATTACATATATTGATTTAGGAGGGCTTATGAAGAGAATTGTAAGCGTGAGTATTGGCTCATCCTCTAGAGACCATAGGGTTATTATGGACATTGGGGGTGTTAGATTTTCTATAGAGCGTATAGGCACCAATGGGGATATTAAAAAGGCCATAGCTCTTATAGAAAGTCTTGATGGAAAAGTTGATGCGTTTGGATTGGGTGGAATTGATTTATACTTATTTGGGCATGGAGGCAGAAGATATGTTTTAAAATCGGCATTGCCTTTGGTAAATGCTGCTAGGCAGACACCGATTTTCGATGGGATATGGATTAAAGATACAATAGAGAGAGATGTTGTAAGCTTTCTACACAATGAGTGTGATATAACACTCACTGGGAAAAAGACATTCATAGTATCAGCTATGGATCGTCTAGGAATGGCAGAATCATTTGCAGAGTTTGACAGTCAACTTATTATTGGAGATCTTATGTTTGCGCTTGGAATACCGATTCCTATATATAATATAAGGACATTGCATAATATTGCAAATGTGATAATGCCAGTAATTAGTAGATTGCCATTTAAGATCTTATATCCTACAGGCGAGATGCAAAGAGCCACTATAGAGAAGTTCACAAAATACTACTGTCAGGCAGATATAATTGCCGGTGATTTTTTATATATAAAAAAACATATGCCAAAAGATATGACAGGAAAGATTATAGTTACAAATAGTATAACAGAGGATGATGTCGTAGCACTTCGCGAAAGAGGAGTGAAACTTCTGGTGACATCTACGCCGGAGCTGGAGGGTAGATCATTTGGGACTAATGTAATGGAAGCTATGATAAGGTGTATAGCGGGGAGAGCATCGAAAGAGCTAGGGGCAGACGGAATTAGGAGCCTCTTTAGTGATATGGGATTTAAGTATAGAGTAGAATATCTGTAAAAAGGCAAGGGGGAGTAAAATGGAAAAGTTTGCAATGATTACATTTCCGGATAGTGGACTTAAGAGTGTACAAAAAAGCAGATTTTTAGAAAGACTCCCTAAAAAAGCAACTACGTTATATAAGTACATGATCGGTCCACAACCAATTGATACTATTCTAGATCGAAAAAGTATGGTGGAGCTTGGTAAGATATATAATATCCCAACACTACACTATAATGGTGAGAACTTTATATTCGAGAGGAGAGAACGCCAATTAAGCCTTTTGATTAAATCGCTTAAGGATAATGATATAGGGATTTTATCCGCACCTTTTATACATGATATATTTTCCGCCCGAGAGATATCTACTCTAAATAAGAACGGTATATATGTACTTGATACAAATCATTATCACATACTCACATTATATACCTGTATGCCAGAGCTCATAAAAATACTTGGCAGGCAGCTACCATATATAGAAGTTGGTATATGGAGGGCAGATACAGAGCTAGGTAAAGCATGGGTACATATGCTATCACCCTATATAAATAAAATGACAATAGGTGGGGAAAGCTTAGATGAGCTATATACTCTAGCATCTAAAATACTAAGGGGGACAGGGCTATCTTGTCAGGTAACGACAGATCCGTCACATTGTATGAATAAAAAGGACCTTTTAATAAATACTGAGTATATGCCTGGCATGGAGCACAGGGGAGAGATAGATATTTTATCTTATCCCCTAGACATTCAAAAGGCTAATAAAGCTCTAAAGGGGCTATCGTTTTATTCAGGCAATCTAGAGCTGCCTTGCGATGCTAAAGTAAATATTAGCTTGAATCCATGGGAGCATTTGGCCCTAAGTAATAGTCTATTATACATACTAAATGGAAGCTATAGAGAGCTTGTGTTAAACAGGACTTTGGATAAGCGCACCTTTAATAAATTTATTAGAATAATAAAAAAACACAAACTAAGACCAAGAGGTGTTGCGAATGGTTATGAGATAGTTTCATATGATAGATTTAGAATGATATATTATAAGAATAGTTCTAGTAGCAAGAAGGTGGGTTAGCATATTGACATTATTAAAAAGATATTTTATAATGTTAGAAATAAAAAAGTTCTAAGCACTGCTAATAGGTCGTGGAGCAGTGCTTATATTGTATTGTGAAATAGAAGCAGAGAAAATAATTTATATTGTCTCTATTAAATATATATATCAAAGGTATAATTAAAGGGGAGAAAGCTATGAAAAGTAGAGAGATTTTGTTAACCTTACAGGGAATAAAAAGATTGGAAGAAGAATTAATCCATCTAAAGACTGTAAGAAGGCGAGAGGTCGCTCAGCGTATAAAGCAAGCCTTAGCCTTCGGCGACTTATCAGAGAACGCAGAATATGATGAGGCGAAAAATGAACAGGCATTTATAGAAGGGCGAATAGTCTCGTTAGAAAATATGCTAAAGAATGCTAAGATAATAGATGATGAAGATATACAGACAGATACTGTTAGCGTTGGCTGTACGGTCAATTTGCTAGATGTAGAGTTTGATGAGATAATAGAGTATACAATTGTTGGATCTGCTGAGGCAAACCCATCAGAAAACAAAATCTCCAATGAATCTCCAGTAGGCAAGGCATTATTAGGCAAACGTGTCGGTGATGAAGTGGCTGTGAATGCGCCTGATGGAGTAGTGCCGTTTAAGGTATTGGAAATCAAGAAATAAGGATGTGTATGTAAATGAGTGATTCTAAAGACGAGATTAGGACTATAGAGGATGTTAGTGAGGACCTAAATGAAATACTAAAGATCAGAAGAGATAAGCTAGAAAACTTAAGAGAGCTTGGAAAGGATCCCTTTAAAACCACTAAATACAATATAACGCATAATTCAAGCGAAATAATTGAGGACTTTGAAAGGTTAGAAGGTTGTGATGTTGTTATTTCAGGGAGGATAATGACAAAAAGGGTTATGGGCAGAGCTAGCTTTGCCCATGTATTAGATTCAAAGGGCCAGATACAGATCTTTGTACAAGTAAATCAGCTTGGAAAAGATGCCTATGAAGAATTTAAGGACTATGATATAGGTGATATTATTGGAGTTAGCGGCGAGGTTTTTAAGACTAAAAAAGGTGAAATTTCTGTAAAGGCAATGAACATAGATCTACTTGCAAAGTCCTTACGCCCTTTGCCAGAAAAATGGCATGGCCTCAGGGATGTTGATTTAAGATATAGGCAAAGACACCTAGACTTAATAGTCAATCCAGATACTAAAAAAACATTTTTATATAGATCAAAGCTCATAAGCGAGATGCGAAAATATCTAGATGCACTTGGATACTTAGAAGTAGAGACCCCTATTTTGCATACTATAGCAGGTGGTGCTGAAGCCAGACCATTTATAACCCATCACAACACTCTTGGTATTGACCTATATATGAGGATTGCTACAGAGCTGCATCTCAAACGAATAATAGTGGGTGGTATTGACAAAGTCTATGAAATAGGTAGGGTCTTCAGAAATGAGGGTATGTCTGTAAAGCATAATCCTGAGTTTACTATGATTGAACTTTACCAAGCATATGCAGATTATAATGATATGATGAACCTGGCGGAAGATATGATATATACTATAGCTAGAAACTTACTTAGCAATGCTATTGTAAATTATCAAGGAGTAGATATCGATTTAACTCCCCCTTGGGAACGGATGACCATGATAGACGCAGTAAAGGAATATACAGGACTTGATTTTAAAGATATTGATGGAGATAAAGAAGCTAGACTTAAAGCTCAATCGATTGGAGTTTCCGTTGAAGAAAATGATACTTGGGGGCTAGTTTTAAATAAGGTATTTGAAGAACGGGTAGAAGATAATTTAGTGCAACCTACATTTATTACAGATTATCCAGTGGATGTATCACCCTTAGCTAAACAGCTGGCAGAGGATAGTAGGCTGACAGAGCGATTTGAAATATTTATAACAGCAAGGGAGATTGGCAACGCTTACTCGGAGCTTAACGATCCAATAGATCAGAAAGAGAGATTCTTAGAGCAGGCTAAAAAGAGGGCTCAGGGTGATGAAGAGGCCCATATGATGGACAATGATTTTGTAGAGGCATTAGAGATAGGCATGCCGCCCACGGGAGGCCTAGGCATAGGAATAGATAGACTTGTAATGCTCTTAACAGATTCCAGCTCTATAAGAGACGTGATTTTATTTCCAACGATGCGACCAAGAGAATAAGCTTGATATAAAATCTGAGGCAAAATTCATGTTTTGCCTCAGATTTTTCTATATTTGCCGTTTAGTAGATGAATAGGTTGCTTGTATAATTGAAATAAATAAGCTATAATTATAATAGAATGTATAGGCATAGTACCATGCCTATACGTATATAAGCAAAAACTATAATAGAATATATCTTTAGTCAGAAGGAGATCATATATGTATGATATAAAGCTAAACAAAACTGTAGTTCAGAACCATATTAGATATGATTGGTGGAAATACGTACTGCTTGTCATATTCACAATATTAATATGGAATGGTGTGACAAGTTATAAAATAAATAAGGCTATTCCCCAAGATGAACGAATGGAAGTCTTCCTAGTTGGGGATTATATATATGAAGATAATACTGAAGAAATCAGTATAAAGATAATGGAATCAATGGAAGGCCTGCAAAAACTAGATTTTATAGGCATTCCAATGAACCCTTTTGAATATCAACAAAGACAAATGCAGGGTTTAACCCAGGAAGAACCGAGGGAAGAAGACCAATTTATGCTAGATCCTCAGACAGATATGGCGGGACAGCAAAAGCTGATGGTGATGATAGGTTCTCAATCTGGAGATATATTTATATTTGAAGAAGATATGTACAAACTATATGCGGAGCAAGGCGCATTTATGGATATAGCAGACTATATAAAGAATATGGACCCTTCTCTTATAGACATAGAAGATTTGGAAGACCTAAAGGTAGCATCGGAAGAGGACGAAACGGCAAAACAATATGGACTGCCTGCTGATAGTATAAAGGCCTTTGAAGGGACGGGCTATAATGTGGAGGGTAAAGTAATATCTATAATGGCATATAGTAAGAAGCCTGATAAAGCATGGGCTGTTATGAAATGGCTATTAGAGGGCAATAAATAAAAAAAATAAAATAAAAAATAAATAACAAAAATCGCCCTTGACAAGATGGATAGTCTTTGGTACTATAATAGAGCCCCAAAAAAACGGGGCACGGAAGTTTGAACCTTGAAAATTAAACAGTGTATGAAGAATTAAACCCGAAAGTTTCAATGAGTTTAAAACGTTTAGTTTTTTAATAAGTAAGAGCCAAGTAAAACTTAGCCTAATA
>JAAZLT010000041.1 GCA_012799205.1 Clostridiales bacterium
TGGAACTCGTATGCTACCTCTTACTAAGACCCAGCCAAAGGAAATGCTTCCCCTTGGTAGAAAGCCATGTATTCAATATATTGTAGAAGAGCTGGCTGAGGCTGGAATAGAGCAGATACTATTTATAACTGGTTATAAAAAGCGTGCCATAGAGGATCATTTTGATAAAGATAATGAGCTTAATAAAAATCTATCTTCTAGCGGACAGAAAGATCTTTTAAAAGAACTTGCCTTTGAAGATTTAGATGTAAGTTTTTTCTATACAAGGCAAAGCATACAGGCAGGCCTTGGACATGCCGTAGCCTGCGCTAAGGATTTTGTAGGGGATGATAGCTTTATAATCGCACTAGGCGACTCTGTCATATATTCTACAGAGAGAGAGAGCTTTTTAAAGAGGATGCTAAAAGAATATAAAAGCCATGACCCTTGCTTTGTAATAGGCACAAGAAGGGTATCTATGGACGAAGTACATAGATATGGTATAATAGACCCTATAGAAAATGATAATGGGGGCTCACTTGAGATAAAAGACCTTATAGAAAAGCCTCTTCCAAGTAATGCACCATCTAACCTTGCCATTGCTGCAAGATACATTATGCCATCTGGCATATTTGACTGCCTAGATAGGACAAGGCCAGGCAAGGGTGGGGAGATACAGCTTACAGATGCTATAAGGCTAATGCTAAGGGAAGGGATGAAAGGCTATTCAGTAAACCTTTCAAAAAATGAGAAGAGATATGATATAGGAAACTTCCCATCTTATTATGAGGCATTTTTAGACTTTGCACTAAGAGATGAGATATATGGATACAGGCTTAGACAATATGTAATAGAGAGAATGAACCTATAACAATTTTAGGAGGTAGATTTTATGTTAAGAGTTACAGCACCAGGTAGGGCAGGTATTATAGGCAACCCAACCGATGGATATGGTGGGAGTATGATTACTTGTTCTGTTAAAAAAAGATCTGAAGTTATAATAGAAAAGCATCCAGAGCTTGTAATAGAAAATGCATTTGGGACAACCACTCTTAAATGGAAAAATGACTTTGAAAACAAGGATGACTACTTTGATATTGTAAGGTCTATATTACGCTTTTTAAAGCTATATGACTTGAAGGCCAAGATAAGAGTCAATACAAATATTCCTGTTCAAGCAGGGCTTGCAGGCTCCACTGCTATTTTATCAAGTGTGCTATCAGCGCTGCTTGCATTTACCGGTAAGAAGTATAATAGATATGAGCTGGCAGAGATAAATAGGGTGATAGAGCTTCACTATATGAAATGCCAATGTGGCTATCAAGACGCATACTCCACTACATTTGGAGGGCTTAATTATCTGGACTTTAGAGGGAAAGAGTATTATAGGGAATTAGATGAAGAGATCTATGCAACTGTAGAGCCACTTAGCCCATTTATAGAAGGGGATCTACCCTTTATAATTGCCCATACTGGTATAAAGCATCACTCTGGTGATTTTCATAGGCCACTTAGAGAAAGATGGGTAGATGGTGAAAAACTTGTGGTAGATGGTTATAGCGAGATTGCACATATGGCACGAGAAGGTAAGAAGGCCATTATAAATGGTGATTGGGAAGAGCTAGGTTATCTTATGAATAAAAACCATGAAGTGCAAGATAGCATCTCAGATTCTGGAGAGCAAAACAATTTCATGATAAAAGCTGCAAAAAACCATGGCGCTCTGGCTGGCAAGCTTGCTGGCGCCGGTGGCGGGGGCACTATAATAGTGCTGACATTAGACCCTGAAAGAACCATTAAGGGACTAAAAGAAGCAGGGGCAGAAGAATTTATAGAACTAGATCCATTCTCTAGTGGTGCTACAGTAGCTAAGGTAGAGACAGGGGAAGACTATGTAGCTGCAACGGATATGTAAACAGGCTGATTTTTAGCCTGTTTTTTTGTTTACATAGAGGAGGTGAGAAGGTGTACTATAATCTAAAATCAGGAGGAATAGAGAACCTGGTTACAGATCTGCTAGAATCAAATGCGCAAGATTTTCTTATAGATTGTACAAGAGGAATCCAAGTAATATCTAATAATTTTGCGGGGCGTAATGTTAGTAGATCAAGTTTACATATCAATAAGATAGATGATTAGATAGAGTGAACTAATATCTGCTAAGTTGTTACGGCAAGTTGATGCAAAAGGGGAGATATTCCATATTACGAATTCTGGCTACACATTCCTTGAAAGCTAGACCCACTAAACTTATTCTCATCTAAGCTATTAAAAGACATTAGGCCATTTAAAGTTGATTATTTGTCTGTAATTATAGGGGGGAACTACTATGGAGTATCTTGCATTTACAGATGAAAGTTCAGTTACGGAAGGTCGTTTTCGGAGCCTATCTACATTTACATTTCCATTTAAATACTACACCGAAATTAGCAACGCTATATTTGATATTATTCAGGGGCTTGGCATAAAGGAATTTAAATGGAATAAACTTAAAAACGGAAGGTATTATAACTGTGCAAAAGAACTATTAAATTTTTTGTTTGCCAACATCTATAGATATGATATTAGAATGGATATAATGATCTGGGATATTTACGATACTCGTCACAATATTATGGGACGTGATGATCTAAGAAATTATGAGCGAATGTTCTTTCACTTACTTAAATATTCTATAGAGCAGCGACCAAAACATAGCATATGGCACATACGACCCGATGTTATGGGAGGAATAGACTGGGATACTCTTCATGATTATCTTAGTAATATTGGGGGTAAATATGTTTACCAGATGGACATGTTTATAAAATCTTTGAGAGACTCAAATCATACAGTAAAATCCCTTGATCCGAGCAAATCTCATGAAGAATTACCAATCCAGATAGCAGATTTCTTTTCAGGTTTATCAATATTCTCCCGGGAGCACTATTCGAAATATTTGATATGGCAAGAAAGAAGCGCTCAAATGGAGCAGATGACTATACTAGAATTTAAAGGTCAAACTAATATAGATAAACCCCTTAGTAATAGTGAGAGATATAGGAGTAAA
>JAAZLT010000042.1 GCA_012799205.1 Clostridiales bacterium
CTACTCCAGCCAATGCTGCAAGATATATAATAGATCCATACCCTACACCCTTCCAAATTCTCATAAGGGTAAACAGCCAAGGAAATAGTCTAGGCTTTGATAAGAAATAAATAGGTTCCCCTCCAAATAGTCTAATAACGCTATTCACATATCCAGTAGAGGGTGAAAGCAAGGATATAAACATACCTCCTATTACAACCCAGGATATAAAATTGGGTAAGGTACTAATAGTCTGTACAGTCTTTTTAAAGCTTCTTATTCTCAATTCATTTAGAAGTAAGGCAAAAATAATTGGAGCTGGAAAACCGAATAAATAGTTCAGTATTGTAAATCTCCATGTGTTTTTAAAAGCCTTCCAAAAGAATGTCAGGTTAAATGCATACCTGAAATTATCCCAACCTACCCATCCCCTAAATCCGCCTACCCTATAATCTGCAAAGGCTATAGCAATGCCCGGCAAGGGAATGTAATGAAAGACCAGGTATAAGAGCAGGGCAGGAGCAATCATTAAATAAAGTGCTACTTCCCTTTTGGTCAACCTACTCTTTTTTGCATTGATGTTTTTATTGGCCCTAAATTGTACTCTACTAACTTGTTTACTCATATTACACCATCTTTCTCTGTGAAATAACAATCGTGTTATATTCAACTATCTTCTGCATACACGCATTAAGAGATAATTGCATTAGTGGTTATAAAATCAATAGAATAGATCTATATACTATGCATTTTAAATACTTCATCTTTTGATGTTGTTATTTGTCATTACAATCATTTTGTAATATTATACTAACATGATATAGCACATCTCTACAATATGAGTAAATTAATATTTCTTGTGTTTTCTTAACATTTTCGCAAGTTTCCACTTTATATATGAAATATTCACTATTAATTTATACTCAAATGGTATTTAATGTGCAAGAGTCTAAACCAAAACGATATACAGGCCGTAAATTTTTAGAGAGTAGCCCTGCATATAAAAATGTCACCTATCATTCGAAGTAATGTATACTGTTTTTTCGAGATTGGTAAAATCAGTCATATATACTGTGAAATCATATGGACTTTTAATATCACTGCCCCGCATCTCGGCTGCATATGCATGTTTGCCAAATCCAGGCCCTACACTTATGCTATCTAGATCTTTCTTTACTTTTATATATCCATCTTTTAATATCAGATCATCACCTGGTTTGGATATAAATGTAAACATATCATTTTCTACCCAAGTATTTGCCGTAAAACCAAATTCTAATTTTATAGGAACCCTATCGCAGCCATCTGTTACTATACTTAGCTCTAGCCCCTTATCTATTTCCTTTATATGCACTTGGAAGTTAAGGGTAAGTTCACTTGTCAATTCTCGTAAACTATGGTCCATCTCATGCCAATTTGATGATTCAGGTGCCTCCTCAAATGGCATTCTATAGAAACCGTGGGCACTATATTGCAGTTTATATCCATCTTTATTCTTCTCTAAGGTATGGGCTTTAAATTGGCCTCTTGCAAAAAAGGATGCACAGAGCTTGACATAGCATTGTACATTACTATTTCTGAAGAATAGAAATGAACTATTGTCTTTTAGAATCGTATAAGACCATTCATCTTTCCTAGCCCGTACAATACCGGAGTTTTCATAATATTTGTGGTAGCTTGTAGGAATCGGCAATAGTTCTATTTCAAAGTCTTTAAGCTCGGGTCTCAACATAAATAGACATAATTTATTGGGTACATTTGATCTATATTTTTGACTATTCAAAAAAATTTCATTAGCCATATTTGCATATATGCCATCATTAAAATGATATGCCATTTTGAGATATAAGTCATAGTAGCGTATAGGGTAAAATTTATAGCCATCTACACCCTCCCCCTTATCCTGGCGCACAGAGTTATGAGTAAATACAGTGCCATCTGATTCTATATATGTCAGCATCATATCCAAATTTCGTTTAACATGAGCTAAAAGTTCTGGTTTATCTAGTTCTTCAGCTAATATGATTAATGCTTCATTATTTACAGCATTATAAATACCCGTGGATCTCTCAGTATATTCTCCTTCTTCATCACAGTCAATGCCTTCGCTTAGATATCTTTCTGCCATATTTCTAAAAGATATCTCTTTAGTGATATTATGGGCTAACATTAAGGCAGAGGCCACAACCCATCTATGATTGGGCGTGTGAAATCCTCCATTTTTTATGCCTTCGCCTGCTCTTTTGATAATTTCAAAGAGCTTGTTCTTGGCTTCTTCTATTTTGACCCCATTAGCACATTGTTCCATCACCCTATATACTTCAGAAATCCTTTGTACTATAAAACCTGTATCTGGGGAAGAATAAAAATTAGTTATTAACAAATCGAAAGTCCCATCTGTCCTTTGAATCCTTTCTAGATATCCTAATATAGCAAGTATTTTTTCATATATGATCTCATTTTTATAATACTTTGAGTCTTTATTTAAGTACAGGGGTACAATTGACGATAAGACTCCTACACCCCCTCCAGGATGCACTATTCCATCTTTCGGGCTAATAAACCCACCATAATGGAAGGAATCCTTATCCCTTATCATGTTCCTGAGCATAGAATCTACACGACACTCCACATCGTCTAAAATTACACTATAATGTCCTTTCATCCCAATAAAACACCTCTTCACATTTTATACTCTTACTATAAATATAATAGACCTATATCTAGTTTGTTGAATGATATATTAACACTATCAATCACACTAAAATCCCGGTCTAATCTTAGATGTTTCCCATCCAAGTACCGGGATTAATAAGTCTTTATATCACTATATAGCCTTTATCACACTAACACAATTGCATAAACTTAATATTTATATGATTTTCTTAACATATTAAAAGGCCATCCTACGCCATCCTTTTTGTTTCCCATCAATAGGCGGCAACCCCAAGATCTCCCTTCCTGTATTTACATAATATCTATAGTTTTCTAAAGGAGTCCCATTGGGTATTCTGTGATCTAGCCCAAATACGGTCCCTCCCTCAAGCATTATTGGCTGCATCTTATATTCTAGTTCTTTAAGTATGGCTTCTTTATCCTGTCTTAGTACATGCTTATCTATTCCACCCTTAAATGCAACTCTATTTCCGTATTTCTTTCTAGATTCTACTATATCCATACCAGCTGCTGGCTCCATAGGATACATTACATTTACACCGCAGTCTAAAAATGCCTCTATTACTGGGTTGATGTTACCATCGCTATCTTGTGAAAATAGTTTTGTCCCCCGCGAAGATAGCATATCCCATACCTTTCTATAGTATGGCTTGATAAATTCCTCAATGGTAGAAGGGCCTATCAAAGGACCAGATTTTCCGGCTAAATCTTCATGTACACTGAGCTGATCTATAGTAATATGCTCACTAATCCGTCTGAGTACCTCAAATGCCATATCGCCTGCTGTCTTTAATATATCGTGCATTAGCTCCGGCTGTTCATAGTAGCACAGGCATGCTCCCTCTTCGCCCATAAGCTGTCTTGGCAAATCAAATCCTCCAAGGATACTTGACCTAACTAATACGCCTTTCTCTTGGGCCTTCTTAGCTCTATTTACTAAATCCCAATCGATCCTATCTTCGTGAAATTCAAAAAAAGGTTTCATCTCCAACCAGCTGTCCATATCCTTTACAGGATAATCCATAGGTAGTGCAATAGTAGCTACATTTTTACATAGTCTGGTCTTTCTCCCATATTCATCAATTCTTATAATCTGTTGGCTATCCTCTTGAACTATTTGCGGCTTAAACCCTCCCCTTAATCCAGTATTGCCTCCACAGTCTATTGTAGGCACATAATTCCAATCAAAGGCCACCATATTAATTTCATCTTTGGTGGCACCCTGGTCTATCCACTCCTTTTCTAAGCCTATTAGTGGGCCAAATAATTCGACAAACATCTGTCTATCTGTAGATTTAAATGTCATAAGACTTATATATTCTTCTCTAGACCATTGACTAGCCGACATATTAAAGCTCCCCCTTTTGTATCACAATTTTCTATTATATTCTATATATCATTAGGCAATAGACTCTCTCAATATTTTGTTTGCCTCTTTAATACTCATATCGGCACAAAATAAACTAGATGAGCCTGCTACAAAAATATCTGCTCCCTTCTTTCGCATCCGCCTTGCATTCTCAAAGCTAACGTTCCCATCTACCTCTATTGCAACATGTTCTCCACCCCTATTATCTAAATATATTCTAAGGTCCCTAATCTTTTCTAGAGTTTCAGGCACCAAAGACTGCCCTGCATAGCCCGGGTTTACAGTCATGATTAAAACTACATCTATATCTTCTATAAGAAAATCTAGATAATATATGGGTGTAGCGGGATTAAGGGCTATAGATACTGTTACCCCAATATCCTTTAGAGCTTTTAATGCCCTCTGTATATGGGGCGTTGATTCATAATGAATACTTACTATATCATCTTCCTTAAAATCAAATAAGTCTAGATGTCTCTCAGGTTCGTTTATCATAAGATGAATATCCATAGGGATGTAAGTTGCATTGCGTACTTGTCTAATATAGTCCGGGGATAGAGTAATATTTGGTACAAAATGATTATCCATAATATCAATATGCAAATAATCTACCTTGATTCTTTCTAGTTCGCGAATATCATCAGCCAGGTTTAAAAAGTCTGCACACATCATAGATGCTGATATTTTGCTATTCATAACATCCTCCCATGTTTAGGCATCATATATCTTCGTTGATAAGCCTTATGATCATAGCCTGTTCTCCGATTTTGACAGTTCTCTCTTTCGCAAAATACACAATTTATAAAACTTTCACTGCAATAAAACTTTATACCACATAGGGATTTTATAGGCAACATTAAATAGCTATCCGTAAGTTTAACGCCAATTGCCTCATCTGGCCTCCCTAATATTTTAAATAGGGCCTTTTGTTCACTA
>JAAZLT010000043.1 GCA_012799205.1 Clostridiales bacterium
AATTTAGAGAGCTGTTTTATTGATACTATACATTCTTTCTGTGGCAATATCTTAAGGGAAAGGCCAATTGAGGCTATGATAGATCCCAGTTTTGGCATGATGGATGATAGCCAAGATACAATTTTTAAAGAGAAGATATGGGTTGAATATATAAAAGATATGAGATCAAAGGATCAAGGGGCATTTGCTAGATTAGAGAGCATGGGCATTGATCCTAATTTGCTTAAAAGGGCCTTTGAAGATCTAAGTGAACATCAAGATGTAGACTTTAGACGAAGAAGGCTGTCTAAACCGCCTTTAAATGCTGCTACAAATAAACTAAGGCAAGAGATAGATAAATTGAGGGCAATTATGCCTACACAGGTGCCTAAAAATGGCTGGGGGGATGTTCAAAAGAGAGTATTTGATGCCTACAAAATAATTAAATATGTAAAGCCCAATGATCTAATGGAGTTAGAGCTCCTTCGCTTATTTGAGCGAATTACCTCTCTTAAAATTACCCAATATAAATGGGGGGATAAAGCAAAGATAGCCATGGAGATATTGGATGAGATAAAAAGTATTTCGGCGCAAGATATACAAGCCGTGCTAGGGAAGTGGCGGGAATATTGTCATTATGAGGCCATGGGGTTTGCACTATCGTGCGCAAAATATTATCATAGCATTCGACATGAAAAGTTTACTCTAAATTTCCAGGATCTACTTTTAAAGACGCGAGATCTCTTAAGGGATAATCCTGAAGTGCGATCCTATTTTGCCAACCGGTATTCATATCTTCTGGTAGACGAATTTCAAGACACAGATCCTATACAGGCAGAAATTATATTCTATTTGACAGGAGAAAATATATATGAAAAGCAGTGGCAAAAGCTCAGGCCTAAGCCAGGCTCCCTATTTGTAGTAGGCGATCCAAAACAGTCCATATACAGATTTCGCCGGGCTGATATATCAATCTATAATCTGGTAGGGGAACTAATTGAACAAAGTGGAGGCGAGATCTTAATTTTAAGAACTAACTTTCGTACAGTGGCCCCTATTTCTAAGTATTTAAATCCTATATTTGAAAAAGAGTTTTCCAAAGATGTTGCTCCCTATCAGGCATCTTATACACCAATGGAATCTCACAAGACAGGAAAAGACGATCATGGCGTATATTGTTTGCAGGTAAAACCGCGTTTTAGTAGGGGCAATCGAATCGATACCAATGAGACTATAAAAGAAGATGCAAAAGAGATTGCCCTTTATATAAAAAAGGCCATGGCTACAGGAAAGTACAGACCAAAAGACTTTTTAATACTCACAAGACTTAAATCTAATATGAATATATATGCAGATGCACTGCGCCAAAGAGATATTCCCTTTCAAATAAGTGGGGCAAGCTCTTTAGGCGAGTGCATAGAGATTGGAGAGTTATCTAAGCTATTTAGATTCTTGTCAGAGCCTAATGACAATATACTGTTTGTAGCTATACTAAGGGGCATGTTTTTTGGGCTAACTGATCAAGATTTATATAAGGCTAAGCAAGAGCATAAATATATTGGTCTATATACAGCAAAAGAGCAAAAAGAGGAAGATGCAAAAAGTGTATATGATATGGCAAGGGAAAGAATCTTGGAATATAGAAAATGGACAGGTCAGATGCTGCCCTC
>JAAZLT010000044.1 GCA_012799205.1 Clostridiales bacterium
CACCCAAAGCTATATATATCATTCTATCGAATATAAAGATGTCTAAGTTAGAAAAGTCTCTCTATTTGGCTATCTCAAATGGCGAGGGGAAGGTTATAGAGATGAATCGCCCTAAAGGCTTAATAATGCCGGAGAATACACTACATATGGATATAGACGCTGGTAAAACAAGAAAGAGCTCAAAGGTCAACCCTATGCTCTATCTTTATGATATCAAATCACTGCCGCTAAAGCAGCTGGATACAAATTATTCATTAGCCGAGAATATAAATATGTTTAGGGCCCAGGGAGAAATAAACGAAGTTCGCCAGATATTATCCGATATAAAGGCTAAGGGGATTAATTTTGATCAGGTAGCTATATACTATGTTGGCAACGATCCTTATGCCCATCTTTTCTACAATCTATGTCAAAGTCATGATATACCAATTACTTTTGGACAAGGGCTTAATATAAGCTATACAAATCCTGGTAGCCTTTTTAAGACAATACTGCGATGGATAGAGGATGATTTTTCGATAAAAGAAATTGTGCCCGGGTTTGTAAATGGAATTTTAAGGCCTGCTAAGGATGTGGCGATAGATGGAATAAGTAGTAACCTTATAGGCAATACCTTAAGAAATAGCGCTATAATAAGAGGGATATCACAATATAGGCAGATGATAACAAGAAGATTGAATGAGCTTGAGAATGAGGATAGAGAATATAAAAAAGCTGTAACTATATGGCTGAATGAGATATTTCTTAAGCATTTAGAAAAGTTCCCTATAGAGGAAGATGGGACTGTAAACTTTAACAAGCTTGGAAATTGGATTCACTATTGGATAGAGAACTTTTCAGTGGTCATAAACCGTTATGACGCTGAGGCGAAAAATAGCATAAGTGATAGTTTAAAGATAATAGAGGAGCTGCCATCATATAGTATATCCTTAAAGGATGCCCTATCTCGGTTAGAGGATCATATATCTGGCATGAATGTTGGATTCTCCATACCAGAGCCAGGGAAATTACATATAGATCATTATAGTAATGGAATATATATGGACAGAGCCCATAACTACTTTGTAGGCCTAAGTAGTAATAACTTCCCAGGCAAGACCATAGAAAACCCTATTCTATTAGATATAGAGCGTCGAAGGTTAGATTTGGGCTTAGAACGTATAAGGGATTCATACAGGGAAAAGATCTATACTTTTACTCAGACATTATCTACTGCTAAGGCATATCTAAACTTTAGTTATTCCGCATTTGACATTTTAGATGGGACGGAAAATATACCAGCCCCTATACTATTGCAAATTGCTCGTCTAAAAGATAGGCTTTGCGAAAATGATAGAGAGCTAAATTATAAAAAGCTCTGTAAAGATATGGGGAGCATTAAGGGGTTTATCCCTACGAATAGATCAGGGGTACTTAATAGAGCAGATTGGTGGCTTTGGCATATAGATAATAGTTCTTCGCAGCCCTGTAAGGACCTTGGAGATACTACCGACCTTAGTATAGCCAAGACTTATGAGAGATTTAAAGGCAGCTTAGAAAAGGAATATATAGAAATTGATTATGACATTGGTATCCAAAAAGAGTCAAATGTATATCTCTCAAGCACCCAACTAGAGCACCTGGGGACCTGCCCTTATTCATACCTTTTAGTATATATATTAGGCATTAGACCCTTAGAGCCATTAGAACGTGATATAGACAGATGGCTAGACCCACTAGAGAAGGGAACTTTATATCATACCATATACGATATATATGGCGAGCATATTGGAGACCTTGCGCAAAAGGGGCAGACCATAGATGATGAGCAGAAGCGAAAGCTTTTAACTACCATAGCACAACAGGTAGTAGACGAGAAGGAGAAGGAACAGGCAGCAGAAGATAGATGGCTAATAGATAAATTTAAAGCGGAGCTAAGTCAGGATTTGGAGGTGTTCCTAGATACTGAAAGAGAGATGCCCGGCAGACTTATAGGTACAGAATTATCGTTTGGCATGGATGAAGAATCGGAACCTGCCGTACTAATATGGGAGACAGAAAGGCAAGACTATTACCTAAGAG
>JAAZLT010000045.1 GCA_012799205.1 Clostridiales bacterium
TAGAATGCAATTTATAGGCGAGAAGGGCTCTTTAGATGTGGACATAGAAAAGCAAGGCGGCATATTATATAGCGAAGAAAATGATAAAAGCGTGTTTATGCCCTGGGGCGATGACATGAACTATCTTATGATAAGAGATTTTATAGACTGCCTAGAAGGGGATAGACCCTCGCCTGTTACAGGGGCTGATGGCCTGTTTGCACTTGAAGCTGCCCTTATGGCATACGAGTCTATTGAGAAAAATATGGTAATCTCAAAAAAATAAATTAATTTTCTACTTATAAAATTCACACTCCTTGGCAAACTATTATTGGAGGTGAATTAAGTATGAAAATAAATAAAAAAACAGCTCTACTGTTAATTTGCGTATTGCTCGTCTTGGCTTTTGCTTCTGGGTGTCAGGTGGAGAGAAGGCCTGGTGAAACTCCCCCGAGGGATGATAATAGAACGCCTGGAACCACTCCCGGCACACCCTCAGATGAAACGCCTGGAACTACGCCCCCTGATGACAGACCCGGCACACCTACAGATGATAAGACGCCGGGCACTACAAGACCAGATGATGACGAGGATATGCGCGATAACACAGATGATAATACCACTGGCGATGCTCGAAGCAAAGAGGCACAGAGGATTGCGGATAAGGTGGAGGATATTGATGAAATAAGATCTGCCGCATGTGTCATCACAGGTGATACTGCAGTTGTAGGTGTAGAGTTTGATAAGGATTATAAGGGCGAGCTTACTGATGAGATAAAAAAAAAGATTGAAGATGTAGTAGAAGATACAGAAAGCAGGATTGATGAGGTTGTAGTAACCGCAGATCCGGATCTTTTTGATCGTCTAGGCTCCCTGGTAAATAAAATCGGGGAGGGCGAGCCCCTTAAAGGGCTTAGAGATGAGATAGACGAAATCATAAACAGAATAAAGCCTAAATAATTTAGAGGGGCTTACCCCTCTAAATTATTTTAAGGCCAAGGGGAGGTTTGTAATGTGAAGGAAATTGAGAGAGTTAATATAGGTGAGGGCACCAATTTATATATATTAAACACAGATAAATTTAAAACTGTGTCTATAAGCTACACTTTTCATAGAGATCTAGATGAAGACTATACATATAATGCTCTGCTTCCGGCAGTGATGAAAAGGGGTTCAAGGGACTTTAAAACTTTAAAGGATATAGAAAGGTACCTTGAAGGCGAGTATGGGACCATATTTGATGTAGGAGTTCAAAAAAGGGGGGAGAGGCATCTACTGAGATTCTCTGTAGGTGTGATAAACGATAGCTTTGTTCCCAGTGAAAATGCAGGACTTGTAGCCAAGGGATTTGAATTTTTAAATAGTATAATAAATAGGCCCCTACTAGAAGATGGTGCCTTTAAAAAGACTTATGTGGAGCAGGAGAAACAAAACCTTAAAAATAGCATAGAAGCCCTTATAAACGATAAGATGAGCTATAGCATTGAAAGGCTTATAAGGGTTATGTGCGAAGATGAAAAATATAGCAGATATGTTCATGGAAATGTAGAGGATCTAGAGAGGATAGATGCTATATCTCTTTATAAGGCCTATAGGGATGTTATAGAGTCTAGCCCCTTAGATATATTCGTAGTAGGCGATGTAGGCGGTATGGATATAGAGGAAATTGTAAGAGGTAGCCTAGATCTAAATAAAAGGGCTATAAAAGCTATACCAAAGCCTATAATAAAAAGAACTGTAAAAGAACCTAAAGAGCATATTGAAAGCCTTGATATAAACCAAGGAAAGCTTAACCTAGGATTTAGGACAGGCGTTACCCCATCTAGTGAAGATTATTATGCATTAGCTGTATGCTCCTCTGTATTTGGCGGTGGCCCCCATTCAAAGCTATTTATAAATGTAAGGGAAAAGGCCAGCCTTGCCTATTATGCATTCTCTCAAGTAGAGAGCTTTAAAGGGCTTATGTTTGTAGGTGCCGGGATAGATTTTGATAACTATAATATGGCATTAGATATAATAAAAGAGCAATTTGAGGATTTGAAAGATGGTAAGATAACAGAAAAAGAGATTGATGCCTCAAAAAAAATAATCACAGGGTCTATGAAGGGTATTAAAGATCAGCCTGGTAGGATTATAAACTATTACCTGGGAAATGTAATAGCTGGAAGAGATATTACAATAGACGAGACCATAGATAAAATAAATAATGTTACAATGGATGAGGTAAAATCTGTAGCTGAAAAAATTCAACTTGATACCATATATTTTCTAAAAAATTGAGAGAGGAGATTAGTATATTATGATAAAGATCTTAGAAAGTGATATACTAGGCGAAAAGATCCACTTTAAAAGGCTCAAAAATGGTCTAGAGATCTATGTGCTTCCAAAGCCTGGATTTTATAGAAAGTCTGCCATATATGCTACCAAATATGGCTCCAATGATATATCCTTTATTGTGCCAGGCGAGAGTGAGGTTACAGATGTGCCCCTTGGCATTGCACATTTTTTAGAACATAAGGCATTTGAAGAGCCAGAGGGCGATGTTTTTGAGATGTTTTCTAACCTAGGTGCAGATCCTAATGCATCTACTGGTTATGATGCTACCTCATACTATTTTACCACCACTGAAAACTTTTATGAAAGTCTAGATCTACTTCTGGGCTTTGTAAATAGGCCATATTTTACAGATGAAAATGTGGAGAAGGAAAAGGGAATAATTACACAAGAACTACTTATGTACGAAGACAATGCCCATTGGATGGTATACTTTAACCTATTAAGAGGGCTATATGAAAAGCATCCTGTGAGAAATGATATAGGTGGTACTATAGAGTCCATACAGACAATAGATAAAGATATGCTATATAGAACTTATAATACATTTTATCATCCATCTAATATGGTATTATTTGCTGTAGGAGATATAGCACCTGAAAAGGTCTTTATGCAGGCAAAAGCGCAGTTTAAGGAAGATTTAAAAGAGCAAAGTGAGATTGAAAGAATCACTTACGAGGAGCCAAAAGGCGTTTTCCAAAATGAGATAAGGCATAAAATGCCCATCTCAAGGCCTATATTTGCAATAGGATATAAGGATATACCAATATATAGAGGTGGGAAGGAACTACTTAAAAAGATCATTGTAAATGGCATAGTTTCGGATATGACCATAGGCTCTACTTCAGATCTATATAGTGAGCTTTATGAAAAGGGATTAATAGATGGATCCTTTAGTGGAGGATATACAGGCGAGAAGGATTACTCTTATATGGTGCTCTCAGGTGAGACCCGGGATGTAGATCTGCTTGTAGATGAGCTGCAAAATGGTATAGAGGATATAAAGAGGAAAGGGCCGGATAAGGACCTATTTTTGCAAGCTAAAAGGGGTAGGATAGGTAGATTTATAAGATATTTTGATCATATAGGCGGGCTTGGACCATTGTTTGTATCACTTTATATAAAGGAGTCAAACCTATTTGATTATATAGAGGTGCTAGATAGTATAACCTACGAAGATGTAAAGATAGGGCTAGAGAATGCCTTTGTTGAAAATAGAAGGGTGGTATCTGTAGTAGAGCCATAAATTTGGGTGTAAAGATTTTCTAAAATGTAGTAAACTAGAAGAAAGGGTAACTAGTGAAAGCTAAAAAAGGGGGAGAATATTTTGAGTCCAATTGCTTTTTACATACTGGGGCGGCCCATATATTGGTATGGAATAATAATAGCTACTGCATTTTTAATTGGGATTTATTTAGCCATGGACTATGCAGAAAAGCTAAAGTATAATCCGGAGGCAATACTTGACTTTTGCCTTTTTGCCATTCCGGCTGCAATTGTTGGTGCAAGGCTATACTATGTCATATTTTCATGGGATGTATATAAGAATAATCTAATAGATATAATAAAGATATGGGAAGGTGGACTTGCCATATATGGTGGCGTCATAGGCGGAGTTATAACAGCTGTAGTATTTTCCAAGGTGAAGGACTTGCCATTTTGGGATATAATGGACATATGTGCACCGAGCCTAATATTTGGCCAGGCAATAGGCAGATGGGGCAATTTTTTTAATCAGGAGGCCTATGGGAGGGCTATCCTAAACCCTAAATGGCAATGGTTTCCTGCGGCTGTATTTATAGATGCTGAAGGCGGCTGGCATATGGCTACATTTTTTTATGAATCGATATGGAATCTCTTAGTATTTGGGATACTTCTCTATATGAAAAGACGTAGAAAGTTTTCAGGTGAGATGTTTATGCTATACCTAGTACTGTATTCATGTGGAAGACTTGTAATAGAAGGGCTTAGAACGGATAGCTTGTATTTAGGAGCATTTAGAGTCTCACAACTTTTGAGTTTCGTCCTTATAATATTTGGAACTTCGTGGCTACTAATTCAAAGGCGAAGACAAAAACAATAAAAACTTTCTTTTGACAAGTTTAATGAGAATGAAAACACACTCTTTAGGGGAAAATAAAATCGATATACGATTATGCCCATAGAAAGGAGTGTGGATATGGCAGATAATATGCAAGATATGCGCCGGGATGACCGTGAAGAGCGAAATGATGTAAATTGGGTAGGGCTTATAATACACTTTATAGTGGCTGCTATAGTCTTAATGGTCACCTCACTTGTAACCCCAGGTTTTAGGAATATGACCTTTGGTACAGCAGTCATAGCAGCTTTGGTTATAGCGGCGGTGGATTATCTGATACAACGAATATTTAAGTTTGATGCGGCCCCATTTGGCAGAGGCCTATCTGGATTTATCGTATCAGCTATAATAATATATCTGTCCCAATTTGTAGTTGCAGGTATGGAGATAAATCTCATCGGGGCTGTAATAGCATCCCTTATTATAGGTATAGTAGGTGCTATTATTCCTGTAGATGTATTTTAACAAGAGAATATACTTTAAAGGCGGACTACTGCTCATGTGGTCCGTTTTTATTTGAAAAGGTTTGGCAAATCATGTATAATATCCATGGAAAATACGATTTAAAAATTTATTTAAGGAGATTGCCATGAGAAATTTAACCATGATGACCGATCTATATCAGCTTACA
>JAAZLT010000046.1 GCA_012799205.1 Clostridiales bacterium
AATAGATGTTTTGTGTTAAAGGGGGGATTTTGTCTTGAGAGGCAATAGAGATAGTTCTATATTTGAAAAAGTAGATAAAAGACTAATACAAAAGACTCAGACACTTGGCTCTAGTGAACTATCTGCCATAGTATATAGCTCTGGAGAGAATATGGACGATTTTTCAACGCATCTAGAGGCATTAGGTGCGGTTATTAGATATAGCTTGCCATTTATGGATGCATGTGCTGTTGAGATACCCTCTCATGAGCTAGAGAGCATGGCAAAGTCAGAGCGCATAAGATATATTTCAGATGATGTGAATATAAGTACCCTTTTAAATATTGCCACCCAAGGGGTGGGGGCTACGGTCGTGAATCAATCTGGCTATAGGGGTAAGGGCATAGGAATAGCCGTCCTAGATACCGGGATATATCCCCATCCAGATCTTATAATGCCAAGGAGCAGGATAGCCGCCTTTAAGGATTTCGTAAATAATAAAAGGAGTGCCTATGATGATAATGGCCATGGAACCTGCGTAGCAGGGGCTGCCGCCGGAAATGGATATTCCTCTAATGGAAAATATCAAGGGGTGGCACCCTTGGCCGATATAATCGCCATAAAGGTTATGAATGGGCGAGGACAGGGTAGCTCATCAGATATATTGGCGGGAATGCAATGGGTAGTTGACAATAGAGATAGATTTAATATAAAGGTAATGTCACTATCACTTGGTTCAGAGAAGGTAGCAGGTGGGTTTGCTGACCCCCTTGCGGTGGCTGTTGAAAGGGTGTGGGATAGAGGGGTAACTGTAGTGGCAGCTGCAGGAAATGCTGGGCCTAGAAGCTCTACCATTACAACTCCAGGCGTCAGCCCTAAGATCATTACAGTTGGAGCTGTGGACGACAAAAGGACCGTAGAGATAGAAGATGATATAATTGCCAAGTTTTCGAGCAGAGGACCTGTAGGAAGATATGGGGAGAAACCTGATGTGGTAGCCCCGGGGGTGGATATTACAACTTTAAATACGGATAAGGATTATATATCTGGTACTAGGCCTACTAATTTAAAAGAACAATACAAAAAGATGACAGGAACCTCCATAGCAACTCCCATAGTTGCAGGTGGAGCTGCCCTATTATTGGAGAAAAGACCTAGTCTCTCACCAGATGATATAAAGAGGATTATGAAGGAAAATGCAAGAGATCTTGCAGAAAACATCTATGACCAGGGTAAGGGACTGGTGAATATAGGGGCATTATTGAATATATAATATATATTATATAGCAAAAAACAATCTGGCTTATGAAGGATTAGCATCGTCAAACAAATGTATTTTGTCGGTGCTAATCTTATATATATATTAAATTTGATAATACTTTTAAATTCGTTATAATGTATACTATAACCCTACTGTATTAAAACTAAGAAAGCATTTACATTGTTTGAGCTATATTAAATTGTCAAAGGCAGTTGGTGTAGTAGGAAGAGAAGAGAGGGTAATTTAACTTATGGATAAAAGGATTTATAATATATTAGATATATTGGAGGATATGTACTCTGATGCAAAGCCTGGGCTTGAGTACACCACCCCCTTTGAGCTGTTAGTGGCTACAATACTATCTGCACAGTGCACAGATGTAAGGGTTAATATGATCACAAGGGAACTTTTTAAAGAGTATAATACGCCTGAAGACTTTGCAAATGTGGATGTAAGGGCACTTGAGAAGGCTATATATAGCTGTGGCTTTTATAGAAACAAAAGTAGAAATATAATAGAGACTAGCAAGATACTCCTCAAAGAGCATGATGGACAGGTCCCAGATAGCCTAGAGGAGCTTCAAAGGCTACCAGGCGTTGGGAGAAAGACTGCCAATGTAGTCTTAAGTAACGCCTTTGATATACCCGCAATAGCAGTAGATACCCATGTATTTAGAGTATCAAATAGATTAGGGTTGGTAGATGCCAAAAATGTTGATGAGACGGAAAGGCAACTTATGCAGATAATTCCAAAGCATAAATGGTCAAATGCACATCATTGGCTTATATACCATGGGAGGCAAGTCTGCAGCGCTAGAAGCCCAAAATGTAGTACATGCAAACTAGCTAAGCTTTGCAAGTATAATATGAAATTCCAAGGAGAATAATATGAGAGTATATGCACTTGTAGGACAAAGTGGAACAGGAAAGAGCTATAAGGCCATAAGCCTTGCCAACAGGTTAGGTATAAAATTTATAATAGATGATGGACTTTTAATAAAGGGCGGTAAAATACTTGCAGGTAGCTCAGCCAAGAGAGAACCTACCATGATAGCAGCGGCAAAGCGTGCTATATTTATGGCTGAAGATCATGCAAAGGAAGTTAGAGATGCCATAGAAACATTTAGGCCAGAATCTATATTGATCCTTGGGACATCAGATGGCATGATAGAGAAGATTGTAGATGCTTTGGGCTTGCCAAGGCCCTATGAAATAACACGAATAGAGGATATAGCATCAAAGGCGGAGATAGAAATTGCCAGAGAGCAAAGGGTAGAGCAGGGTAAACATATAATCCCGGTTCCCACTTTGGAGATTAGAAAGGATTTTTCAGGCTATTTTTTGGATCCATTGAAGATATTTAGAATGTATGGGAAGGAAAAGGTTGCCGAAACTCTAGAAAAGACCGTAATGAGGCCCACATTTAGCTATATGGGTAGGTTTTATATATCTGATGCAGCAATAGAATCTATAGTATTATATAGAGCTAAGGATGACATATTTAGAATATTTAATATAGATGTCATAAGTAGAGAAAATGGAATAGTTATATATTTTGATGCTATTATAGAGCCACGGGAAGCTATGCATATTATTTTAAAAGATATCCAAAGGGATATTATAGAGGAAATATTTTGGATTACCGGATTAAATGTATTGCAGATAAATATTACTGTTAGAGGGTTAAAACTATAAATATGCAAGTTCTAAAAAATAACTTGCATAATCATGGCCGGTCTGATAGAATACATCTATATGATTTTGAATATATGCAGAGTAAGAAAGGTGATATATAGTGAGCGTTAATGGCAATCAATTTAAAAACATGCTAGAACAATTAGATAAAGCTGCAAAAGTGGCACAAATACCGAAAGAGGACTATATAACCCTACGCTCCCCGGAGAGGGAATTTACTATAAATTTTCCAATTAAGATGGACGATGGAAAGATTGAGATGTTCACAGGGTACAGAATTCAGCACAATAGTATAAGGGGTCCATATAAAGGTGGTATAAGGTTTCATCCAGATATTGATATAGATGAGATGAGAGCCCTAGCAGGTTGGATGACTTTTAAATGCGCAGTGGCGGATATACCATTTGGAGGTGCTAAGGGAGGTATAGCAATTGACCCTTCAGACTTTTCTAAAAATGAGCTAGAGCGTATAACAAAGGGATATACAACTGGAATTATACCCTTAATCGGACCAGAGCTTGATATTCCAGCTCCAGATGTAAATACAAACCACCAGACCATGGCATGGATATTAGACGCCTACAGTAAGGCACAAGGCTACGGGGTGGCAGGAGTTGTGACGGGAAAACCCATATCTGTAGGAGGAAGCTTAGGCCGCAGAGAGGCCACAGGAAAGGGTGTATCCTTTGTTACAAGGGAGATTGCATACCAAAAAGGCATCAACCTAGAGGGGGCCACTGTAGCTATTCAGGGCTTTGGAAATGTTGGTAGTATAACGGCAAAATCTCTATATGAAATGGGCTCGAAAATAGTGGCGGTTAGTGATATATCTGGCGCAATCTATTGTAGTAATGGGATAGATATACCAAGGCTTTTAAAACATGTATATAATCATCCTAGACGCCTAATAGAAGGGTATAGCCAAGGGGGCTTAGAGAATATAGATAATTACACATTGCTTACACTAGAGGTAGATTTTCTAATACCGGCTGCTATGGAAAATCAGATAGATGAGAAGGTGGCCAAAGCCTTAGAGGCAAAGATAGTGGTTGAAGCTGCAAATGGTCCCACTACATTTAAGGGCGATAGAGTGCTAGAGGACAGAGGAATTGTGGTAGTCCCAGATATATTAGCAAACTCTGGAGGAGTAACAGCATCCTATTTTGAATGGGTGCAAAATATGCAGCATATTGCATGGGAGGAGAGTACCATCAATCTTAATTTAGAGAGAAAGATGATGGCTGCCTTCGAAACGGTCTATAAAAAATCTGTAGAGGAAGAGACCTCCATGAGAACGGCTGCCTATATTGTGGCGCTATCAAAGCTAGTGGAGGCGCAAAAACTTCGCGGAATATTCTAAAAGCTTGAATGGGTACTATACCCATTCAGGCTTTTTTGATATAATAGAAGAAATTTAAAGCGGATTGGATGGCTATATATGAAGGTAGTTGTGAAAGGGTATGGAATTAGGCTAAAAGATGTTGATAGCTTTAATCTGAGGCATATATTTGAGTGTGGACAGGCATTTAGGTGGAGG
>JAAZLT010000047.1 GCA_012799205.1 Clostridiales bacterium
CATTGGAAACTATATACTAATTTTTGGGAGATGGGGCTTTCCGGAGCTTGGTATACAAGGTGCCGCATTATCTACTGCCATAAGTCGTTTTTTAGGACTGGGAATTTTAATTTATTTCTACTACAAAAAGATCGGACATTCTCTATCCTTAAAATATCTTATATCTTTTCCAGTGGGCCTTCTCAAAAAACTTCTATATATAGGAGGGCCTAGTGCCTTAGAGCCTTTGGTCTTTAATATAACCCAGGTTATTTTACTATCATTTATCAATGGGTTGGGCCTTGTTTCAACTAACACACATGTCTATGTAGTTATGTTTTCGCGCTTTACTGTCTTGCATACTAATGCTATGAAACGTAGCTCCCAGATTATTGTAGGTATGTTATGTGGTTCTAAGAGGAAGGAGGATGCCCAAAATCTTGCTCTTTCTGCAGCGAGAATATCTGCTTTAATGACATTTTTTATTTGCATAGGTTTGTATCTTGTCAGTGATGGTGTATTTTCCTTATTTACAGATAATCCAGCTGTTTTTGCCCTTGGAAGCTCAGTGTTACTTATTGATATTATACGTGGGGCAGGCCGTGCATATAATTTAATCCTTGTCAGTACCCTACAGGCCGTAGGTGAAGTTATTATACCTACCACGGTTGCTATCATATCTGGATTTTTAATTACTGTTTGGGGCGGTCATATATTAGGCATACAATTAGGTATGGGGCTTGTTGGAATTTATGCTGCAATAACGATAAATGAATGGACAAGGGCGATTATTTCTGCAATACAGTGGCGAATTGGAAAATGGAAAGAAAAAAATCTTATAGGGGTTTGAAAAGACCTTTCTCTATGGAGTAATTTATTTAAAATGCTTTCTATATCCATCTATAATTTGTTCATCGATGCCCGGCTTAAGCTTTCCAGCTTTAGCAGTACCCCGAGGCCTCGAATCTGCGCCGGCCCCCTGCGTAAACATCGCGATGGCGCCATAATACTTTGCCTCTAATAATTGACAGAGTCTGCCAGGATATTCGGCAGAGAGCATAGTTGGAGCAGGATAATGTACAGGGTGACATGCATAATTTAATAAAAATGCCCTAATTTTATTATCCCTATCTTTAATCACTAAGAAATAAATACTATTATCTCTTGGCCCATCTAAATTAGGCTTCATTTCAACTTTGCCATCGACATTTAGTCTTTGGTTTATATTCCAATCTCCCTCCGCACTGCCATAGTGAAGGCTTCCCTCGAATATATTTGTAAAGGCCCTATCTATACACATCTTCCCACGATTTAGTAGAAATTCTTCGTATTCATCAGATGCATTATGGCTGTCATATCCCATAGAAAATGGGCTATTATGAGTATGGGTATAACATATGATAGTATGCTCACTAGGTATATTATACTTTTCGAATGCATAATATTTCAATGAGTTGTTTAAACTGCGGTCATGAAAGAGAAGATCAAATGATATTATTAGTCCATAGTTTATACCATCAAATAATATTAGAGCTTTAACATATACATCATCATGAATTTCCATATAGGGTTTTCCGTAATATTGAGAGCATGCAAGACATGTCTTGAAAGGGGGTGTAATTATCTCTTTAGCTATGCCAATTTGGGTAGTCATTTACATTTTCCTCCCATTTTAGATTCTTATATTTTCTATTAGCCTTTATAGATAAAATTTTCTGAAGAACTTATAAACTTTTTCTTTTAATATATATATATGATAGAATGGTATATATAGATGCTTTGCTAGTAGTATGTTATTTTGTCTCTAATATTATAATACTAGATATCTAAGAAATTTTCCATACTTTACTTGATATTAGTACATATAAACCTTTCGTTTAAAATATAAGATGGGATTGAGAATTAATGCTCTGCAAGCATCTTAATTGGAAATTACTTAAGATTTTTAGACAGCATATAAGATGTATTCTAATGCATATAGATAGGGGCTTTAAATTTAAGTATATATTTGGAGGATTTGATAATGAAGCTAAATATAGAACAAAGAAGAATAGTAGAGTTAGAACCAAGCGGTCACATGCTCGTAAAGGGTGTAGCTGGTTCGGGAAAGACCACTGTATCAATTAGACGTGTACCTTTCCTACTGAATCATTATTGTCATGAAGAAGACGATAAAATACTATTGGTGACCTATAATAGGACCCTATTAAACTATATTAAATACCAATACAACGCAGTAGAAAATGAAGAGGAATATCAGAGCGAATTTTGGCCAGTATCAAGTGATAATGTAAATATTACAACCATTGAAAGCCTGATGTATAGATACTTTAGCGCATATCAGAGAAATAAGAACATAAGATTAAATTTAGTTGATAATGTAGTCCAGCGTAATAAGATGATACAGGCTATTAATATAGTGTCGGAAAGATATCCTACTATCAAATTATTAACACCGAAAAATCATATATTTTTACTTGATGAGATTGATTGGATTAAAGCCTGTAATATAGCAGATATAGATACATATCAGGGTATTGATAGAATTGGTAGGGCAGATGGAGGCAGTAGCACTCCTCAGAAGCTAATAAAGAATTCTCCAACACGAGCTGCTATATTTGAGTTGATGATAGAATATGATCGTTTGCTTAAAAAGGATAATCTTATAGATTTTAAGACTATGAATATCCTTGCATTAGATCAGGTCTATAGAAATACGAAAGAAAAATATACGCATATAATTATTGATGAAAGCCAAGATCTAACCAAAGTACAGTTAGAGTTTTTAAAATGCGTCTATCAAGAGAAAAAGCATTCATCTATAATGTTTGTAGCCGATAATACTCAGAGCATATATTCCCATTCCTGGCTTGGAAAAGGGCGTCCTTATACCTCGATAGGATACGATATGAGTGGGAGAAGCAGAACACTTTCTAAAAACTATAGAACTACAACAGAAATATCTACAGCTGCATATGGATTAATCGAGCATGATGAGCAGATAAAAGGCAATGTAGATTATGTCCGGCCATCTCTTATAGATAGGCAGGGTCATCCTCCTATATATAATTTCTTTAAAACGGGAGAAGATCAACTTGTATTTTTGGCAAACGAGGTAAGCCTATTAAGAAGGGATTATAAATATTCAGATATTTCTATAGTGGCTAGAACCAGCCGATCTATAGAAAACGTTCAGACTTATTTAGAGTCTAAAAATATACCTTGTGAAATCTTAAATAGAAACAACCCAGATTTTGGATCTGATAAAATCAAACTAGTAACCATACATTCTATAAAAGGACTCGAATTTAAGATCATTTTCCTTGTTGATCTAAATGAAGGAGTTATACCTAATACCACCTTTGCTGATTTTGATGAAGAGGAAAGCTATGATTCTGATGAAAGAAAACTATTATATGTGGGCATGACTAGGGCTAATGATTTATTATATATGTCATCGGTCCAGAAACCATCTAAATTTATTAAAGAAATTAAAAATAAGCACCTTAGAATGAAAAGAGATTGCAGTATAAGACCATTTAAGTCTCTGGGTATATACGAATACCAGTTGACAGACCAAATAATAGATATAAATGCTAGGGAAGAGATTATAAGGCAATGGATGATAAAGGAACTCAATACAAGCTATGGCTATCCTCTTGAATTATTGGAACTAGAATATTCTGTTCAGCAATTTTCCAGAAGGGGTTATGTGGATATAGCAGTTAATATATACAGAAATGGGGAGGAGATACCTTATATATTCTGTGAAGTAAAGCGATTTGGCATTGGTATTCAGGATGGTATACATCAATTAAGATCATATATGGAAGCAGATAATAAGGTCAGATATGGGGTTATAACAGACGGCCTAGACATTTTAGTCATAAACAGAGAAGGAGAAGAAGTAATTGATATTCCAAAATGCAACCCACATTTTCTGCCTGAAAGAAAGGATAATAAGGCCTATATAAACTTTAAGAATAACAAAAAATATCTATATTCCTATGATATAGATAATGAATCACATGTAGAAATAAGCGATTATGATAGTAAATTGCATATTCAGTTAGGCTCTATAGTTGATATACCTGTAATAGGAGAAGTAGCTGCGGGCTTACCTACAGTAGTAAATCAGGAATATGACGATTATATAAAAGTGCCGGAGGATTGGATGTACTCTAAAGACGACACCTTCGCACTTAGGGTAACTGGAGATAGCATGAACGGAATTGGAATTGATAGGGATGATTTGGTAATTGTTCATAGGCAAAATACTGCTGCCAACGGAGATATTGTGATAGCTGTGATAAACCAAGAAGCCACTATGAAAAAGTTTATGCCAATGGGTAGCTCGGTATTGCTTATTTCAGAGAACCCTGCATACGAGCCTATTCAAATGAATAAAGAGGATATTATAATCAATGGTAGAGTAATAGGTGTTATGAAGGAGTAGGCATAAAAGTTCTATAAAAAGTAGGCATCTATCTTTATATCTATAGATAGATGCCTGTTTAAGTTTGTTTAGTGTATATCTTCATCATCAAATAGGGTCAAACTTTCATGGGTATCATCATAGTTATGAGTTTTATGCTTTTTATCCAATGATCTAATATGGGGAGTACCACAACAGACAATTCCTTCTTTCACATTGACTTTAGCATCCATTTCAATGGGGATTTCGACTAGGAGCAATTGACTTAGAACAAAGGAACATTTACTTTTGGACTTATCACATTTATTTGACGGTGGATAATAAAGCTTCTGCTCTCCTTCGCAACTATGGTTTGGTTTTATATTATAATCAAGGCAAGTGATTTCTGGCTCGCCATGCTTTACATTAGGCTCAATGGTAACCTTAGCCTGAGATCGAATTAACTGATTTACAACAATATTTTTCGGGCAGTTACTATAGTTTTCTGTCAATCTTATCTCCTCCCTTTAGTGTATTATTGTGCTTAGATGGGGCAGCGGCTCAAACAAATATGAAGAGGGGATACCGCCGACTATCAATTAACCGGTATTACGATATCCCCATTATTCTACAGAGAAGCTATACTGACTTATTGACTTGGTACACCGTTACATGGACCGACCATCGCAGGATCACATGCTAGCCCATTAGAAACTGTACTAGCTGTAGCAGAGAAAAACAAGGGAATTTGAACACAAATATTCTGGGCTACAGTAAAGGAACACGATGGGGCTAAATCTTCAGGACACCCTCCTATTATTGGTTCACCAATGCAAAAAGTTTTGCTGGGGCCACTGATTATATCGGGAGTAATTGTAACTGTCCCTTGGACGGATACCCTTTGATGAACAAGGGTTGGACAGCCACAGCCTTCCCTTTGAGTGTCAATATCATCTATCTTATTTTCCTTATAATCAATTTCATTACTCAATCAAATCACACCTTTCTATCTATTCAAAGGTATTGTTAAGCCGTACGATCGTACAAAGACATGTTCTCCTTATAGTCGACTTAATCGATTACATACATATATCAGCTCAGTTTCATAATTAAGAAACAGCTGAGATATTGCAACCTTGATATAATATATGATATATATTTTATTAGGTGTCAATTATAATCGGGCACAATAGTTATGCATATACTGACATAAGCTCTAGAAGAGTTTGGCATTTCATCATATTATAGTATAATATTTACATAGGCACTAAAAGGAGTTAAATTCCAATGGTTGAACGCTGAGCGTCTTAGGTACTAGACTAAAGCATTTGTATTTAACGATAGGAAATACTATATTTAGAATCAATAGTATGAAGGGGCTAATAGAAAACATTTTATGATACGATATAAATATATAGCAAATAGTAGAGGAGAGAAACTGTATGAAAGATAATAAAGAATGGAAAAAAATTTTAACAAAAGAAGAATATAATGTTTTAAGAAAGCAGGGTACAGAGAGGCCCTTTACCGGGAAATATAATGATCATTATGAAGAGGGTAAATACTACTGTAGAGCCTGCGGAAATTTATTATTTGATTCAGATACCAAATTTGATGCAGGTTGTGGTTGGCCTAGTTTCTACGCTCCCTCACAAAAGAAAAACATAGGAGAGAGGGAAGATTTAAGCCATGGAATGATACGGACAGAAGTAGTATGTAGTAAATGTGGCAGCCATCTAGGACATGTTTTCACCGATGGTCCCAAGCCGACAGGGCTGAGGTATTGTATAAATTCAGTAGCGCTAGACTTTAAGGGCAAAAAATAATATATAAATCTAAATTTTGAAGGAGAGATATATATGAAGAATAATCCAGTATTAGAAGCTATCCATAATAGACGTTCTATAAGAAAATATAAGGACACCCCTTTAACCGATGAGCAAATACAAGCTCTGGTGGAGGCGGCTCTCATATCGCCTAG
>JAAZLT010000048.1 GCA_012799205.1 Clostridiales bacterium
CCCGTCACAGCACATGATTTTGAATATGGCATCAAAAGGACTATAGATCCAGAAGTCGCTTCGCAATATGCGTTTTTATTGTATCCTATAAAAAATGCAGAGGCTTGCAACGCAGGTGAAAAAGAGCTGGATGAATTAGGAGTTAAAGCCTTAGATGAAAAGACATTAGAGGTTACACTAGAAGGTCCTTGTGCATATTTTGAAAAGCTGTTGGCTTTCAAAACCATGTATCCACAGAGAGAAGATCTTGTGGAAGAATGGGGAGACAAGGTAGGAACCGAAGCTGAATATACTGTGGCTTGTGGACCATTTAAACTAGAAGAGTGGACTCATAAAAGTGAACTTGTCTTAGTAAAAAATGATAGCTATTGGGATGCAGATAAAGTTAAGTTAGATAAAATAGTATATAAAATAGTAGAAGATCCTAATACGGCATATAATATGCTTTCTAATGGGCAATTGGATATATGCGGGGTTAGCAAACCAGAGTGGCTGGAGAAATTTAAACAAAGAGATGATATGACCTATGCTAGCGAATTCGAACCATCTGGTGCATATCAATTCTTTAATCAAGAAGTAGAACTGTTTAGCAACGCAAATGTAAGGAAAGCATTCACTTTGGCTGTAGATAAGGAAGAATTGGTAGAAGTTTTATATTATGGAATAGGTGAACCCGCTGATGGATGGATACCACCAGTTATGAAAGTGGGAGACACAACATTTAGAGATGTAGTTGATGAACCGCTGAAGAAATTGGCAGAGGAGAATCCAGATCCAAAAGAGTTGTTAATAAAGGGTCTAGAAGAACTTGGAATGGATCCAGATCCAAGCAAAATAACAGTTACAATGCTGGAAGCGGGTACAGATGCTGAAAATAGAAGGTTTGCAGAGTACTATCAACAGGCATACGAAACAGCTCTTGGCATAAATGTTGAGGCAGAGTATGTAGACTGGCCAGTATTTTTAGATAGAGTGCACAATATGGACTATGAATTGGCAGGTATGGGCTGGGCAGGAGACTATGATGATCCAATGACATTTATGGATATGTGGATGACTGGTTCAGAAATGTCTAATACTGGATGGTCAAACGAAGAGTTTGATGAATTAATCAAAAAAGCTCAAGAGAGTTTGGATGATGAAGAGCGATTAGAGTGTTTCAAACGAGCAGAAGAGATATTGCTATATGAAGATGCAGTTATCAGTCCTACTATATATAGGAAATCTAGTAGATTCCAGTATGACTATATAAAAGATACAATGAAACCATTATTCGGTTCTGGAATCGAGTTTAAGTATGGCTATACTCAAGGTAGAAACTAATATAGAACAAGGATTTTCAAATATATAAAGGATTTTAAAAAACAATTTATACGACTATAGCTATAGTCGTATAAATTGTTTTATGCTATACTTTTATAAACGATGGAGGTTAATTTTATGCTTAAATATACTCTAAAAAGATTGCTTTATATGGTATTAACGTTATTTATTGTTATTACCATTACATTCTTTTTGATACATGCAATACCAGGAGATCCCCTATCATCATTAGCTAGAAACTTACCGGCTCAGGTAAAAGAGAATTTCTATGCTAAATATGGGTTAAACAAAAGTGTGCCGGAGCAATATGTAATGTTTTTAAAAAATCTTTGTCATGGAGATTTTGGAGAGTCACTAAAGTTTCCTGGGCGAGGTGTGGCTGATATTATAGAAAAGCATGCTCCGATATCTGCCAGGTTGGGGCTCCAAGCAATAACTATAGGTGTCATTGTTGGTATAGTGCTTGGAATAGTTGCTGCCTTTAAGAGAAATAGATGGCCTGATCATCTGGTAATGTTTATAGCTATATTAGGGGTTTGTTTCCCAAGTTTTGTCTTAGCAGCACTATTACAGTATGTATTAAGTGTCAAATTTGAGTTATTTCCCACTGCTGGATGGGGAACGGGAAAACATACAGTACTTCCAACTATTGCACTATGCTTTGGTTCTGTAGCAACTTATGCTAGATATATGAGATCTAGCGTTCTTGATGTGATAAACCAAGATTATATTCTTACGGCGAAATCAAAGGGAATCTCAAATTTTAATTTAATATGGAAACATGTTATAAGAAATGCTATTATTCCAGCTATAACCATATTAGCACCTCAGATAGCAGGTATATTTGGAGGGTCTTTTGTTATAGAAAGCATATTTGCTATTCCAGGGTTAGGTTCAAATTTGGTAGATGCAGTTAATAATAGGGACTACACTGTGATAATGGGGTTGACTATATTTTATTGTGCATTATATATAGTTTCTTTATTGATGGTAGATATTTTATATGGTGTTGTCGATCCTAGGGTAAGAGTTTCCGAAGAAGTTGCAGAGTAGTATAATATCATATAGAAGATTGGAGGAGAGCTAATGGCGGAAACGACAGTAGATGAAAAATTCGAAATTATTGGATGCGAAAATTCTGATAGTGAAAAGATAGTAAGACCTACTATGACATATTGGCAGGATGCATGGCGAAGATTGAAATCAAACAATGTGGCCATGATTTCTATTGTGATACTGATAGCTTTAGTAGTTATGACCATAATAGGTCCCCATCTGACTCCATATACCCATGAAGAGATGATTGTGGAAGAGAGGAATATGGCACCAAGTTCTGAGCATTGGTTTGGAACTGATGAATTAGGAAGGGATATATTTACTAGAGTTTGGAAGGGTGGACGAGTTTCAATGCTCATTGGTGTAGTAGGAGCATTTGTGGCATCATTTGTAGGTTGTATATATGGAGGAATTGCCGCTTATTTTGGTGGCACTGTAGATGATATAATGATGAGGATAGTGGAGATATTGGTAAGTATACCATATTTGATAGTGGTTATTTTGATTTCAGTATTGACAAGAAGTAAAGGTATGGGTTCGATACTCCTTGCCCTTTGCATTACGGGATGGTGTGGGACAGCTAGGCTTGTAAGGGGTCAAATACTGCAATTAAAGGAAAAGGAATTTGTTATAGCAGCTAAAGCCTTAGGAGTTAGTGATTGGAAGATAATCACAAGGCATTTAATTCCCAATACTCTCGGTATAATTATTGTGTCTATTACTTTTGATATTCCTGGTTTTATATTTTCAGAAGCCTTTTTAAGCTATATAGGTTTAGGAGTTCAATCACCAGATACTAGCTGGGGCGCTATGGCATCTGCAGCACAAAACAATTTAATGTTCTACCCGTATCAATTATTCTTCCCTGCTCTTATGATAGCTTTAACTATGTTAGCTTTTTCATTATTAGGCGATGGATTAAGGGATGCTCTTGATCCAAGACTAAGACAGTAAGGAGAATGTATAATGGATAAAATATTAGATGTAAAAAACTTAGGTGTTTCATTTCATACTTATGCAGGCGAAGTTAAGGCTGTTAGGGGAATAAATTTTTATTTAAATAGAGGAGAAGCATTGGCGCTTGTGGGAGAGTCGGGATGTGGGAAAACTGTAACTGCTAAATCACTGATGTGTTTAAATCCCATGCCTCCGGCAGAAATAAAAGATGGTTCGTCAATTGAATATAATGGACAAGAAGTCTTAGAGATGTCCAAAGATGAATTGAGGGCATTCAGAGGTGCGGAGATCAGTATGGTTTTCCAAGATCCTATGACATCATTAAATCCTACAATGAAAATTGGAGATCAAATAGCTGAAAGTTTAACAACTCATATGAAGCTCAATAAAAAGGAAGCATTGGATAAAGCTGTCCAGATGCTAGAAAGAGTTGGTATACCTGAAGCAGAAGAGCGAATCAATAGCTATCCCCATGAGTTTTCAGGGGGAATGAGACAGAGGGTAATGATAGCAATAGCACTTGCATGCAATCCTAGGATACTCATAGCAGATGAGCCGACTACTGCACTTGATGTTACCATCCAAGCTCAAGTTTTAGAGTTATTAAAAGAACTTCAAAACGAGATGGGAACTTCTATAATTTTGGTAACTCACGATTTGGGAGTTGTGGCAAACTTTGCTGATAGGATACATGTTATGTATGCGGGAAAGATAGTTGAGAAGGGAACGACAAGAGACATTTTTTATAGAGGAGAACATCCGTACACATGGGCTCTTTTGAGTTCTGTTCCGGATTTGTATGCTGAAAATAGAAAGAAACTATATTCTTTGGAAGGTACACCACCAGATTTATTGTTACCATTAGAAGGTTGCCCTTTTGCATCTAGATGCAAATATTGTATGCAGATATGTAGAGAAAAAATGCCTCCAAAGACAGATATAAATGAATCCCATAGTGTATCGTGTTGGTTAAAGCATCCTTCAGCGCCTAAGGTTGAAAAACCGCATATTTTAAGGAGGGATGTATAATGGCTAAATTACATGAAGAATTGATTCAAGTTAATAATCTAAAAAAATATTTTAGAATTAGCAGAAAATCGGTATTGAAGGCAGTGGATGATGTGAGTTTCTCCATCAAAAAAGGAGAAACATTAGGCTTGGTAGGAGAGTCAGGATGTGGTAAGAGTACTTGTGGTAGAACTGTTGTCGGACTATACGACGCTACTGGTGGTTCTGTATTATATGAAGGCAAAGATGTCCACAGACTTAAAAAAGATGAAAAATTGCAATTTAAGAAAAATGCTCAATATATATTTCAAGATCCCTATGCATCACTAGATCCTAGGATGACGATAGGAGATATTATAGGAGAGGGAATGGATGTCCATCAAATGCATTCTAATGAAAAAGAACGCACTGCGAGAATCCATGAATTATTAGAACTTGTTGGTCTAAATCCTGAACATGCGGTGAGATATCCTCATGAACTTTCAGGAGGACAAAGGCAAAGAGTGGGTATAGCACGAGCTCTTGCAGTAGAGCCGGAATTTATTGTATGTGATGAGCCTATTTCAGCATTAGATGTCTCTATTCAAGCTCAGATAGTAAATTTGCTCATAGAGCTACAAGAAAACTTAGATTTGACGTACCTATTTATATCCCATGACCTTTCCATGGTCAAGCATATTTCAAATAGGGTGGCTGTCATGTACCTTGGTGTAATAGTGGAGTTAGCATCCAGCGAAGAGCTATATAAGAATGCTCTGCATCCATATACAAAGGCTCTTATGTCCGCTATACCAGTTCCAGATCCTGATGTAGAATCGAGTAGAGAGAGGATAATCTTACCGGGCGATGTGCCAAGTCCCATAAATCCACCTCCAGGATGTAAGTTCCAGGGGCGATGCAAATATGCAATGCCCATATGCAAAGAGAAGACGCCGGAACTTGTAGATCAAGGAGATGGCCATTTTGTTTCATGTTATCTTCACAATAAATAGTGCCAAAGCAGCATGAGAAAATGTTTCCATGCTGTTTTTTTATTTTATTATAGAGGATTTTTTGTTACTTTTTGCTTTGAATAGTGCAAAGAGAGTAAAAGCAATTGTTAGTATATTAAAGTTGATGACTTCAAAGACGATTATCATCTATTTTATCACTGTTGATGCTGGAATAAGGCATAAAAAAGGCCTTTAGATGCCTAAAGACCTTTTTATCTAAACTATTATGCAACTATGTTAGAGCTAAAAGCTTAGTGTATTTTATGCTTGTAACTTATCCCTATTTAGAATGGTATTTAATACTATTCCTACTATTGCAGCTAGGCTTAGACCTGATATTGTAACTGTCTTCGTTATAGGTATTCCGATTACAATGTCAAACTTAGTTTGTATAAATTCACTGCCTAGACCTAGTACCAATATAGTTGCCATAACTATTACATTTTTAGCATTGAATTTCACATTGTTATTTTTTATAGTCTGAACTCCCACGAGTGCTATCATACTAAAGAGCATTATACTGATTCCGCCCATCACAGGATCTGGTATAGTGCCTAGGAATGCGCCTACTTTTGATACAAATCCCAGTGCTACCGCAAATATGGCTGCCAGTCTCAATATTGATGGATCGTAGTTTTTAGTAATGGCTAGTACACCTGTGTTTTCGCCGTAGGTAGTATTGGCAGGGCCGCCGATCATACCTGCGGCTATGGTGGCAAGTCCATCTCCTAGCAGTGTCCTATTTAGCCCAGGATCTTCTACAAAGTTTTTACCTACCACTTGTCCATTTGTAGTTATATCGCCTACATGTTCCATAAATACTGCAAGTACCACAGGCGCGATTATAGCTATTGCTCCACCATCAAACTTGGGAAGAGTGAACGATGGTATCGCAAACAATGGACTCTCTGCAACAGGAGTTATGTCTACCATTCCTGCATGTGCTGAGATTATATATCCTATGGTTATAGCTATTAATATTGACAGCTGCTTCAAAAAGCCCTTGCCGGCAAAGTTAATCAGCAATGCTATTGCCAATGTAATCCCTGCAATTAGAAAGTTTCCTGATGCCATCCCTATTGCAGTTGGTATTAGATTTAGACCTATTACCATTATCATCGGTCCTATTACCTGCGGTGGTAAGAATTTTTGGATTTTACCTACACCTATTTTCTTGATTAAAAATGATATTCCTACATATATAAGTCCTGCAATTATTATTCCGCCTTGGGCATATGCCAAATCTCCATATATCTCTTTAACTGTCAATATAACTGGTATGAAGGCGAAAGATGAGCCGAGAAAGACGGGTACTTTACCTTGGGTACACAGATGAAATATGAGGGTTCCTATTCCCGCGGAAAATAGCGCTATGGAAGGATTGAAACCAGTTAATATGGGAACTAATACTGTTGCACCAAACATTGCTATTAAATGTTGTAGAGCAAGTATAACTCTTTTAGATGAGTTTGCGAAGCCTCTCTTTTCCAAAGTGCGATCATGAACTCCATTTAATATTTCTTCACTCATAAAAAAACCTCCTTATATTTGAGCACCATAAAGGAGAGTTTTTTACGCTCCCCTTTCCAGCCTCTCTGGACTGAATTAAAGGTTCTACTCAGTTTTCTAGATGATTATAACATTAAAATATATAAGAAGCAAGGAAATTTTATCTCTTTTTCGTTATCCTAGGTTGTAAAGTTAAATGGCGAGTTTTTTTAAAATATTCTATACAGGTATTTTGCTAAAATGTCATAGAGAAAAAATCAATATATTTTCTGATTCATATCTTTCATAACGGTTATAATTAATATGACGACAATATAAGATAATATTTTAGACCAGCTAATTAAAGTCAAGTAGTTTTATAGAATAATTTTGAAAGTTTCTTTAGGGTCTTCTTGCAGCAGAAAATTAAAAAATGGCATGGCAATGAGACCACCTAAGGA
>JAAZLT010000004.1 GCA_012799205.1 Clostridiales bacterium
ATATTTGGCAGTGCAGACATGGACAGTATAAGCACCAATGAATTTTATCTTAAGACATTTATACTTCAGATATCTATTATAGGGCTTCCGCCCCTTTTGTATTTACTCTATAAAAGAGTGGATGTATCTAGTACAATAAGGCTCAATAAAATAAAGTTAAAGGAAGCCCTTTTAGTTATAGGAATGGCCATATTTGGCTATGGCATAGTACTATTTATAAATTATATATGGATGTATCTTATAAGTTTTGTAGGCCCCCCAATACCTCAGCCAACACCTCCCGTTAAAAGTGGCGGAAACTATATTGTGGCACTTATTTGTATAGCAATAATGCCAGCTGTAGTGGAGGAGTTCTTATTTCGTGGGGTGGTTTTAAGAAGCTATGAAAAGATGGGTAAAAAGGTAAGTGTAATAATGAGTGGGCTATTATTTGCCCTCCTTCACATGAACCTTGCATCCCTTCCATCTATAATATTTTTAGGGATAATTATAAGCTATCTGGTTCAAAGGTCTGATTCTATAATATCTGGCTTTTTATATCACTTTACCAACAATACCATTGCCATAACCATAGTCTATATATCGAACATGGTCTTAAGTAAGCTAGACGATTTAGCTGGACCTGCCATAGACGATATATCGGATATGCCTATAGAGACATTTTTAGCAGGACTTATAGGAGTTGGCATTATAGCCCTCTTTAGCCTAGGCATGTTTATATTATGCCTAAAGGCATTTAAAAGGTCTACAGAGGATAGGGCCCTTAGAAGTCATATAAATATATCCTTAGCTAGAGAGAATGTAAGACCAATAGAGATGCTACCTGCCGCTGCGGCCATGGTTGCAATAGGGGCGCTACTTGTATTTGAAGTATTTATGATGGTGGCCATGAGATAGGAGAAGATGTATTGAACATAAAGATAATTGCAGTAGGATCTATAAAAGAAAATTATATGAAAAAGGGAATAGAGGAATTTAGAAAGAGGCTTACTAGGTATTGCAGGCTAAATATAATAGAGGTAAAAGACGAAAAGGCGCCGGAGGGTCTCAAGGGCAAAGAGATACTTCTAGTTAAACAAAAAGAGGCAGAAAGAATAGTAAAGCATATTAAGGATGGAGATTATGTAATAGCCCTAGCCATAGATGGCAAAGATTTTACATCAGAAAAGTTTGCTAAAGAGATGGAAAACTTAGCCCTAAGGGGTAAAAGCAGTATCACATTTATAATAGGGGGTTCGTTGGGGCTATCCGATAAAGTTTTGAAAATGGCAGATATGCATCTTTCATTCTCAGCATTTACATTCCCCCATCAGCTAATGCGCCTTATACTCTTAGAGCAGATATATAGGGCATATAGAATAATAAACGGTCAGCCATATCATAAATAGGCTGACCATTTTCATATTCTTTGTGATGATATAATAGGTCCCACTCATACTTTACTTTGCTTATATTACTTAAGTTTATTTTGGATATCCTCTACCTCAGACATAGAAAGGCCTGTAGACTTTGCCACTAAGGGCACTTCAGCTCCAGCTCTTAAAAGGTTTTTTGCTATCTTGATCCTGGCTCTTTTCTCACCTTCTATCCTACCTTTTTCTATACCAATCTGCTCTCTTCTTTCCAATAGGCCCATGCTAACAGCCCCCTTTCCATCTAATTTATCTACTTGCCTTTTTATATCCTCTTCAGTTATATTTTTATTATTTAGCTCTATATATTTTAAGTATATCTGGCCATAATATTCTACTGTGCTTATGGGCTCGTGTTTTGCCAGCTCATGTAGATCTAAGAGAAAAGTCCTTAATACTAAATCTATATCCTTTTCAAAGGCATATTTAAATGCTCTTAGCATCATAGCCGTCAACAGCTTAAATCTATCAAAGTCTTCTTCTTCATATTCTCCTATGTTTAGAAAATCATACTTAAAAACGGGTATCCGTTCTTTAAAATAATCGGGAAGATCATAAAAGCCATAGATCATATCTCTTAAATCAGTGTCTAAATTCCATTTTTCTTTCCCATGGTATATAACAAGTGGTACAATAATTGGCAGCTTATCTTTATTCTCCTTTTGTACTATCATCATCCAAGATTCTAGAATATATCTTTGTATCTGAAATACAGTCATCTTATCTTTATATGATTTATGTTCTAGTAAAAAGCATATATAAGCATCTTCATCTTTTATCTTAACTTTATAGATTAAATCAGAGAAACTCTCCTTCAAATCTTTATTTACAAATGTATCTTTGACAAGCTCTAGAGTATCTAAATCCACTACATCTAATGCAGACTTTGGTATACTATTTATAATAAAATCCTTTGCGATCCTCTTTTGGCTAAATACCTCTTTAAATGTGATATCATGCTTATTAACTATCTCATGTGTCATAGCTGCACCAACTTTTATAGTTCTAAGTACATTATAGCATAGAATATCATAATTTTCAGATGTGAAAACAAATTTTCTCTAATGATTTAGCATTACATAAATATATAATTATTTTCAAACACTTTTTATTAAACATATCAGCAGAGCATATAGAATAATAAATGGTCAGCCATATCATAAATAGGCTGATCCTTTTTATATTTTTCGACATTTTAATTAAAGCTTATATCTTTTCTGCCGATATAATAGATGAGAGCAAATCTCAAATACAAAATATATGAGCAAGGAAGCTCATAAAACAACTCAAGGAGGAAGTAGAATGAGGATTAATAACAATCTAATGGCAATGAACACCCACAGACAACTTGGCATAAACACTAACATGGGCCAAAAGTCAGTGGAAAAGCTTTCATCAGGCTTTAGGATCAACCGTGCAGGAGATGATGCAGCAGGTCTTGCAATCTCTGAAAAGATGAGAGGGCAAATCAGAGGACTTAATATGGCATCTAAGAATGCCCAAGATGGCATATCTCTAATTCAAACAGCAGAAGGTGGACTAAATGAGACCCACGCAATCCTACAGAGAATGAGAGAGCTAGCAGTACAATCTGCAAACGATACAAACGTAGAAGTAGATAGAGAAGAGATCCAGAAAGAAGTAGATCAGCTAGCAGAAGAAATTACAAGGATAGCTGAAACTACAGAGTTTAACACCCAAAACCTATTAGGCGGAGGCTTTGACGCAATATTTCATGTAGGGGCAAATACCGGGCAGAACGTGTCTCTTAGCATAGAAGCTATGGATGCTACAGCGCTAAATGTTGATAATACTGCTAAAACTGTTACTAGTCCTGCCACTGGAGAAGTGGGCAATTTTATAATTACTGCAGAAGACGGGACAGAGTACACAGTAACGATAACAAAGGGTGAATCAGACGAGACAGAAACAGAGGCTATCGTAGATAAGGGAGCAAAAACCATAAATGTGACACTCGCTGTAAAAGACGGAGAAGGTGAAGACTATATCGCCACAAACCAAGATGTATTGGATGCACTTAATGCTCATGATGGCATAAAAGCTACGTTAAAAGAAGAGGCAGGAGCTGAAGATGAGGCTGGCGAAGTAACCAATGGTGTTGAGCTAAAAGCGGAAACCAAAACCGTAGCCGAAGGCTCGGGTGCTGGTATAAACGTCTCATCTCAGTCTAATGCTGATGTAGCAGTTACCGTAATCAATGCTGCTATTGAAAAGGTTTCGTCAGAAAGATCTAAACTAGGTGCTATGCAAAATAGGCTTGAGTACACAATCAAGAACCTAGATACATCGGCAGAGAACCTAAGGGCAGCAGAGTCTAGAATAAGAGACGTAGATATGGCAGCAGAGATAATGGAGTTCACGAAGCAGAACATATTACAGCAAGCATCTACAGCAATGCTAGCGCAAGCTAATATGGCTCCACAATCTGTATTACAACTTCTTGGATAATTAAATACTTTACTACAAAGGGTCAGAGAATAAGCTCTCTGGCCCTTTATAATATACACCAAAATTAGTTTAATCACCTATCTTCCCAAATTATATGATATAATATTACATACATCCACTTTAAAATACCTCTACATGAGGTATTTTCACTATGGGGAGGGGCCATGAAAAAACTTAAAATGCTACTTTTAGCAGATCTTCACTATATAGGTGTTGCAGATCATGTATGTAAGATACCATCTAGAAAGGGTAATATTGCACTTGAACTTATAGATAAAATAATGAA
>JAAZLT010000049.1 GCA_012799205.1 Clostridiales bacterium
AAATATGTGTATTTTAAAGCGATTATTCCTGGCTTATGGAACCTGTAGGACATACATCCATACATGCACCACAATCTGTACAAAGATCTGGATCTATCACATATATGTCACCCTCAGATATTGCATCCACAGGACATTCGCTTAGGCATATACCACAAGCAATACACTCATCGTTTATTACGTGTGCCATAGCCTTCACCCCCCTTACATAAAATCACCCCAGTGAAGATATGTTAATATTTTCACCATTCCTATTCTATCACTACCCCATAAAAAATCAACTATATTTTAGAATAAAGATAGTATTTATTATATCACTTCCTACAGCAACCACCCTTATTTTTACATTTAGCGGCCCTTTGTATCTGGCCTAGTCCAAATTCCATAACTTCGTACGTCTCATCCTCTAAGAGCACCTTAGCCCTTACAGTCTCTTTTAGCATATTTACATCAATTACAGACCCTTCACCCTTAGGAGTTATAATCATCTCACCTATATCTGGCATATGACCTTGCATAGTCTCATAAAACTCCTGCTCAAATCTTAGGCAGCACATAAGCCTACCACACATCCCCGATATTTTGCTGGGATTTAATGAAAGGTTTTGTTCTTTGGCCATTTTTATTGATACAGGCTCAAAATCTTCTAAAAATGATGTGCAACACAGTGTACATCCACAGGGCCCTAATCCTCCAATCATCTTGGCCTCATCTCTTACACCAATTTGCCTAAGCTCTATCCTGGTTCTAAATATAGCTGCAAGATCTTTTACTAGCTCTCTGAAATCTACCCTGCCATCTGCTGTGAAATAAAATATTATTTTATTCCCGTCAAATGTATATTCAACATCTATTAATTTCATAGGTAAACTATGTTTGGCTATCTTCTCTAAACATATATCAAAAGCGTCGGATTCTTTCTTTTGATTGTCCTCTAATATAAGTAGATCCCCCGTTGATGCCTTGCGCATTACATGTTTTAATGGCAAGACAACTTCCTTTTCGGGAACCCTTCTAGGCCCTAAGGCTATATCTCCAAATTCTACACCTCTGGCAGTCTCAACAATTACGCTATCTCCCTCATCAAGTTGTATATCGCCAGGTGAGAAATAATATATTTTACCTGCATTTCTAAATCGTACACCTACTACTAGATGCAAAGCTTGACACCTCCACTTATCGAAAGCAACATATTCTCTATAGTCAATTGAAAGTTTGCATTGCTCTTTAACATCCTCTGCGCAGCCTTAATACTCTCTATTGCCCCTTTTATTTGCTCCCTTGAGATTTCCTCTGAATATCTATAAATCTCGGATAACTTATCCGTATTTATTATTAGATGGTTATCCAATGTCTCACTATATACTAACACATCCCGCATAAATAGGGCAAGTAGTTCCATAATCGTCCATATATTCTCTCTATTACTTATAAATAAATCTATATCTTTTAAGATCTGTACATCTGGTTTGGAAAATAGGTCCCCTATATAATCTAGAGTCTTCTCCCTTAAAGTTTTAAATTCTTCATCCATGGATATATCAATAGCCCTTCCAGCTATTCCAGCCGATATCTGAGCATATACTCGGGCTTTATCCTCATCTATATTCCTTTTTTTTAATATCTCTACTATATATCTGCTGGCTAGATGCCTAATCGGTATGCTCTGACATCTGGATGTAATTGTAGGTAGCAGTGCGTGTATATTATCTGTGCATAATATTATCACTACAAAGCTTGGAGGTTCTTCTAGAGTTTTTAATAGGGCATTTTGTGCCTGTTGCGTCATGATATGTGAATCATCTATCAGGTAGATCTTATATCTTCCCTGGTAGGGCTTTATTGCAATATCTTGCCTAAGCTCTCGGATTTGATCTATTCTTATGGATTGTCCCACGGGCCCTACATATTTATAATCTGGATGATTTGCAGTATCAAACTGGATGCAAGATTGGCAAATATTACACGGCCTTTTGGCCTTTGAGCTGCAAAGTATCATCTTTGCAAATTTCTTTCCTATTGTGGTTTTCCCAATCCCCTTAGGCCCCTTTAATAAATAAGCATGGGCAATCCTGCCACCTGATATTATGCCATTCAGCCTATCTAGTAGCGAAGACTGCCCAATTAGCTTTGAATGTATCATCTGTAAAAATTCCCTCCGGTTTACTTAAATAACCCTATGTCATTATGTCCATTAATAGACCCCTTATATCATCTATATAGCCAAGGATTAGGAGCCTATCCTTTTCCTCGTCTAAGACCTTCTCTGTAAGTTCTTCTAGTTTATGATCTATGGTCTTTATGACAGATTGAATATGATGTCCGCCATTTCTATCAAAATGGTTATCCTTATAGAGCATATATGCATTGGATATGGCATTATCTAAAAAATCCCTTATAAGCCTTTTATACTTTAGAAGCTCTCTTATACCTAAGCTCTTTGTCAATTTCTGACCTTGCTTTCCTATCTCCTTTAAGAGAGCCGCCAGTCGTCTATGAAGATTGTCTTTGTGGTTATCAGACAATACGTCATCAAATGCCTCATGTTCTATATTCGCTAAAGGACTAGATGATGGTCTCTCGGCTCTTAGCGGGTCAAATCGACTTTTTGTTCGAGAGCCCATATCTTCAATTCGCATAATATATCACCCTATTTAGATCTTTAAAAACTGTTCTACATCCATAATAAATATAGTGGCTCCACCGACGGTTACTTCGATAGGATAGGGTACATACATACCTGATGCTCCTGCAACTGGTGACGGAGATGTTGCCACCTGTTTTCTGCTCTTACAGACCTTTTCTATTATGCCAGTTACAGCATCTAGTTTTTCCTCGTCTACACCGATTAGTAATGTAGTATTGCCCGCTCTTAAAAAGCCTCCTGTTGTGGCAAGTTTTGTAACACCAAACCCTTCTTTCATAAGAGATGTTATGAGCTTTTGAGCATCATCATCTTGAACCACTGTAATTAGAAGTTTCATACCATCGACCTCCTTTTGAGAATATTATATCTCAAAATTTAACAATAGGCAAACAAAAAAAGAGAGACTCTGCGTCTCTCATATACTCCTTCTCTCTAATCTTCGTATCCTATGTTCTTGATCAAACCAAATCTCCTTAAATGTATAAAATATATCTTCCGTTTCCGTCAGTTTCTCAGTATTAACCATAACTTGTTCATATACAGCATCTAATTTTTCATCCATAGAATCCATTCGCCCTTCAATTGCATCCATTTGCTCTTCTAGTCTCTTTTGTCCTTCTTTTATGTCTCTGAGTTCTTGCAATATCTGATGTAGCAATGCCTCCACTTTTTCACCTTCCCCTCATTATTTCATTTAATTAAATTTTGCCTGACAGTTAAATATATCTCTTCATGTATATCATCTATAGTCCTAAGTTCTCCATTTTTCACGCAGTCGATTATATGCCAATTATACATATTCGCTATATCATAACCATTATTATAGGAATTTGTCAGATGTTTTAAGCTCTTCTCATGTATATCCTTGCCCCCGCCACTATTTTTTCCATCGATTCTAGCATCTAATAGAGGTACAGAATATTCTGGAGGCATATTAAGAAAGAATACATAATCTGGTATGGGTAACCCAAATATGCCGAATTCAAAATCTAATAGCCAATCTAAGAATACTTGTTTTTCCTTCTTATCTTCTATTTTCGCTCCCTGATGTATCATATTTGAGGGGGTATATCTATCGGCCACTATTATACCACCATTATTATAAAATATCCCCCAAGCCTTTTTGTAGGAGGAATACCTATCCACCGCATAAAAAGTGGACGCCACATAAGGGCTGACATCCTCCGGATTATTACCAAACTCACCATTTAAGTATGATTTAATTAAGGCGCTTGAGGTACAACTGTAATTTGGGAATTCCACCTTAAGTGCATTTTGCCCTTCTCTCACAAGCCGATCACACAGCCTCTTACTCTGGGTGGCCTTGCCACTACCATCACTTCCCTCAATAGCTATTAACTTTCCTTTCATAGTATACCCCCGTAAGACATTTAATTATAGTTTAACATTCTTTTATAACCAAGCTAAAAGCCTTCTTTCAAGCTCCAATAAAAATTTATATTAAAATAGTCACCTTATGAGTATGTTATTATAACATAGACTTAGCCTTACTTTATACAGCATTATACATTGTACTACAAAAAGAGCCTTTTGGCGATAAGGCTCTTTGGCTAGATATTATTAATTTCAACATTTCCGCCCACTATTACTAAGTCTATCTCTATATTATCATCAAAAACTACTATATCCGCATCCTTGGATTCAACTAGACTACCCTTTGTGCCCTCTATCCCCATAATTCTTGCAGGAGTTAAGGTTATCATCTTTACTGCCTCTTCTATGGGTACCGCAGCTATTTGAGTCATGGTTCTTACAAGCCTATCTGCAGTAGCTACACTACCCGCAAAGGCAGATCTATCTAGTAACTTTGCAACCCCGTCTTCTACTATTACCTCTTGCCCGTCTTTGAGGCTTCCAAGTATGGACTTGCCTTCAGGCATTCCAGCTGCACGCATAGAATCTGTCACCAGACATATTCTATCAGATCCCTTTATCTTATATATAAGCTTTAAAAGGCTCTCTGGTAGATGATCTCCATCTGCTATAATTTCAACTGTCATCTCATCTATAAGGTACGCACTCTCAACTACTCCACTATATCTATAGGCGTCTATTCTCCTTACCATAGACATACCTGAGTATAGATGGGTTATATGAGTATAGCCATTTTCGAATGCCTCTAATACATCTTGATATATGGCATTTGAATGCCCAATAGAGCAAAGTATTCCCCTATCTGTAAGTTCCCTTCCCATCTTCATAGCCCCATCTAGCTCCGGCGCTACTGTCCATCTTACTATATCATCACTATGGTCTAATATCCTCAAGTACTCATCCCTTTCAGGACTTTTTATGTATCTAGGGTCTTGAGCTCCCTTTTGTTCCATAGAAAAATAAGGTCCTTCAAGATGGAGTCCAAGCATATTTGGACCACCTTCCATTTTCCTCTTGGTCTCCCTGTAGCAATCAAAAAAGGCAAAAAGCTCTTCCATTGTACTGGTAAGGGTAGTTGGCACCACAGTTGTAGTACCATGCTTCATATGAGCCTTCGACGCTCCCTCTATGGCCTCAACAGTCCCATCCATATAATCATGTCCGCCTGCCCCATGGGTGTGAATATCTACAAACCCGGGGGATATGTATCTTTTCTCTACATCAATTACCTTGGTTTCTCCTACAACTTCCGGTCCATCACCCTCGAATACTTTTACAATTTTACCATCTTCTATTACAATACCACCGTTTTTTATAACCCGTATAGGTGTTATAACTCTGCCATTTTTTAAGATTGTTTTCATATAAGACACCTCCATCTATATCTTATAATGTAATAGAGTAAAAATCTATAATTTTTCTCTCATATACTCACCCAATATTTTAATCTTTTCAATATTGATCTTTTTATCACCAAAACCATAGTCCATAAGAGCTCTAGCATCCTTCCATCTGCCCCTACTACTACTTTTTAATATGACAGATATTAGCTCTTTATCATTCTTTTTAGCGGTAGTTATAAGGCAGTACTTGGCAATAGAGGTATGTCCCGTTTTAAGGCCTGTTGCGTATTCATAATATCCTGTGCTTCCCTGTACTACCATATAGTTTGTATTAGTCCAGTTGAGTCCCTTTACCTGGTATCTATCGGTGCTTGCAATCTTAATTATTTCATCGTGAGATATAGCCTCCCTTGCTATAAGGGCCATATCATAGGCTGTTGTATAATGCCCATCGCTATGGTATCCATGAGGATTTATAAAATGAGAGTTTCTTGCCCCTAGTTCCTTTGCTCTAGTATTCATATATTTGGCAAACGCATCAAGAGCATCATCTGCACTAAGAGTTTCATCTTCCATTTGTCTTGCGGTATATACAGCTAAGCTATTAGCTGCATCATTTCCTGATACCAACATAAGGCCCATCAGTAGATCATATACACTATATTCCTCACCTTTCTCTATGCCAGATAAGCTGCTATCAGCTGGCAATATATCTATCTCGTCACCAACTACGACTATATCATCTAAATCAGCATTTTCCACTACTATAAGTGCTGTCAAAACCTTGGTAATACTGGCAGGATAGAAAGTCTTATTTTGGTTTTTGGAGTAGAGTATATCACCAGTTTTTCCATCCATTAGGACTGCCCCTTTAGAAAAAAGGTTCATCCTCATCATTATGTCCGGCAATCCTATTATTGAAACCGTCAAGATTATCATTATTAATATAAAAATACTCCATTTTTTCATATGTATCTCATCTCCCGACTTATCTACCGCATTTAGTTTAATCTATGGGAGTTGAAAATGCAATACCTTTTATTTAGACTGATCTATAAATTGTCTTATAAGAAGATAGGCCCCTATCCAATTACATAGGATAGAGGCCTGCATTTATGAATGCCATCTAAAATCTAATATCTATTCTTTCTTAAAACACATAAACCAATCTAGGCAATACATATCTTCGTCGTCACTTTCCATTCTCTCTTTGGCCGTACCACAAGATCCTGCAGTTGGCACTATGACATCATCACCTGGTCTCCAATCAGCAGGTGTAGCTACATTATCACTGTCTGCCTTTTGAAGTGCCAGAACAATTCTTTTGATCTCATCAAAGTTTCTACCAGTAGATAGTGGATAGTATAGAATTGTACGTACTTTAGAGTCTGGATCAATTATAAATACCGCTCTTACAGCTTGTGTATTTGATTGGCCCGGCTGTACCATACCGTACTTGTTTGAAACTTCCATACGAATGTCTTCGATTAACGGGAAATGCACCTCTACGTTTTTCATGCCATTCCATTCGAGCTCCTCGATCTTACGTAGCCATGCAATATGGGCATAGAGTGAGTCTACAGATAATCCTATCAGCTCTGTATTTAGTTCCCTAAATTCATCAGCCATTGTAGCAAAAGTCATAAATTCTGTTGTACATACTGGCGTAAAGTCTGCTGGATGGGAAAATAGTATGACCCATTTCCCCTTATAATCCTCTGGGAAATTGATCTCCCCCTGAGTTGTCACAGCAGTAAAACTCGGCGCATCATCACCAATTAGTGGTAAACTAGTTGCCTGTTTTTCTTCCATTTTACTTGCCTCCTCACATTATATATATCATAGTTCTTTTTAAAATCACTATTTTATATATAAACATATGCCCATATGTTAAACATCAAATTAAACCAGATTTAAATTATTTTTCCAGCATGAATTTTGCTAGCTTCAGAGGTTCTATATATTCCCCATCTCTGTACGCTCTCATATTTCCACCTGATAGCTCGTCTATAAGAGATATTTTGTCATCCTTCCCTACCATACCAAATTCAAGCTTTATATCATATAATTCTATGTTTTTTTTGTTAAGTTCATCCTTTACAATATTACAAATTTCAACCGTTAAATCTTTAAGATATTCATATTCTTCTCTAGTTAAAATGCCGAGCATATATAAAGCATCTTCGCAAATAGGCGGATCCTTCCTCTCATCATCCTTTAATGTAACTTCTACAAAGGCATCTAGCTTTTGTCCTTCCTTAGCATACATGCCGTAGCGCCTTAAAAAACTTCCTACGGCTCTATAGCGGCATATAAATTCTAACCCATTTCCAAAGAGCTTTGCAGGTAGCACAGTCATTGTCCTCTCTTCTATATTAGAATCTATATAGTGGGTAGGTATTCCCTCTGACTCAAGTTTTTTAAAGAAAAACTTTGTTAAAGCAAGTGCTGCCGCTCCAGCCCCTTCCATCTTAAGCCCCACTGTATCAGCACCTGGGTCAAATACTCCATCCTTCCCAGTTACATCATCCTTAAATTTAAGTAGATAGTTTCCGTCATTTAGCATATATACATCTTTGGTCTTTCCTTTATTTATAAGTTTCATAATCCTTTTCCTCCTACCTTGAGCTCATCAAATCTCTCTTGTAGCCTCTTTAAGCCAGTTTTTCTCATCGACTTCTAAATAGGGTGATAGCTCATTATATACCCTCTTATGATAGTTATTTAGCCACGTCTTCTCCTCATTACCTAGAAGCCCTGCATCTATTGCGTCTATATCTATAGGACAAAGGGTTAATATCTCAAATCTCATAAATTGGCCAAACTCTGTCTTTTCATCCTCTACTACTAGCATCAAATTCTCTGTTCTTATGCCATATTCGCCCTCCCTATATATACCAGGTTCATTAGAAATTATCATACCCGCCTCAAGTTTTATATCACTCACTCTTTGGCTTATATTCTGTGGACCCTCATGGACATTTAAGAAAAACCCAATACCATGCCCTGTTCCAGATTTATAGTCAATGCCATATTCCCATATAGGCCTTCTAGCTAAGACATCTAGGTTAGATCCAGTGGCTCCATATAAAAACTTTGCTCTAGAAAGACCTATATTTCCCTTCAATACAAGTGTAAAATCCTTCTTTGCCCTATCACTTATAGGCCCTAGCGCCACTGTCCTTGTAATATCTGTAGTTCCGCCTAGATACTGCCCTCCTGAATCTAAAAGATAAAACCCTTCTGGTTTTAAAGTATGTTGACTATCAGGCTTTGCTGAATAATGCATCATGGCACCATGATCCTTATATGCAGATATAGATGTAAAGCTAGGCCCCTTGTTCTCTAACTGCTCACTCCTTAGCTCGTCTATTTTTTTGGCCGCCTCTATCTCTGTTATGCCCTTATCTGAATTGTTTTCTAACCAATAGAGAAATTTAACCATTGCAACACCGTCTTTAATTAAGGTTCTTCTAAAGTTTTCTATCTCTATATCATTTTTTATAGCCTTAAGATCCCCGGTGATCTCCCGTCCCTCTATTATATCTGCTCCTATATCGGCAATTATATTATATAGGCCATAGTTAACCCTTGCAGGATCTAAATATATAGAGTCCCCAGAGGTTATAGTTTCTCTAATTGTGGTCTGCACATCTTCATACCCTAAAACTATAACCCCATAAGATAGAAACTCTTCTCTTAGGGTGTCGTCTATCTTTGAAGGATCTATAAATAACCAAGCACTCTCATCAGATATCAGTGCATAACTTATAGACACAGGGTTATAGGCTACATCGGCACCGCGTATATTATAAAGCCATGCTATATCGTCCAAGCTGCCTATAATGTAGTACTTGGATCTTACTTCAGCTAATCTTTCTCTTACAAGTTTTAGCTTCTCCTCTACACCTTTACCCGCATACTTTATATCATGAGAGAATATAGGCTCTATTGGCATAGGCTCTCTCTTATGCCAAATTTCACCTACTAGATCATAATCTGTAACTAATTCTATTTGGTATTTACCCAGTTCATCTCTAAGTCTTTTTATAGTAAAAGCAGGAAAATACTCGCCATAAATTCCTATTTTATCTCCCGCATCTAGATTGGCTATAAGCCATATAGAATAGGTGGGCACACCCTCCTCTCCCATTCTAAATAGCTCTACTTCAGATCCGGAAAGTTCCTTTTCTGCTTGGATATAATACCTGCCATCAGTCCATAGACCAGCTTTTTCATCTGTAATCACAATAGTGCCAGCAGATCCGGTGAATCCAGATAACCAGCTTCGCATTTTCCAATGCTTAGCTACATATTCACTCATATGTGGATCAGAATCTGATACGATATATGCCTTTAGGTTATGCTCTTTCATATGCTTTCTAAGCTTCATAAGTTTTTCATTTGTATCCATGTTTTCACTTCCATCTCCTTATATACTCCAATATCCCAACATTCTTATCTATCCCAGTATTGATTGTTATATCTGATTTGCCGGTAATTATCAGTACAGTAAAATCATTCTACCCGTTTATTCTTCTATACTAACTTATATCCCATGAAAATACATTTGCTGTCTTCTCTCCCCAGGTACTCTCTGAAATAAATTTAATTGCATAGGCCTTTATATCTAAGTCAATATTTACAAGCCTTTGATAGTTGCCCTTTTTATTATATACAACTTTCCAGTTGGCATCTTCCATCTTTGCCTCAATTCTAAAGTCTTTTATAATAGTTTTAGGTACCGATACCTTTTTAGCATCCAATGGATAGCTGCAGGGTACATTATGAATCTCTCTATTTAAATCGCTATCAAATATAAATCTCATACCCTTTATAGACTCTATTTTATCAAAGCTATATTTTGCAAAAGAGCCAATAGGTGCTCGCCAGCTATTTTCATTGCCACCTATGGGCCTATCAAGCCCATTTCTAAGGGGCTCTGGATCGCCAGTGGAAGCGGTTAATCTGGCTCCTTTTGTAAGCTTTGGCACATCTCTTATGTTAAATGGTATATACGAATCATCATCCATCAGCTTTTGTTTGAGCTCTTCAATCCTTTTTTCATATACTCCCCTCGGAGATAGGCTATCTCTTATAGCTATATAAGAGGCTGTTCCCACTGCTTGGCCAAGCGTTGCGCATGTGCCCATGACTCTAGTGGCAGACAGGGCCGCATGACTGACGCTTATATTTCTGCCTGCAAAGAGTAAGTTTGGGATATTTTTAGAATAAAGGCTTCTATATGGTATCCCAAAAGGCGATGGTACTTTTTTATGTATATTAGGTGGCCCTAGATATTCTATACCCCCTGGATGATGATCGTCTAATGTCCATCCACCATAGGCAATTATATCATGAAATTTTCCTCCTGCCTCTATATCGCCTTGGGTTAAGATATGGTCCCCAATATAGCGCCTACTCTCCCTCTTTCCAGGCAAAAAACCCACCCAATCAAGGGTCCAGTTCTCTGCTCCATGATCTCCCCGATTTTTAATATGATCCCACACGCCAAATGCCACTTTTAAAAGTTCATGTCGCACTTTCTCTGTATCATATATGCTGTGACCAGCACCACCTAGTTCTATCCACCAAAAGTTTGTAGACCAGTGATGTATATCGTGTCCCCTATGTGGAAGGTCATCATCAGTAAGGTATTTATTGGCCCAAGTAGGAGGTATGAATTCTTGTGGACTATTAGTTTCCCTTGCTTGGATAAGGCAGCTCATACCCATGGTCTTATTGTCTGGCTTTTCTGGTTGTATATCCTCTTTAAACTCATCATAGCCCTCTCTTCCCATCCTAAATTCTGCCCCAGAGAGCGGCGCTAGAATACTATCTCCAGAACAATCCGCAAAGAGCTTTGCCTCTACTATATGCCATGTCTGGGTGGTCAGCTGCCAGCCTTTTATACTCCTTATCCTATCCCCGTCCATTTCTAGATCATTGCAGGAGCAATTTAGAAGCATTGTAATGTTTTCTTCAAAGGCTATCTTTTCATAGAGTATACTATCCCAGATAGAATAATTGCGGTTTGGATTTCTGTACCTATTCTCAAGTTCTATCTCCTCTAATATGCCCGTCTCCCTATTATTATCCCCATGTGCACCACATATCCACATGCGGATCTCAGAGGATGCATTACCTCCTAAGACTGGCCTATCGTGCATGAGAAGCACTTTTATCCCCCGCCTTGCTGCAGCTATAGCTGCACACATTCCCGAAAGTCCCCCGCCCACTACACATAAATCTACTTTATGATAAACTTTTTGCATGTGAGATCCTCCTTCAAGAGATATTTCTATCTTTTCTGCAACTTCCTTATATAGATTATATTATCTTAAGAGGGGTATGTAAACTATAAAAGCGCCAAAGATAAGTGAGCTGCCCTTGACGCTTTCCTTTTAAGTATGAAGTCTATAGTTATAGATTATCTCTTTATAAAATCCATTTCACTGCATCCTCTAAATCATCTGCTATATATTCAGGATAAGTATCCTCCCATATACCATAAAACTCTTTATCTTTAAATTTCTCTAGGTATTTTTTTGCCTGATCCTGTTCTTACCAATATCTTCATTGCATCTACTGCATTTGCTGCAACTAAATCTGTCCATCTATCACCAATAACTATACATCTTTCTAAGTCCAGATTCAAGTCAAAGGCAGCCTCTTTTAGCATCCCGGGTAAAGGTTTTCTACAATTGCAATTTTCTTCATATCCATGGGGACAGAGGTATACTCCATCAAATCCTAATGATAGGAGCTCTTCTTCGAAATCAGAGACTTTCGCTTCACCCTTTGAAATTCCAGCCTGGTTTGTAAAAGAGAGGACTAACTTTCCTTTTTATTTTAATAGATCTATAGATCCTTTTACAAAGGGAAATGCCTGAAATTCATGTGGATAGATTACCTCCCCATCACCGCCTATTGTTCCATCTCTATCGATAAATACCGCTTGAATCTGATTTTCACTCATTGTCTATAACCTCCTAGGTCTCATTATATGTAATCATTAAATTTTCAAAAATATCTATGCTTTTTTAGCCATGCATAATACTTCCTTTATATGACTTATCATAACATGATTAAGTCTATATAATGGTGTAAATAGAAAAATAAGTTGAGCCACGCTCATTCCTCGGTTAAAATATAGTTATCACACAATAAAAAACCGGGGAGGATGAACATGACTCAATTTAATATTACACTAAGTGGTGAACATTTAAAAGACCTATTTTTATCAAATGGCAAAGATGAAGCATTTTCTAGGTTATTAGAGGAAATATTTAATCAGGTGCTATTAGCCCAATCTACAGAACAACTTGGAGCTAAACCCTACGAAAGAACAGATAACAGAACTGCCTATCGCAATGGAATACGTGAGCGTCAGCTAACTACTAGAATAGGAAAGCTTACCCTGAAGGTGCCAAGGCATCGCAATGGTCAGTTTAGCACTGAGCTTTTTAGCCGATATCAGCGCAGTGAGCAGGCACTGGTACTTGCCATGATGGAGATGGTGATAAA
>JAAZLT010000050.1 GCA_012799205.1 Clostridiales bacterium
AGATACACAGATGGAGAGGACTATGTCTATATAGAGAATTTCTTCCAATATGGAGATACTATAGCCTTTAGGGGAATACTAGATCTGCCAGCGGGCCAACGAAACCCGAAGGGATTTGACTATAGAGTATATCTAAAAAATAGGGATATATATAATATAATGTCTATAGGGCACGAAGATATAAAGCTCTATGAGATCCTAAATGGGGGCTTTATAAGGCCCATGGAAAAGATTGCACTATGGATGGATAAGACCATCAATAGATATGTAGGGCAGGGTAAAGAGCTTTTGAAATCTATGATATTAGGCCAAAAATGGGATCTACCTACAGATATAAGAAAACAGTTTTCAAGGACTGGCACTGCGCATATCCTGGCCATATCAGGGCTACACGTAGGATTTATATTGGCAGGAGTGAATATTGTATTAAATAGATTTTACCTAAGACGAAGTAGTGTATTTATTATACAAACTTGCATACTTATATTTTATTGCGCACTCATTGGCGCACCAGCTTCAGCTGTAAGAGCAAGCTTAATGGCCATATTATATCTTGGTGCATATGTATTAAATAGACCAGAGGACAGAATAAACAGCCTAGCTCTGGCCTTCTTTATAATACTTTTATTTAGGCCAGGACAGCTATTTGATATAGGATTTCAAATGTCTTTTGCTGCAGTAGCTGGCATCATACTATTATATCCACGGCTTGAGGATGCTCTATTCTTTTTACCAACTGAGATTGGCAAGGTGTTAACCGTTATAATATCTGCCCAACTAGGGGTTGCGCCTCTAATAATGTATCATTTCAATATATTTTCTCCAATATCTATAATTGCAAATCTATTCTTTGTACCCTTAGCTGGCCTAGCACTTCAACTAGGTTTTATACTCTTTTTATTTGCCCTATTATTCCCGCCTATTGCAAATATACTAGGTTGGCTTATAGGCTATTTGCTTTTGATATTTATTGAAGGCACTAGCATATTAGATACACTGCCTCTATCTAGCTTAACTATCATCTCTCCTCCCATATTCCTGATTATAGCCTATTATATAATCATATGGATGCTATCTAAGGAAAGACCAAGTATTTTTGATCCAAAGAAGATATCAGCTATTGTTATAACTGCTGTGCTCTTGTTATGCTTAGTTTTAAATCTATATCCTAGGGATCTAAAAGTAGTATTTTTAGATGTAGGTCAAGGAGATTGTATATATATAGAAACCCCAGAGGGGCATCGTATTCTTATTGATGCAGGGGGGACGCCGTACAGAGGATTTGAGCAAACATTCGATGTAGGTAGGCAAATAGTATTGCCATTTTTACTAAAAAACGGCATATCAAGCCTTGATATGGTGGTGGCCTCGCATTGGCATGAAGACCATGTAGGCGGTATTATGCCTATTATAGAGGAGTTGAGGGTTTCCTCATTTTTATATCATCCTCCAAATGAATATGGGAGTATATATGAGAACATAATGAAAATTACAGAAGATAGGAGTATATCCAAGCTAATAGCATTAAGAGGTGATAGCTATTTAATAGGGGGGAACTTGCAAATGGATATACTTAATCCTGGTGAGAATATGGGAGACTTAAGTGAAAACAATAGATCTATAGTAATTTATATGCATTATGGAGATGCAACATTGATGTTCACTGGAGATATAGAAAATGAGATAGAGGAGATATTGATATCAAAGGGTATTCCTAGTGCCCAGATTCTTAAAATAGCCCATCACGGTAGTAAGACCTCTTCCACTCAAGGATGGCTAGATAGGGTTAATCCCCAAATTGGTATAGTGCAAGTGGGCAAAAATTCATTTAATCTGCCTAACGAAGATGTCCTAAAGAGGATAGGTAGAAGGGGTATACAAATATATAGGACTGATAGGGATGGTGCTGTAATTTGTAGATATAATAAACAAAGAGGCTGGGATATACAGACTATGGTGAAATATATCGAAAAATGTGATAAAATAGTACCGTAATACTTAAAGGATTTTTACAATAGAATATGGGAGTTGACAATATGGAAAGATATAAAGATAAAAAGTGGCAGGAGAGTATGAGAATCACCTTTGACTTTAATAACATGATGAAGGAGTTCATAGGGGAGGATCAGGGTATAGGTAGAGATGATATAAAGAATATGGAAGAGAAAACCCAAGATGCGATAAATGCCCTTAAAGAGATGAGAGCATCTGGCAATATGGTATGGGCAGATCTTCCTTATACCCAAGAGGATGTTGTAGCCGAGATATTAGACACTGCCAAGGATATAAAGAAAAAGTTTGATGCATTTGTAGTATTAGGTATAGGTGGCTCGGCTCTTGGTCCCATTGCGGCGCAGCAAGCCTTAAATCATCTGCGATATAATGAGCTATCTAAAGCCGAAAGAGGGGGCTACCCGAGGCTATATGTATTAGATAATATAGACCCAGAGGGGATAAATGCCCTATTTGATGTGATAGATATAGAAAAGACTGTGTTTAATGTAATCACTAAATCTGGTAGTACCTCCGAGACTATGTCGCAGTTTTTGATAATTAGGGATCTTTTAAAGAAAAAGCTCGGCGATTCCTATAAAGATCATATAATCGCCACCACAGATAGATCTAAGGGAAATCTTATAAAGATTGCACGGGATGAGGGCCTAAAGCTCTTTTATATACCGGATGGAGTAGGAGGACGATTTTCTGAGCTCTGCCCTGTAGGGCTTTTGCCAGCGGCAGTATGTGGAATAGATATAAAGCAGATGTTAGCCGGAGCGGCCTTTATGGATGAGTGTTCCAAGGAAGAGAATATATTTAAAAACGGACCATATATGGCAGCTACATTGCAGTATATAGCATTTAGAGATGGGAAGAATATATCAGTTATGATGCCCTATGCGGATTCACTAAAGTTTATGGCAGACTGGTATGCACAGCTATGGGCTGAAAGTCTTGGAAAAAAAATGGATAGAGATGGAAACTTAATATATACGGGGCAAACACCTGTAAAGGCTCTAGGAGTTACAGATCAACACTCCCAGATACAGCTATATGCCGAAGGGCCCTTTGATAAGGTCATAACATTTTTGACTGTAGATAAATACAAAAGCAAGGTAGATATCCCACATGGTTATAAGGATATTCCTGCGGTATCATTTTTAGGGGGTCATAGTTTAAATGATCTAATAAAAGCGGAAGGTCTTGCTACAGAATACGCCCTTCTTAAAGCAGAGAAGCTCAATAGAACGATAAATCTTCCCGAGGTAAACGAGTTTACATTAGGGCAACTGCTATATTTTTTAGAGCTGGAGACAGCCTTTATGGGCGAGCTATTAAATATAAATGCCTTTGATCAGCCTGGAGTTGAAGAGGGAAAAAATGCTACCTATGCCCTAATGGGAAGACCCGGATATGAGGGGAAGAAAGCGGAGCTAGATAACAGACCTAAAAAAAGAGATGAATACATTATATAATAAGTTTTATATTAAAACCTGATGGTATATTATCATCGGGTTTTCTATTATTAGGTATATGAATATATAAATATATAGTGAATATCGCATAATATTGCAAAAAACAATGAATTATATATTGACTTTTGGTATAAAGACTCTATAATAAATGTTAGGCAAGACTAATACTTTTTGGGGAGTGAGCGTATTGACTAATAAAGTAACAATAACACCTTCCCTACAGGACTATTTAGAGGCAATACTAAACTTAAGTGAAGATAGCAAAAAGGTAAGGATAACAGATATTGCAACAGAGCTAGATGTGGCAAAATCTAGTGTACACCAGGCAGTTACTCAACTGGAGAAGGCGAAGCTGGTGGTGCATGAGAGATATGGGCCATTGGAATTAACTGATAAGGGCAGAAAAGAAGCACTAAAAGTGAGAGATAAACACGATATTTTGGTAAAGTTTTTTACCCAAGTGCTTGGGGTGGACTATAAGACAGCAGATAATGATGCCTGTCTTATAGAACATGTAATAAGCCAGATAACTATTGAAAAGCTCACAAAATTCTTTGAAGATTATATTAAATAATATATATAAAAATATTGGCGCGGAAGGGGAACTTACAATGACTATGGGATTATTGTCATTAAAGACAGGTGATACAGGAAAGGTCAAACTAATAAACGCGGGAAAAAATGCAACTAGAAGGCTCTATGAGATGGGCTTTAATACTGGTGCATCGGTGCAGATTGTCAAAAACGATGCAGGTCCAGTTATAGTATGCTTAGCTGGCAATAAAGTTGCAATTGGCCGGGGGCTAGCTAGCAAAATAATATTAGAAGTTTAAAAGGCAAACTTTATAGTAATCTAGGAGGTAATCAAATGAGCAGGGGTACTATAGCATTGGCCGGTAATCCCAATAGTGGGAAGACCACAGTTTTCAATGTGCTTACGGGCTCTAACCAATATGTTGGGAATTGGCCGGGGGTAACAGTAGAGAAAAAAGAGGGTAAATTTTTATTTGATGGCGAGGAATACGATGTTGTGGATCTGCCGGGAACCTATAGTCTAGGTGCTTTTTCGGAAGATGAGATTGTAGCTAGAGACTACATTCTAACGGGGGATCCTGACGTTATTATAGATGTTGTAGATGCTAATAATATAGAGCGAAATCTATATCTCACTACCCAGCTATTGGAAATGGGTAAAAAGGTTGTAATTGCCCTTAATATGATAGATGAAGCTGAACGAAGGGATATTAAATTTGATACAGAAGAATTATCGCGAAGACTTGGCGTGCCAGTTATTGCAACCGTGGCCTCTAGGGGCAGGGGCATTGATGAGCTAATAGAAGCTGCCATAGATATTATGAACACGGATATGGAAGTTGGAATGCCATTTAAATACAATGGTATCATTGATCATCATATAAGAGGCATAGAAGAGCTTTTGAAGGGAGAGGATTTACCCTACCCTAAGTATTGGACTGCGCTCAAAATTGTAGAGGGCGATAGTGAAATCATGGAAAGGCTCAAAAACTTAGGACTTAGTAGTGATAAAATAGAGCGCATGGATCTATTTCGAAAATATCACGATAATGAAAACCTTGAACTTAAGATAATAGATTCTAGGTATGAGTTTGCCCATAAGATTGTAGATGGAGCTGTCATAAGGCCTAAGGAAGAGGTTGTAACACTGACAGATAAAATAGACAGGATAGTAACAAATAAATATCTAGGTATTCCAATATTTGCAATTATAATGTTCTTAGTCTTCCAACTGACATTTGAGATTGGAGAGGAGATCCTAGGTGAGGGGGCAGTTACATTAATTGAGGGCCTTGGCGATATCCTAAAGGCATTTCTTATAGATATAAATGCTCCCAATTGGGTTGTATCATTTATGTCCGGTGGAGTTATAAATGGGGTTGGTGCAGTTATAGAGTTCGTACCGATTATCACAGTGCTCTATCTCCTACTAGGATTTATGGAAGATAGCGGCTATATGGCAAGGGCTGCATATGTATGGGATAACCTTATGAGAAAACTAGGACTCCAGGGGAAAGCCTTTGTATCTATGATCATAGGATTTGGTTGTAATGTTCCGGGTATTATGTCAGCTAGAACCCTTGATGATAGAAAGGACAGGATGATAACCACCCTTATAAACCCATTTATGTCCTGCGGTGCAAAGCTTCCTATCTACTCAGTGTTTATTGCGGCATTTTTCCCAAAGCATGGTGGTCTAGTTCTATTTTCAATGTATGCACTGGGAATAATAATAGGACTTGTAATGGCCAAGGTATTTAGTAAGACTCTCTTTAAGGGCGAGTCTTCCTACTTTATAATGGAGCTTCCTCCCTATAGAATACCTACAATAAAAAATGTATTAAGGAATATGTGGGATAATGTATATGGCTTTCTAGTGAGGGCAGGGACTACCGTATTTGCCGTTGTTACATTCGTATGGATACTGGCTATGTTGCCTGTATCTGTTGAGAGTCATAGTCAATACAGCATTCTAGGTAGAATTGGTACATTTTTGGCCCCTATATTAAAACCGGCAGGATTCGGAAACTGGCAAGCCTCTGTGGCATTATTTGCAGGTCTTCCTGCTAAAGAGGCAGTGGTAGGTACCTTGGGGCTACTTTATGCAGGGGAATATGCAGAAGAGGGTACCATATTAGTAAATGCCATACGTCAGCATTTTACCTCATTGACTGCCCTATCGTATATGGTTATGACCCTATTATACACCCCCTGTGCGGCTGTATTAGGGATTGTAAAAAAAGAGACAGGCTCTATAAAATGGACAGTATTTATGGCTTTGTATACCTTTGCCATAGGATGGGTGATGGCAGTGTTGGTATACCAGATTGGGTCACTATTAGGATTTAGTTAAATAGTAGGAGATGATTATATGCTTGAGGATATACTCAAGATCATCAATAGAGATGGTTATATTTCAAGGTCTATGATAGCTAGTGAGCTTAATATCCCGCAAGGCTTGGTGGATGATGGCATAGGAGAGCTCTTACGCATGGGTCATATATTAGAAGAAGAGACAGGTGAGGACTGTGTAACCTTTTGCGCTAATTGCCCCTTTGCAAAAAACTGCTCTAAGGAAATTGTCCAAAGCTATAAGATCTCAGATAAGGGAAAGAATCTTTTAAAACATAGATAGAATTGAAACTTCAAAGCACCTAACTTTACATGTAAAAGTTAGGTGTTTTTGATTGCTTAGCATTCTTGCCTAAATAATAAAAGAATGCTATCATAATAAATAGGTTTAAAAACAGTAAAAATGTCAAATGTTTTAGAAGTAGTAAAAATATCATGTATTAAAGAAAGGATGTAGAAGATGAGTAAAAAAGTTGTAACTTTTGGAGAGATTATGCTAAGACTCTCACCACCGGAGCATCAAAGATTTACCCAAGCAGATAGCTTTGAGATAGTATATGGCGGAGGAGAGGCAAATGTAGCGGTATCTGCAGCAAATTATGGGCTAGATGCGGCGTTTGTTACAAAACTTCCAGATAATGCAATAGGGGATTCGGCTATAAATGAACTTAGAAGATATGGCGTAGACACAAACTTTATAGCAAGAGGCGGAGATAGGATAGGTATATACTATTATGAAAAGGGTGCATCTGTAAGACCATCTAAGGTAATATATGATAGAGCCTATTCGGCAATAGCTGAGGCAAAGCCAGGAGATATAGACTGGAAGGGAGCATTTGAGGGAGCCACATGGTTTCACTTTACAGGAATAACCCCTGCACTTGGGGAAGACGTTGCAAAACTTACTGAAGAGGGTTGCAAAGTAGCCAAAGAAATGGGACTAACTGTAAGCTGTGATCTAAACTATAGAAAAAAGCTTTGGACCACCGAAGAGGCAGGTAAGACCATGGGAGAGCTTATGAAGTATGTAGACGTAATAGTAGCTAATGAAGAGGATGCCGAAAAGGTATTTGGTATAAAGGCTGCAAAGACAGATGTCACATCAGGTGAACTAGATATGGAAGGCTATAAGTATGTGGCAAAAGAGCTAAAAGAGCGATTCGACTTAGAGATTGTAACTATTACCCTACGAGAGAGCATTTCAGCCTCGGATAATAATTGGTCGGCAATGCTATATGATGGAAATGAATATCTATTTTCTAAAAAGTATAACCTACATATAGTAGATAGAGTAGGCGGGGGAGATTCTTTCGGCGGAGGGCTCATATATTCGCTGGTATCAGGATATGGACACAGAGATGCTTTAGAATTTGCCGTTGCAGCATCTGCTTTAAAACACACCATAATAGGAGATGCCAACCACGTATCCGTAGAAGAGGTGAATAATTTAAAAGATGGAGATGCTTCAGGAAGGGTTCAAAGATAAGAGTTCAAGGGTGATTTTTTAACTCTACATCTTGCAAGTAGTTATGGTATGTAGTAGAATATAGTCATTACAAACGATTGCAGGAGTTTTTAAGAGAGAGGAATGATATCTTGGAACACCAAACTTTCAGATATAAAACATTAGATGAACTGATGGAGGATATGGAAAGATTGAATATTGATCTTCCCGTATCAAAGAATCTAGATGTACTAGGTAAGAGTATAGACATAGGGGAACACACAGTAGCCAATAGGCTCACTATCCATCCTATGGAGGGCGCCGATGGCACATCATCAGGAAAACCCGATGAGCTTACATTTAGGCGCTACGAGAGATTTGCAAGAGGTGGGGCAGGCCTTTTATGGCTGGAAGCGAGTGCTGTTGTAAATGAGGGCAGGGCAAATCCAAGGCAGCTATATATATGCCAGGAGAATAGAGACGAATTTAAGAAACTTTTAGATAATATTCGCTCTGCAGGTGAAGAGGAATTTGGCAGACGTCCCTATACAGTAGTGCAACTTACTCATTCAGGAAGGTACAGTAGACCTAAGGATAAGCCCGCACCGATTATAGCTGCAAAAAATCCCTACCTAGATAAGTTTTTGGCAGATGGCTATAGGATAATCTCTGATGATGAACTAAAGAGATTAGAGGATAAATTTGTAGAAGGGGCAGTGCTTGCAAAGGAGCTTGGCTTTGATGCTATAGATGTAAAGAGCTGCCACAGATATATAATATCAGAACTTTTATCTGCATTTACAAGAGATGGTGAATATGGCGGAAGCTTTGAGAATAGAACCAGATTTCTCTTAAACATAGTAGATAAGGTTAGAGATAGGCTGGGAGATGGTATAGAGATAAGCCTAAGGCTAAATGTCTACGATGCCATAGCTTACCCTTATGGATTTGGGGTCAGTGAGGATAGCTTGGAGGTACCAGATCTAAAAGAGCCCATAGAGCTTGTGAAAATGCTCTCGGATAGGGGCGTTAGGCTTATAAACTTGACTACAGGCAACCCCTATTATAACCCTCATGTAAATAGACCCTATGATATAGGGCCTTACCTACCAAGAGAACACCCTTTAAGGGGTGTGGCTAGGATGCTGGGTATAATAAGGGATATACAATCAGCAGTGCCGGAGATGGCCGTCATATCTACAGGATTTAGCTGGCTTAGACACCTTGCCCCATATATAGCTGCGGGCGGAATAGAAGATAATTGGTTTAAGCTTGCAGGCTTTGGAAGGCAGGCATTTGCCTATCCAGATTTTGCAAGAGATATTCTAGAGAAGGGTGAAATGGAACCTAGAAAATGCTGCATTTCTTGCAGTAAATGTACAGAGATAATGCGAGATGGCGGAAGAACCGGTTGCGTAATAAAAGATGCTAAAGTGTATATGCCCATATATAGAGAGGGTAGAGCGGGTAAACCACCAGCTGATAGCAAAGAAATAGCAGATCACCTATAATTAAAAAGGGGTTTTAGCCATGGCGACTATAAAGGATGTTGCAAAGCTGGCAGGTGTATCTCCGAGCACTGTATCTCGTACTTTAAGTGGAAATGCACCAGTAGATAAAAGGACTAAAGAGAGGGTTTTAAAGGCCATAAAGGCACTCAATTATAAGCCTAATATATTGGCAAAGGGATTAAAAGAGGGAAGGACAAAGGCCTTAGGCCTTGTGCTTCCCAATATTACAAACCCGATATTTCCGCTGGTAGCAAGAGGTGTGGAGGATATAGCCAGAAAAGAGGGCTATACGGTCATACTTTGCAATACAGATGAAGACAAAGATATAGAAATAGATTACATAAACAAACTTAAAAACCGCTGGGTAGACGGATTTATATTTGCCACAGCTGGCAAAGATGCAAAACATATATTAGACCTTAAGGAAGATGGATTCCCAGTTGTACTACTCATAAGAAATATAGAAAACAAAGTGGATTCAGTTATAATAGATAGTTTTAAGGCGGCCTATAGGGCAACCACATATTTATTAGGGCTTGGACGAAAAAGGATCGCCCTTGTAAATGGAGATGAGAGTCTATCGCTTTATAGTGAGAGGCTAGAGGGGTATAAAAAAGCGCTTGCAGACAACAATATTTCAATAGAGGAATCTTTGATATTATATGAGATTCAGGATATGGAAGGTGCATACAAGGCCGTTAAAGGTCTTTATAATAGCGGGACTAAACCAGATGCAATAATTGCTACCTGTGATCCCAAGGCCTATGGAGCTGCGAGAGCTATAAAGGAGTTAGGGCTTTCAATACCAAAAGATGTAGCTTTAATGGGATTTGACAATTTAGAGATGAGTGCATTTATGGATCCACCAATTACTACAATATCTCAACCTTGGTATGAAATGGGGGCTACGGCTATTAGAAGGCTTTTGCAGCTAATAGAGGGGGATGGGAAAAAGCCTAAGGTAGATATGTTTGATGTAGATATAATACGAAGAGAATCTACTAAAATATCAAAAGGAGAGATTTAGATGATAGATCAAAAAGTTGCAATTATTACAGGAGCAGGACGGGGCATTGGAAATGCTATTGCAGGTCAGCTTGCAAGTGAGGGCTATGCTACGGCAATTTTGGATATCCTAGATGAGGCCGATATAAAAGAAAATTTAGATGAAATAAAGAAACATGGAAGTCCTTCTATATATTTTAAGGGAGATCTTAGCTGCCCCGAGGATAGAGAGGGACTTTTGGAAAAAGTCATGGATGAGTTTGGTAGAGTGGATGTGCTTGTAAACAACGCAGGAGTGGCGCCAAAGGTCAGGATGGATATATTAGAGACAACAGAGGAAAGTCTTGATTTTGTACTAGGGATAAATTTAAAGGGTACATTTCTTTTGACCCAATTGGTTGCAAATAAGATGATAGAGATGTTAGATAAGGTAGATGGGATTAGACCTAAGATAGTTAATATATCCTCTATGTCTGCATATACCTCAAGCCCGTCTAGGGGAGAGTATTGTATATCTAAAGCAGGTGTCAGTATGATTACCCTGTTGTTTGCAGATAGATTGGCGGAATATGGGATAAATGTATATGAGGTAAGGCCAGGGATTATATATACAGATATGACAAAAGTAGTAAAGGATAAATACGACGAGCTTATAGGTGAGGGGCTAACCCCTATAAAAAGATGGGGTTATCCAGAGGATATTGCTAATGCAGTATCTGTATTTTGCTCTGATAAGCTTGCATTCTCTACAGGGGAAGTTATAAATGTAGATGGTGGATTTCATATAAGGAGGCTATAGTATGAATAAGACAAAAATTACACTAGCTGGTATGGATTTTGATGTGTATTCACTAAATACAGTAATAGTTGGCACAGGAGCTGCAGGCTATAATGCTGCAGATACCCTTCACTCTTTAGGGGAGAGAGATATTGCAATTCTCACAGAAGGGATAAACATGGGTACATCTAGAAATACAGGCTCAGATAAGCAGACCTATTATAAGCTTACTTTGGCAGGCGGGGAAGAAGACTCTGTAATGGATATGGCTAAGACCCTATTTGCTGGCGGGGCTATGCATGGGGATATTGCATTGGTAGAGGCAGCACTATCTGCTAAATGCTTTTATAAGCTTGTAAATATTGGCGTGCCCTTTCCTCATAATAGATATGGTGAATATGTAGGATATAAGACAGATCATGACCCAAGGCAAAGAGCAACCTCATGTGGTCCTTTAACCTCTAAATTTATGACAGAAAAATTAGAGGCTCAGGTACAGGCTAAAGGTATAGAGATATTAGATGGCTATTTAGTGATTGGGATATTGACTGAGGAAAACGAAAAGAGCGTAGGCCTGGTGGCTCTAGATAAATCTAAACTAGACAATCCAAATAGGGGCCTAACACTATTTAACTGTACTAATATAATATATGCTACAGGTGGGCCTGCAGGTATATACTTGACATCTGTGTACCCAGAAAGCCAGATAGGTTCTTCCGGAATAGCATATGAGGCAGGAGCTAAGGGAATAAACCTTACAGAGTCTCAATATGGTATAGCATCTATAGATTTTAGATGGAATCTATCGGGCACATATCAACAGGTCATACCTAGATATGTATCTACAGATAAAGAGGGTAAAGATGAAAGAGAATTTTTAGAGGATTATTTCAATGATCCTGGGCAGATGATGGACGCAATATTCCTAAAGGGCTATCAATGGCCATTTGATCCGAGAAAAGTAGACGATTATGGATCATCTCTTATAGATATATTGGTATATAATGAGACCCAGATAAAGGGTAGAAGGGTGTTTTTAGATTTTACTAAAAATCCTAGTTGGGGGAGTAAAGATGGTGAGCTAGACTTTTCACTCTTAGGAGAGGAAAGCTATAAATATCTTGAAAATTCTCATGCTCTATTTGGAACACCTATAGAGAGGCTCTCTAAGATGAATCA
>JAAZLT010000051.1 GCA_012799205.1 Clostridiales bacterium
CTGGGAGAGTAGGACACTGCCGGATTACATATTCCTCAGTAGCTCAACGGTGGAGCACTCGGCTGTTAACCGAGGGGTTGTTGGTTCGAATCCAACCTGAGGAGCCATTAAGCCTTTCAAACCGACGTTTGGAGGGCTTTTCCCTTTTTAAAATAAAATATTAATAAAAAACTTGGCCGATGTCTATCCGATATTTAGCCGATATTTAAAACTTACATAAATATGCCATTTATAATGCGGCAATGCAAGACTCTTTATAATATATAGTATATCTACCTATGTAACTTGAGATAACTGACAAATATGTATTAACATGATATAATCATATCAAGTATAGTTAAAGAGAATAATGTGCATAAATGAAATAACATAGAAAGTATGAGGAGCTGACTGAATGAAAAAGAAAGTAGTTGCAGATAGTTGCTGCGATTTAAATAAAGAATTGGGTGAAAAGTTAGACATAGAGCTTGTTCCTTTAACAATTAATATTGGATCTAAAGCCTATATTGACGATGAGCATTTAGATACAAAAGAACTTCTAGATAAGATGAAAGCTAGCGACGCGCCTCCATCTACAGCATGCCCATCTCCAGATGCATTTATGAAAGCCTATGAGAAATATGACAATGTATTTGTTGTGACAATATCATCTGCATTAAGTGGAACATATAATAGTGCTGTGCTTGCTAAGAATATGATAATGGAGGAATTGAGTAATAAGTTCATTCATGTATTTGATTCTTTCAGTGCTTCTGTAGGGGAAACGCTTATTAGTATGAAAATATCAGAGCTTATAGCGAAGGGATATGAAAATAGCTCTATAGTGGATAAGACAAATGAATATATAAAGGGTATGAAAACACTGTTTATACTTGAATCTTTAGAAAATCTCATTAAAACAGGAAGGATTACTTCCTTTAAAGGTAAAATTGCATCACTACTATCTATCAAACCTATAATGGGAGCCACTGATAAGGGCGAGATCAATTTAGTTGAGAATGTGAGAGGATCTAAAAGAGCCTTTAGACGTCTATTAGAATTGATTGGCGAAAAGGGCGAAAGGTTTGAAAAAAAGATTCTGGGTATAGCCCATTGCAATGCTTTAGAAAGGGCATTAGAGTTTAAGGAAGAAGTGCAGAAAAGATATAATTTTAAAGATATTATTGTAGTAGATACGGCAGGTATAAGTACAGTCTACGCAAATGATGGTGGGCTCATAATAGCTTTTTAAACATTAATTATCTATAAAAATACAAGTATAGACACAAAAACTATAGGAGGTAAAAGTATATGAACTTTACTAACATCGCAAGAAAAAGGTTTGCAGTTCGGGAATTTGCGGATAAACCGGTAAAGGAAGAGGATATACTAAAAATTTTAGATGCAGCCAGAATAGCTCCGTCTGCATGTAATTATCAACCTGTACATTTTGTGGTTCTCAGGGATGAAATTCAAAAGGAGTTAGTATGCTCCACATATGATGGAGAGTGGCTACAAAAAGCCCCTGTTATAATAGTTGTATGTGGAGACTATGGGCTATCCTGGAAACGACCACATGACGGCAAAGATCATTGCGAAATAGATGTAGCTATTGCAGTAGATCACCTTACATTGGCTGCTGCAGATTTAGGTCTTGGTACATGTTGGGTATGTAACTTCGATACTGAAAAATGTGGTGAATATATACATTTACCGGAAAGATTAGGGGCTATTGCCTTAATACCTCTTGGGTATCCAGTGCAAGAAGCAGACATGGATAGACATGTGGAAACAAGACGAGACCTAGAGCAAGTAGTACATTGGGATAGATTTTAAATAGGGGATTAGTTGAAATGAGGTTCTATTATGAGTTCGAAGAATAAAAGGTTTATTTTGGCTGGAAGTTATTATGCATATACAGTCACGGGTATGGTGGTGTTGATTCTAGGATCCATAATGCCATATCTTAGAGAGGACTTTGGAATTAGCTATGATAAAACTGGATTGCTTATTGCACTTCTAGCAGTGGGTAACTTGATAGCTAGTCTTATAGGGGGAATAGTATCGGATTATATAGGCAGAAAGATAATCCTACTAATAGGAAGCATGTTTTTGGCTTTGGGTTTTGGGGGATTTCTTATAGCCACATCAGTGCAACAGTTATACATATTTACATTGATTGCAGGGCTTGGATGGGGTGTTATGAATAGCATAGTAAATGCTATGGTAAGTGATGCCACATCTGGGGATGCAAGTGTAATGAATATACTTCATATGTTTTTTGCAGTAGGGGCATTTTTATCTCCATTTGTTATGGGATTAGTGATACGGCTGGGTCTCAACTGGACATATGGAATATACCTATTAGTTGGGTTATCTATAATACAATTTATTATATTTACTATTATGCCAATACCAAAAAGCGATAAAAAGATTGAAGTGGATGAAAATGATAGCTCATCACCTAGAGACTTATCATTTCTTAAAACCCCCAGATATTATTTATTTATCGTAATACTGTTTTCATACGTTGGAGTAGAGAATATAATAAATGGTTGGCTTGTAACTTACTTTGTAGATATGAATATATTGGATGAATTTGGAGCCCAAAATGCCTTATCTACATTCTGGATAGGTCTCATTGTTGGGCGAATAGCTACATCCTATTTAGCAAGTCGACTATCCAAAGAAGATATACTACTTACCAGTGGGCTGGGAGGGCTTGTAACGATTATGTTATTTCTCATAGCTCCAGGTAAACTTACCATACTTATATGCATGTTTCTATCGGGAATGTTTTATTCTGCCATATATCCAACAGTTATCGCCAATGCAAGTCCTATGATAAAAAATTCAGGAACTGCTGCCGGCGTAATGCTTTCGGCTGGTGGTCTAGGTGGGGCTGCGCTACCCTATTTGACAGGAATAGTGTCAAAAAATAGTAATATACAAATTGGAATGAAGACAATTGCTATATACGGTATGTTAGTTGGAATCCTTATAATTATAAATAAAGTTAAATACGAAAAGAAGTATATATAGGAGATTCTCGGAGGTAATATTATATGATAGTTGGTATATGTAAATTAGATATTTACATAGTAGATGCGATGACTTTAAAGGATAAGCGTATGGTTCTAAGGAGTATAAAGGATAGACTTAAATCAAAGTTTAATATCTCAATTGCAGAGACGGACAAAAACGATAACTGGCGGCTTGCAGAGCTAGGAATATCATCCGTGTCAAATTCAGGGGCACATATAGATAAAATGTTATCTAATGTTATAAACTCTATAGAGGCAGATGGCAGAATACAGATAATAGATTATTATACGGAGAAACTATCTATATAGATATAAGGAGATAATAGGTATGAGTAAGAGAACATATACATATAATATATCTACAGATAATAGGGAACAATTTATAGATATTACAGAAATCATAAGGCATACCATAGATGAATCTGGAGTGAAGGAAGGGATAATAACGGTTTTTTGTCCTCATACTACAGCTGGCATTACTATAAACGAGAATGCAGATCCAGACGTACAAAGGGATATGCTTGTGGGCCTTGACAAGGCTTTCCCCATAGATGGCGATTATAGGCATTTTGAGGGTAATTCACATGCTCATTTGAAGGCTTCAGCTCTAGGCTCTAGCTGTACAATAATTTTATCAGGAGCACGTCCAATTCTTGGAACGTGGCAAAGTGTATATTTTTGTGAATTTGACGGTCCGCGAAACAGAAAAGTGGTTATAAACATTTCACAGTAGTTAAAGGCTAGAAACCCCTAGGTATAGAATTGACCTAGGGGTATTTTTTTATAGTGTCAATAGAATAACTAATATTTCCCTTTAAAATATATCCAAAAAGGGTTATAATGAATATATGTAGGAAATCCTTCACTTATCCTATGTAAATGAAATAAATCCATCAAATAAGGAGAGAGAAATAATGGGCATACGCGTAGAAGAAGATCTATTGGGTAGGATAGAGATACCACGTGGGGCGTATTATGGAAACCAGACACAAAGGGCATATAATAATTTTAAAATTACCTCAAGGCCCATCCATAGGGAGCTGATAATGGGTTTGGCTATGGTGAAAAAAGCCGCAGCATACGTAAATTATAGTATTGGAATATTAGATGAAGATATAAAAGAGGCAATAACTAAGGCATGTGATGAAATACTGGAGGGGAAGCTACATGATCAATTCATAGTAGATGCTATACAGGGTGGAGCTGGCACGTCTATGAATATGAATGCGAACGAAGTAATCGCAAACCGGGCTGCAGAAATCTTAGGTGGAGCAAAAGGAGATTATAAACTTGTCAGCCCAAACGATCATGTAAATGAATGCCAATCTACCAATGATGTGGTGCCTACAGCAGGTAAAATAGCTACCATAAATTTATTACACATACTTTTAGAGAAACTAGATGCACTCAAAGAAATGCTAATTATAAAAGCTACAGAGTTTGATGATGTAATAAAGATGGGGAGAACCCAACTACAAGATGCCGCACCCATGAGATTGGGGCAAGAATTTAAGGCCTATTCATCGGCAATAGAGCGGGATATAACTAGAATAAAGCTTAGTATGGAGAGGATAAAGTCTGTAAACTTAGGTGGGACAGTCATTGGCACGGGTTTAAATGCACATGAGGAATATGTGCGAAATATAGTACCAAAGCTTAATAAAGTTTCAGGAATAGATTTAAAACAGGCAGATGATCTAATAGGTGCTACTCAGAATGCAGACGATTTTGTAGACGTATCGGCAGCAATTAGGGTCTGTGCTGTGAACCTTTCCAAGATGGCCAATGATTTGAGGCTTCTATCTTCAGGACCCAAGACAGGTATAGGCGAAATTCATCTTCCAGCTAAACAGGCGGGATCATCCATTGTGCCTGGCAAGGTAAACCCTGTTATACCAGAGGTAGTCAACCAGATCGCATTTAATGTAATAGGAAATGATGTAACCATAACAATGGCTGCTGAGGCAGGTCAGTTAGAACTCAATGCATTCTTGCCCATAGTATTTTATAAATTATTTGAATCTATAGAAACTCTTATCACTGGAATTGAAACGTTTTTAGAAAATTGCTTAAGGGATATTATGGTAGATAAAGATAGATGTAGAAGCCTTGTAGATCATAGCTTAACAATGGTGACGGCACTTAGCCCCCATATAGGTTATGAAAATGCTACCAAGGTATCTCAGGAGGCTCTCAAGAAAAATAGAACTATAAGGGAAATAGTTCTAAGAGAAGAGCTATTAAATGAAGAGAGGCTAGATGAAGTATTAGAACCTTATAAAATGACAAAACCGGGCATTATAGGCGGAGGAATCGGGGAAAGCTAGAAAAAATGTTTACAAAAATCTAATTATCGTTTATAATATGGTTTAATATAGATAGTAACGCTATGAAGGGAATGAGTAGTTCTACAATTCCAATAAAAAGCGAGCCGGTGATGGTGAAAGATCGGTATTGGGTGTGGAATGAATATCGTCTTGGAGCCCTGCATCGAAATGACAGTAGACTGCAGCGTATAACCTGCGTTAAAGGATAGCCATATGAAATATTAATATATTATATGGACTGAGTTGGGGCCATGCTGGCCCAAATTAGGTGGTACCGCGAGAAAGCTTTAGCCTTTCGTCCTAAAAATAGGATGGAAGGCTTTATTTTTGAATGATCTGGAGATAAATTTCAGGAGGTTGGTAATAGATGTACAAAAAGGTATCTCCCTCCTTTGACTTTGTCAATAGGGAGATGGAGACATTAGATTTTTGGAAGAAGAATGATGTATTTAAAAGAAGTATAGAGGAAAGAGAAGGCGGAGAAGTCTTTACATTTTATGAGGGACCGCCAACGGCTAATGGTAAACCGCATATTGGACACGTAATAACTCGAGCTATAAAGGACATAATACCCAGATATAAGACCATGAAAGGCTATAAGGTGCTTAGAAAGGCTGGGTGGGATACTCACGGCCTTCCTGTGGAATTAGAGGTAGAAAAAGCATTAGGCATAAGTGGGAAACCTCAGATAGAAGAATATGGTGTTGAAAAGTTCATAAAGGCTTGTAAGGAAAGTGTATTCACCTATGCAAAAGAATGGGAGGACATGAGCGATAGGGTAGGTTTTTGGGCGGATATGGACAATCCCTATATAACATATGAAAATGATTATATAGAATCCGTCTGGTGGTCATTGAAGGTCATATGGGAGAAGGGGCTTTTATATAAAGGACATAAGGTAGTTCCGTATTGCTCAAGATGTGGAACAGCCCTATCCAGCCATGAGGTAGCACAGGGATATGAGGATGTGGAAGATCCTAGTATATATGTAAAGATGCCTATAAGAGATCAGGATGACACCTATTTCTTAGTATGGACCACTACTCCCTGGACATTGCCATCTAACCTTGCACTTGCTGTGAATTCTAAGGAAGACTATGTAAAGGTTCAGCTGGAGAATGATGAAAAGATTATACTTGCTAGGGCTAGGCTTGAAGAAGTCATAGATGAAGAATATGAAATACTAGAAGAAATGAAAGGCGAAGATTTAGTAGGCATAGATTATGTGCCTCTATTTGATTTTGTTGAATTAGATAAAAAGTCTCATTATGTGCTTGCGGCCGATTTTGTCACCTTAACTGATGGGTCGGGAATAGTGCATATAGCGCCAGCATTTGGTGAGGAAGACTATCAAGTAGGCCAAGAACATGACTTGCCTTTCGTGCAATTGGTAGATAATGAGGGTAAATTCACAGATGAAGTAGAACCTTGGAAGGGCATATTTGTAAAAGATGCAGACGATTCCATAGTGGAAGCTTTGGATAACAAAAATAGACTTTATAGGGTAGAGAGTATCTCGCATTCTTACCCATTTTGTTGGAGATGTCACCTACCACTTATATACTATGCGAGAGATTCTTGGTTTATAGAGACAACAGCTGTGAAAGATCAACTAATCGCCAACAATCAAACCATCAACTGGATGCCAGAGCATATAAAAGATGGCAGGTTTGGTAAGTTTTTAGAAAACCTCATTGACTGGGGAGTGAGTAGGGAAAGATATTGGGGTACGCCGTTGCCGCTATGGACTTGTGATTGCGGGCATATCCACTGCATTGGTAGCATAGAAGAACTAAAAGAGATGGGCAATGATGTGCCTGAGGATATAGAACTTCACAAACCATATATAGATAGGGTATATCTAAATTGTCCTGAATGTGATGGTAAGATGAAACGGGTAAGCGAGGTAATAGATTGTTGGTATGATTCAGGTGCTATGCCCTTTGCCCAGTGGCACTATCCCTTTGAAAACAAGGATATATTCGAAGAAAACTTTCCAGCAGATTTTATATCTGAAGCTATTGATCAGACCCGTGGATGGTTTTTTACACTGCTTGTAATATCTACAATATTATTTGATAAATCCCCCTATAAAAACTGTATAACCATGGGGCTTATACTAGATGGCGAAGGACAGAAGATGAGCAAGCATAGGGGCAATGTATTAGATCCTTGGGAAGTGTTTAACCATCAGGGCGCAGATGCTGTGAGATGGTACTTTTACAGCTCTAGTTATCCATGGCTGCCCAGTAGATTCTCTGAGGAGATTGTAAGTGAGGCCCAAAGAAAATTCATGGGCACCCTTTGGAATGTCTATGGATTCTATGTACTATATGCAGACCTAGACAAGTTCAACCCTAGAGAGTATGATATTCCAGTCGAAGATAGGACAATAATGGATAAATGGATTATATCTAAGCTCAACTCCCTCATAAAATTAGTGGATAATAATTTAGAAAATTATAAGATCACTGAGTCAGCTAGGGCGATAAATGAGTTTGTAGACGTGCTTAGCAATTGGTATGTGAGAAGGAGCAGAGAACGATTCTGGGCCCAAGGTATGGAAGAAGATAAAATAGCAGCTTATCTGACGCTGTATGAAGTATTAGAGGCTATAACACTCTTAGTAGCTCCCTTTGTGCCATTTATCTCAGAGGAGATATATCAAAATATAGTCAGAAGAATAGACGAGGATGCGCCATTAAGTGTTCACTTATGTGATTATCCAACTTATGATGAAAACCTCATACATTTAAAGCTGGAAGAGGATATGGATATAGCCATGGATGTTGTAAGCATGGGTAGGGCTGCTAGAAATAAATCTAGCATAAAGGTACGCCAACCCCTTGCTGCCATGTATGTATATGGCAAAAATGTAAAGGACGTTTCGGAGAATATTTCGGATGTAATAAAGGATGAATTAAATATAAAGGAACTTAAATATTTAGATAATATGGATGACTATGTAAGCTATAGCGTCAAACCGAATTTGGTAACTGTTGGCCCCAAATATGGCAGATTAATTCCCAAATTGTACAAATTATTTGAAGAGGATGGAGACAGTATAGCGCGTAAGACCATCCAAAATGGCCAAATAGAGCTAGATATAGATGGAGATGATATAGTACTCCTTGAGGATGATCTGCTTATAGAACGTGGTACTAAAGAGGGTTTCTTTATGGAGCAAGATGCATATATCACAATTATGCTAGATATTCGTCTCACTGATAGACTCATAGAGGAAGGGTATGTTAGGGAACTAATAAGTAAAGTTCAGACTATGAGAAAGGACTCAGGGTTTGAAGTTACAGATCGCATAGTGCTCTACTATTACGGGAATGAATTATTAGAAGGCGTAATAGAGAGGAATGCTGACCAGATAGCAAGCCAAACATTGACAAATACGTTTGCGCCCGGAAAAAATGAGGGTATTGATTATAATGCACTTGAGATAAACTCTAATGAGATAATGGTAGCAGTAGAGGTAGATAAAACCTATAAAGGTTAGATAGATGCCCGTCAACTAAAGCTTTGGTTGATGGGTATTTTATAATATGAAAGGGGAGTAATAGTATATGGGAGATCATATACCCACAAGAGAAGAGGCATTTGAACTTTTACAAGAGTATGTGAAGGATGAAAATCTTATAAGACATGCATTAGCAGTAGAGTCTGTTATGCTGCATTTTGCTAGATTACTCGGGGAGGATACGAATAAATGGGGTGTTATAGGGCTAGTACATGATTTAGATTATGAGATGTATCCGGAAGAACACTGCATAAAGGTTAAAGAAATTCTGGCCGAAAGAGGTTGGCCGAGGGACTATATAAGGGCTATACAAAGCCATGGGTGGCAAATATGCTCTGATGTAGAACCTATAGAAAAAATGGAAAAGATACTATATACCATAGATGAACTAACAGGACTTATCGTAGCTACCGCTTTAGTGAGACCTAGCAAGAGTATAATGGATGTCAAAGTCAGGTCTGTGAAGAAAAAATGGAATCAAAGGTCATTTGCTGCAGGAGCTAACAGGGAGATAATTGAAAGGGGAGCGAAGATGCTAGATATGGACCTTAACGATATAATAGAGGAAACTTTAGAGGGAATGAAAAAGGTAGCACAAGATATAGGACTTGCTTAAAGGATGTAGAAAACGATCATAAACTTAAAAACACCTTCAAAAATAGAACACTTACACAGTTTTTGAATATACTGTATTAAAAGTGTTTTGGAGGTGTTTTTTTATGCAATATCCTTATAGTGATCATTATATGCCACATTATGGAGGTTATCATGGACCACCACATGGCGGATCATATTGCCCGGTTGGTACTTTTCCTTATACAATAAGATCAGGGGATACTTTCTATTTCTTGGCCCAAAGATTTGGCACAACAGTAGAGGCCATAATGCGAGCAAACCCTGGGGTCAATCCAAATAATTTACAAATAGGTCAGGTAGTTTGTATACCAACTGGTGCACCAGGTCCATCCCAATGCCCACATGGTACTTTCCCTTATACAATAAGATCAGGGGATACATTCTATCTACTGGCTCAAAGATTTGGTACAACAGTAGAGGCTATAATGCGGGCAAACCCTGGGGTCAATCCAAATAATTTACAAATAGGTCAGGTAGTTTGTATACCAACTGGTGCACCGGCACCGTCTAAATGTCCACCGGGTACTTTCCCTTATACAATAAGATCAGGGGATACCTTTTATTTGCTAGCCCAAAGATTTGGTACAACAGTGGAGGCCATAATGCGGGCAAATCCAGGGGTTAACCCCAACAACTTGCAGATAGGGCAAGTGATCTGTATTCCATCTGGTCCGTCTCCAGGACCATCTCCAGGTCCATCTAAATGTCCAGCTGGTACCTTCCCCTATACTATAAAATCCGGAGACACATTTTATGTATTGGCTCAAAGGTTCAACACAACTGTTGAGGCAATCATGAGAGCAAATCCGGGAGTGGATCCAAATAACCTACAGATAGGTCAGGTAGTTTGTATCCCTAGAGGCGGGACCCCAGGTCCATCATGTCCTCCGGGAAGTGTTATGTACACCATAAAGTCAGGAGACACGTTTTATAAATTAGCTAAAAGATTTGGAACTACAGTTGAAGCTATAACCAAGGCTAACCCAGGAGTAGATCCAAATAATCTCCAGATAGGTCAACGTATATGTATTCCACTGGGGAAATAGGTTTTATATAGGTGTTGAAAACAAGTATATATGATGTTACAATTAAACTAGTCATAGCCCCTTCAGTAGAAGGGGCTATGGAACTGTTACATCTATAGGTAAATAGGGAGGGATATAATATGGACTTCACAATTTTAAAAGAGATGTTAGATCGCCGCCAATTTACACGCTTGACTCATATATTAAAGACTATGCGCGGTGTAGATATAGCAGATTTTCTGGAAGAGTTAGATCATAAAGCAGCCCTATTGGTCTTTAGACTTTTACCTAAAGACCTTGCGGTAGATGTATTTTCTAATCTGTCAACTCAACACCAATCAGAGTTTTCCATGATTGTAGATGAAAGGGAGCTTGCAAACATTGTAGAAGAATTGTTTTTTGACGATAGAATTGATTACATAGAGGAGATGCCGGCATATGTTGTAAAGAGAATACTTAAAAATTCTAGCGAGATGGAACGACGGCTCATAAATCAATTTCTAAACTATCCTGAAGACTCTGCTGGTAGTATAATGACTATCGAATTTGTAGACTTTAAAAAACATATTAGTGTTAGAGAAGCTTTGCGGCGCATAAGAAATACTGCACAACAAAAGGAAACCATATATACATGTTATGTAATAGACGATGAGAGGCGCCTCGAGGGTATTGTTACATTAAAAGATCTAGTGCTTGCCAATCCGGATGACAAGATACAGGCTATAATGGAAACTCAGATCATATATGTCAATACATATGATGATCAAGAGAATATAGCTGATGTATTTAAGAGATATGGTTTTTTGGCTCTACCTGTGGTAGATCAAGAACGGCGTCTAGTGGGTATAATAACTGTAGATGATATAGTAGATGTAATAGAGCTGGAAAACACAGAAGACTTTCACAGGATGGGGGCAATACAACCCTTTAGAGAAAGCTATCTGCACACTAGTGTAACCCAACTAGCTAAAAACAGAATTTTATGGCTTATGTTCCTTATGATATCTGCTACGATTAGTGGAGGTATTATAAGAAATTATGAATCGGCCCTAGAAAAGATAGTGGCTTTAACTGTGTTTTTACCCATGCTAATGGATACAGGGGGTAATGCAGGTTCTCAATCATCTACTTTAGTGATAAGGAGTATTGCCTTAGGTGAAATTACGGTCCGTGATACATTGAAAGTTATATGGAAAGAGTTAAAAGTGAGCTTTCTTGTTGGACTACCCCTTGCTATAGTAAATCTGCTTAAGATATACTACATAGACGGATATGGGATGCTTCTAGCATTAACGGTATCAACTACATTATTGGTAACTGTTGTATTTGCCAAGATTGTAGGCGGAATTTTGCCCATGATTGCCCAAAGATTTAGGATAGATCCGGCTATAATGGCAAGTCCGCTTATAACAACCATAGTAGATGCTATATCTTTAATATTTTATTTCAGGTTTGCTGTTTGGATTATGGGTATTTAAAACATATATATATACCAAAGGGGTGGCTGAATAATGGCCACCCCTTTGTTTATAAATTTTTAATAAAATATTAGTCCAAAAACCGCCTTTGGGCTAGAAAAAACAATGCAAGGGTATCTGGGCCAGCATGGCTCCCTATGGTGGGTCCTATATTACCGATTATAATATCTTTTACATTAAATTTCCTTTTAATTCTGTCTGCCAATAGATTAGCATCCTCTGGAGAATCAGCGTGGCTGATTGCAACGACCTGCTCCTGAGGATTTATAGCATATTCCTCAAATTTATCTATGAGCATGCGAATGGCCCTTTTTCTTCCCTTTGTCTTATGGATCGGAATGAGGCTTCCTGAATCGTCAATACCAAGAACCGGCTTTATATCTACAATATTGGCTACAAATGCAGCAGCACCGGAGATCCTACCACCCCTTCTCAGATGATTTATGTCGGATACTGTGAACCAATGATTGAGTCTTAGCTTATTTTCTTCAAGCCAAGTCACAATCTCTTCTTTAGATGAACCACCCTCCAACATTTCAAGTGCGTAATGTACAAGCAATCCTTGGCCTAGAGAGGCTGCCCTAGTATCCACTATGGTAAGATCTGCATCAGGGTAATTTTCTAGAATCATATGTCTTGCCATGATGGCATTGTTGACACTACCGGTTAAAGCAGATGAGAAGGAGATGAATATTACGGCCTTTCCTTCTTTTATATAGCTTTCAAAACCATCATAGAATATTTGAGAATTTATCTGCGAGGTAGTGGGCATAGCGCCTTCTCTAATTAAATCATAAAACTCTTTGTGACTTATAGTCTGACCGAGATCGTCTATAAATTCCGTGCCCTGATTGTTATAGGTATAGTTTATTATAGGTAAGTTATGTTCTTTTATATAGCTAAGGGGCAGATCACTACACGAGTCGGTTATTATGACAATATCCACAAATAAAACCTCCTTATAAAGATTTTGGTTGTATTACTTTACCCTAGGTTAAGGTAAAATTTCTTAAAAGGTCATCGAGGGTGTCCCGACGCCTAATTAGACTTGTTTGTCCGCCATTTTCGATCAATACCTCCGCAGGTCTTAGCCTATTATTATAATTAGATGCCATGGAATAACCATAGGCACCAGCATCTATTATACCTATTATATCACCTAATTTAATATTTGGCAGCTCTATATCTTTAGATATAATATCGCCACTTTCGCAGATATTGCCTACTATGGTTACCTTTTTATCATTCTTGCCAGAGGGCAAGAGATTGCCATCTCGGTATACCTCAATATCGTGATGTGCATCATATAAAACGGGTCTCATAATTGTGTTAAAACCTATGTCTGTGCCTATATAGGTAATACCACCATTTTCTTTTATAGAATGCACAGTACCTAATAATATTCCTGATTCAGCCACTATATACCTTCCAGGCTCTATCTTAAACAATATATCTTGTCCATAATCTCTAGCCCAACTAGTTATAATAGATGTAAGTCTTGTACCTAACTGTTTTAAATCTAAGGGATTTTCCCCTGATTGTTTCCTATAGGGGATACCAAAACCTCCACCGAAATCTATAAACTGTAGGTTTTTAAAACCCCTTGCGATATCTAAAAGATTCTTCACACTCTCAATGAAAGGGGTACTATCTAAAAAGAGGGATCCTATATGCTGGTTTAACCCCACAAGATTTAAATTATATTTAGATATTATATCTTTGGCTATTTCTACATCTTCCAGATTGATACCAAATTTAGTATCCAATCCGGCGGTTATTACTTTTTTGTGATGGCCTATACCTATACCGGGATTTAGTCTAAGGGCTACACTACCACCAGAATTTATCTGTCCAAATGTTTCAAGCTGAGATAGGGAATCGGCACTCATTAAAATGCCCCGATCTATGGCATAGCTCATCTCCTCCTTGGACACATTATTTGGTATAAAAAAGATTTCTTCCGGCCTAAATCCAGCAGATTCTAGGACATAAATTTCTCCAGGAGACATGGCATCTGCGTATAATCCTTCTTCTTTTATAATTTGAAGCAGTTTAACATTGGAGTTAGCCTTAGTGGAGAAACTAGGGATAAATTTCGGATATGATACAAGAGACAGCATATCTTGACATCTTCGCCTTAGTATCTGTTCGTTGTAGACATATAAGGGACTGCCATATGTATCTAATAGCTTCTTAGGCGAATTTTCACCGAAGAAATTATTTTCTATTGTAAAATATTTTATCATGTTATAAGTCCTCCATTTGTGATACTTACATTACTGAGCTTAAATATATATAAAAAGAAGTGTCTTGTCAATTTTTATGTTATAATGAGTTTAAAATGAAATTTGAGGTGAAGTAGTGAGATCAGGCAAAAAAATAGCAGTTATCGGTGGTGGAGCAGCAGGGATGATGGCAGCAGCCACTGCAGCTAATCGCGGACTTGAAGTATATTTGATCGAAAAGAACAGAAGACTTGGCCAAAAGGTACTTATAACCGGTAAGGGAAGATGTAATATTACAAATGGAACTGATATACAGGGTTTTGTAGACAATGTGCCAGTGAATGGAAGATTTTTATACAGTGCCTTTAATGCATTTTCTAACTGGGATACTGTGGCCATGCTGGAGGATTTCGGTGTGCCTATAAAGATAGAGCGCGGAAATAGGATATTTCCTAAATCGGATAGAGCTAAAGATGTGGTGTATGCAATGACAGAGAGGCTTAAAAGAAGCGGCGCACATATAGTGCAAGATGAAGCTAAGGCTGTAGTATCCAAAGATGGATGTGTGTCCTATGTTGAACTGCAAAACAACGGGAAACTATATGTAGATAGTATAATAGTAGCTACCGGTGGGCTATCCTACCCAAAAACAGGAAGCACTGGGGATGGCTATAGGTTTGCCAGAGAAAATGGGCACACTATAGTAAAGCCGGAGCCGGCGTTAATACCCTTAGAGATATATGAAAATTGGCCAAAGGAGCTTCAAGGGCTTACTTTAAAAAATATAAAAATTAAAGTATTGGATAATAAAGAAAAGTCTGTATATGAGGATTTTGGTGAGATGCTATTTACCCATTTTGGAGTATCAGGGCCAGTTATTTTATCTGCCAGTTCCTATATAAAAAAGCCCCAGGAAAATAGATATAAGCTTAGGATAGATCTAAAGCCAGCTCTTTCAATTGAGACATTAGACAATCGTGTACAAAGAGACTTTGGCAAATATTCTAGGAAGATATTTTCAAATGCACTAGATGATCTTTTGCCTAGGGCGATGATTCCTATAATAATAAATCTATCTCAAATATCTCCGGTTAAGGAGGTAAATCAGATAACAAGAGAGGAACGGCTAAGAATTGTACACCTTCTCAAAGCTCTTGAACTATCTATAAAGTCATTTAGGCCCATAAAAGAGGCTATTGTGACAGCAGGTGGAGTTAGTACAGATGAGATAGATCCAAAGACTATGGAGTCAAGGCTTATAAATGGTCTTTATTTTGCAGGGGAGCTAATAGATGTAAATGGTTATACCGGTGGGTTTAATCTTCAGATAGCTTTTTCTACAGGATATTTGGCGGGCAGTAGCTGTTAGATTTTTTTGGGGGGATTTTGATGAGCTATACAAAAATATTTGATGATATAAGAAAAAAGGTATTCTATAATGTATATATCCTAAGTGGGCAGGAAGAGTATGTCAAAAAAGAGGCTACTGAAAAATTAATAGATGCCCTAGTATCAACTGAGTTTAAGGATATGAACTATCAAAGCCTAGATGGCAGTGAAGTGGGGATAGATAGGATTATAAATGCCTGTGAGACGTTGCCTTTTATGGCAGAGAGAAGAGTTATAGTAGTTAAAGATAGCATATTATTTACTAAGGCAAAGACGGGTGAAAATTCCAACTCTAGTTATGATATAAAGCGCATGGTGGAATATATAAAAGATATCCCAAAGACATCTCATCTTATATTTTATTTAAGAGATAGCGTAGATAAGAGACTCAGTCTTTATAGAGCGATAAAAAAGTATGGAAGTGTGATAGATTTTAATAGCTTAGATGAATATGATTTAAAGCGATGGATAAGAAAGGAACTAAAGCTTGAGGGAAAAACAATTACAGAGCCTGCACTAGAGGAGTTTATAGGCCTCTCTGGGAAGGGTCTGGGACATATAAAAAATGAAATTGAAAAACTCGTATCCTTCGCAAATAACACTGATGTGATCGAGGATGACCATATCTTAGCCATAGCAATTCCCACGCTAGAACACTCCATATTTCAATTGGTGGAGGCCATAGGCAATAAGGCTACCAGTGTTGCATTAGAAGTTTTACATGAGATGTTAGATAGGGGAGAGGTGTTTTATTCCATCCTTCCTATGATAGGGAGACAGATAAGGCTTATACTTTTTTGCAAAGTATATAATAAAAAGGGCTATACAAACAGTCAAATAGCTAAGACACTAAAAATTCATCCATATGGTGTAGGCAAATATATTGCCCAAGGCAGAAACTTTACCGAAGCAGAGCTTAAACAAGCACTTTCCGACTGCCTTACATTAGACTATTCCATAAAACAGGGTAAGATGGATGCAAGAGTAGGCCTTGAAATGCTTATTATGTCCATGTGCACATTAAAAAAAGCTTCCTATAGGAAGCTTTAGTTTGCAGATTTTTCAAGATTATTCAATGCTATGGAAAGCTTAGACTTTCTTCTATTTGCATAGTTTTTATGGATTACACCTTTGGCTGTAGCCATATCAATTTGCTTTACCACTTCGGGATATAACTCCCTGGCTATGCTTAAATCTCCGGATTCTATTGCACTTTCAAACCTCTTCATATAGGTCCTGACCTTTGATTTGACCTTTCTGTTTCTAAGAGTTTTGGTTTGGGATACTCTCATTCGTTTTTCAGCAGATTTTATATTTGGCAAACTCTTCACCTCCTCTAAACAATAGGCAAATGTCATTTTATCATGAATAAATATAAATAACAAGGAAAATTTGTATAAAAGTCAGTGCCTGGGCCTATGCTATAAGTGATAAAAATGAAAGGAGCGATTATATGAGAAATATTCGCACAGATTTGGCAGTAGAGGCACGGGAGATCTCTAGTATAGATGGCAAAGATATCCCAGGTGTAAAGGTCTCTAGTGAAGAGATAGAGGGCATTGATATAAATAGGGTACATGTATTATCTCAGCTAGGGGAGCGAAACATTGGAAAACCTACAGGAAAATATATTACTCTAGAGTCCACATATATAAAAGAAAGAGACCCTGTATTTGAGGAGAAATTAAGTAAGCAGTTGGCAGAAGAGATAAGAGGCCTTGTAGACATACAGGATAGGACAAAAGTTTTGATAGTAGGTCTTGGGAACTGGAACATTACGCCAGACTCCTTAGGACCTAAGGTTGTGCAAAGAACTATGGTAACCCGTCATCTACTAGAACTTATACCAGATAAGGTGGATGAGAGAGTTAGATCTGTAAGTGCCATATCTCCAGGGGTATTGGGAATTACAGGTATTGAGACAGGGGAGATAATAAGGGGGGTTGTAGAAAAGACCAGACCAGATATTATAATAGCCGTAGATGCACTGGCCTCTAGGCATACAAACAGAATAGGAGTGACTATACAACTGGCGGACTCTGGGATCAATCCAGGTTCTGGTATAGGTAACAAACGAATGGGACTTAGCAAAGAGACGTTGGGCGTAACTACTGTGGCCATAGGTGTTCCCACTGTGGTATATGCCTATACAATAGGAAAAGATATTCTAAGGCTACTTTCGGAGAAGGGAAGGAGCGTAGGATCTGGGATGGATTATATGAATGAGGAGGGTCTAGAGAGTATGCTCAGACAGGTATTATCTGATAATATGGGGGATTTAGTGGTGACTCCAAAAGATATAGATATTATGATAGATAATATTGCAGGTATAATATCTGATGGCATCAATTTAGCTCTTCATGATAATATCACTATAGATGAGGTTCGTACATTTCTACACTAAAACTTTATATACTACCTATTAGAGAATTAAAAGCATATTAGATATATATATCGAATATTCTAATAGAGTAGTACTTATGGAGTTGATAGTGTGAGAAGAACAAGTGGATTTAAGATATTCAAAACTTTATACTATATAATGGTCACCTCTTTATTTGCTGGAGTATCTTTTTTAGCATTTAGATTGGTAAGTCATGAACCGGTAGATATAGCGAGCATTATAATGACAGTAAAAGATAGGGAAGTGCCTTTGAAGACTGAAATAAATATAGCAGCCCCGGAGAGATTCTTTGTCTATCAGATGCCGTTTATGAGGGGGTTTAATAAAGCTATGTCTAGAGGTGATGCAGTAGATAGGAATGTATCTACCAAGGGGGAGGCACAAGAAGGTATGGGGGATATAGAAGTAGTGAACCGACAAGAGCAAGATACTCTAGAGGGGATAGAGCCTATACTAGAGGCGGATCCTGAAATTCCAGAGGATATAAAGATAATAATAGAAAAAATAGAGGATGATTTAGATCCGATAGAGTTATCTGGCACAGATCCTCAGATTCTGATATATCATTCCCATTCAAGAGAGGCTTATATGCAAGAGCCTGGTAGAGAATATGTAGAGGTGATGAGCGAGCCCTTTAGATCTGATGACTTGAATAGTACAGTTATTAGCGTGGGAAGTGCGCTTGCCCATAGCTTACAAGAGCTTGGAATACCGGTGCTACATGATAGGACCGAACATGAGCAGGGGAATTATAATGGCTCCTATGTAAAGTCACTTGAGACTTTAAAGCGGCGCATGGCTGAATATGATTCTCTTAAAATATTCTTGGATGTTCATAGGAATGCATATAAAAAGGGAACCAAGACTCCGGATCAGGAAGTAGTGATAGTAGATGGAAAGCGTGTGGCTAAGATGTCAATTGTCATAGGCACGGGGAAGGGTCAACTAGGGGGTTTTAAAGAAAAGCCAAACTGGAAGGAAAACTATAAGCTGGCCCAAAAACTTACAGATAAATTAAATGAGATATGTCCAGGTATTGCAAAACCAATACTTGTTAAGAATAGTAGATATAATCAGCATGTATCTGAAAATGCTATACTTCTAGAGGTGGGAAGCAATATGACTACGCTAACGGAAGCAGAGCGGACAGCAGAATATATTGCAAAGGCTTTAAAAGAGATCACTATAAATGATTAATACATTGCCTCCATGGATATTATAGCTATGGAGGTGCTTTTTTTATATGACTAGACTGGAAAGAAACAGATTAAGAAGGCAAAAAGCGGTAAGAAAGACTATTTGGCTAATTGGTACGTTTATCTGTATATTCATTTTAATTAGTGGTGTTTTGATTACAAACACTGTTATGGTGAGGATGACATCACTTCCAAAAGAAAAAGATTTATTCTATTACGGGAACATAAAAGACAAGCTAAGAATTGGTGCAAAGTACATAGTCAGATGGCTAAAAGACGGTGGATTATGGCTTAAAACAAAAGTAGTGTACCTATACGAAAACATTTTATGGCGTATACACAAGGCTATATAATCAATTTTAATTGCATTTTCATAGATTTTTGCTTATAATGCATATGTGTATTGATTTTGAAAGGCTTAAGGAGGAATAGAATTTGATTCCCAGTAGTAGACAAGAACAGATTAGAAACTTTTGTATAATAGCCCATATAGATCATGGAAAATCTACTCTTGCTGACCGTCTTCTCGAGGAGACAGGTGTAATGGGCCATAGAGACTTAGAAGAGCAGGTACTAGATAGTATGGATCTAGAAAGAGAAAGGGGCATAACAATAAAGGCAAAGGCTGCTCAGCTTGTATATAAGCGAGATGGGAAATCTTACACCCTAAATCTCATAGATACGCCCGGGCATGGGGACTTTAGTTATGAAGTATCTAGGAGCCTAGCAGCATGTGAAGGTGCCATACTAGTTGTAGATGCGGTGCAGGGGATAGAGGCACAGACCCTTGCAAATGTATACTTGGCTCTAGAACATGATCTTGAGATAATACCGGTTATAAATAAGATTGATCTACCCAGTGCAAGACCTGATTGGGTCAAAAAAGAGATAGAAGATGTTATAGGTCTTGAGACTGATGATATCCCATTGGTTTCAGCCAAGGACGGTATTGGAATAAGCGAAGTATTAGATAAAATAGTTGATAATATACCTCCACCACAAGGAGATGAAAGTGCAGATAGTAAAGCGCTTATATTCGACTCTTTCTACGATGCATATAGGGGAGTTATTTGCCATATTAGGGTAATGGAAGGAAAACTAAAGCCTGGTGATGAGATACTTATGATGGCAACTGGTAAAAAATTCGAAGTGACAGATGTTGGAGTATTTATGCCAGACTTACATCCAGTTGAAGAACTTAAGGCGGGAGATGTAGGCTTTTTGGCTGCCAGCATAAAAAACGTAAGAGATGCCAGAGTGGGAGATACTATAACCCTTGCTAAAAGCCCTGCTAAAGAGGCCTTGCCAGGTTATAGACAGGCGGTGCCTATGGTGTTTTGTGGTATATACCCAGCAGATGGCTCTGATTATGGAGCATTGGATGATGCATTAGAAAAACTACAGATAAATGATGCATCTTTGGTATTTGAGGCAGAGACATCGGCAGCTTTAGGATTTGGCTTTAGATGTGGCTTTTTAGGATTACTTCATATGGAGATAGTGCAAGAAAGGCTTGAACGTGAATACGATCTTGACATAGTTACCACAGCTCCAAGTGTTATATATAAAATGAGCAAAAGTGATGGATCGACTATAGATATCTCAAACCCAGTGGACATGCCCGATGCTACTGATATTGTGGAGTTAAAAGAGCCTGTGGTGGATGCTCAGATAATAACACCGTCAGACTATGTAGGTGCAGTGATGGAGCTTTGTCAAGAGCGCAGGGGTGTATATAGGCATATGGAATATATAGATGAAAAGAGGGTGACCATAAGCTATGATCTTCCCTTAAATGAAATTGTATATGATTTTTTTGATGCCTTAAAATCTAGAACAAGGGGATTTGCGTCATTTGACTATGATATAAAGGGCTATCAGGTTTCAGATTTAGTTAGGCTAGATATACTATTAAATGGAGAGATGGTAGATGCTCTATCTCTTATAGTCCATAGCGATAAGGCATATACCCGTGGCAGATCTATTGCAAAAAAGCTCAGGGAGGTAATTCCAAGACAACATTTTGAGATACCTATACAGGCGGCAATCGGAAGTAGGATAATAGCTAGAGAGACTGTTAAAGCCCTTAGAAAGGATGTTTTAGCCAAATGCTATGGGGGGGATATAAGTAGAAAAAGAAAGCTACTTGAAAGACAAAAGGAAGGGAAAAAACGTATGCGTCAAGTAGGTAGTGTAGAGGTTCCCCAAGAGGCATTCATGGCGGTTTTGAAGATAGATTAAGGGGACGATATAAATGAAAAAAGAGGATATTGGAGTATATATCCACATACCCTTTTGTATGAGTAAATGCGTATATTGTGATTTCGTTTCATATGCAGGCCTAGAGGATATGATGGAGCCATATTTAGGAGCTCTTTTAAGGGAGATAGAGCTAAATATGACCCCATTACAAAATAGAGGTATAAAATCCATATATATAGGCGGAGGGACACCAACATTTTATGAGACTGATTATATAGGTAGGATACTGGAAAAATGCTATAGTACATTTAAAATTAAGGCAGATGCGGAGATTTCAATAGAGGCCAACCCAGGCACTGTAGATGAAGAGAAACTTAAGGATTTAAGGCGATACGGTATAAACAGAATGAGCATAGGCTTGCAGGCCTGGCAACAAGTACATCTAGAAGCTCTTGGCCGCAATCATAGCTCTGAGATGATCAAAAAAGAGATAGAATGGGCAAAGGATGCTGGTTTCAATAATTTAAATATCGACTTAATGTTTGGACTTCCCGATCAAGATATGGATGAGTGGGTTGAAACATTGGATAAGGTGACTGATTTAAATGTAGAACATATATCTACCTATAGCCTTATAGTAGAGGAGGATACCCCATTATTTGATATGGTAGATAGGGGAGATATGAGGCTATTAAATGAAGATGTAGAAAGAGCTATGCATAAAGAGGCTATAAAACGCTTGAAAGATAGTGGTTACGAACATTACGAAATTTCCAATTTTGCAAAGCCTAATTTCAAAAGTGTTCACAATCTTATATACTGGCAAAATCAGGATTATATAGGATTTGGTTGTGCAGCCCACTCCTATATAAATAATATAAGGCGATATAACTATAGAGATATCAAAGAATATATATACAATGTAAATCAAAAACAGACCTTTATAGAATATAGGGAGCATATAGAGCCTGATATAGAGAGATTTGAAAGTGTCATGATGGGGCTTAGACTTATAGAGGGGCTAGACAAGGAGGATTTTAGGAAAAGATTTGGAAGGCCTATTCACTTTTTTTATGGAAATGCTATAGAGCAGCTAAAAGAGGACGGGTTTTTAGAAGAGAGTAACAGATCAATCTATGTGACATCTAAGGGAATGGATATACACAATACCATACTCTTAGCTTTTTTAGATTAGATGGCATAATTTTATCAAAACATATTGACAAAGAGCCGTAAAAGTGATAGTTTAACATTAGCTTTAGCACTCGACGGGGAAGAGTGCTAACAAAATAGAAAGGGGTGATAACTATGGAGTTGGGCGATAGAAAACTTAGAGTTTTGCATGCAGTTATTGATGACTATATAAATGTTGGCGAACCTGTAGGCTCTAGGACTATTGTAAAAAAATATAATCTTGGTGTTAGTTCTGCTACTGTGAGAAACGAGATGGCAGATTTAGAGGAGATGGGTTATTTGGTGCAGCCTCATACTTCATCAGGTCGAATACCATCTGATAAGGCATATAGATTGTATGTGGATCAACTCATGCAAACTAGGGTGCTTACATCATCAGAGGCCAATAATATAAAGGCATTATATGCTATAAAGGCCAACCAGACTGAGGAGATAATAAGTCAGACTGCTAAAATACTTTCTGATATGACAAACTATACAAGCGTTGTGCTAAAACCCCAGCTTAGTAAGGTACTTATTAGGCGTCTCCAGATAATACCACTAGATGATGAGTTTGCTCTTTTAGTAGTTGTCACTAATTCAGGCATAATAAGAGATGCCATAGTTAAAATACCAGCAGGTATAGAAAAAAGCGAACTAGAGAGAATTTCTAATATGCTCACAGAACGCTTTCTAAATAAAAGTTTTATAGAAATAGATACAGATATAATACCTAGGCTAAGGGATGAGCTTGCCATTAATAGGCGGATATTTAACGATGTAATAAACATATTTACAGAAAACCTATCAAATATAGATAAAAAGGAACTATACCTATATGGAACGGGAAATATATTTAATTTCCCCGAATATCACGATTTAGACAAGGCAAGGTCTTTTCTAGATCTAATGGATGAGACAGAGATAATATATGATATAGTAGATGGCTCTAGGGATACAGGAGTATCGGTGACTATAGGCTCTGAAAATAAGCATCCCGATATGAAAGATAGCAGTATTGTAACAGCTACTTACTATGTGGGGGATAGAATAATAGGCACTATAGGGCTTATAGGGCCCACCCGCATGGAATATTCTAATGTATTTTCTATAATAGATTATATGGGTAAGGCCTTGGGCCATTGTCTCACCCGATTTTTGGATAAACAAATAAATGCCTGATCATTGGCTGGAAAGGTGGTACTTATGGGAAAGTCTGAGAAGGAGAAGAAAGATGGAATTAATGAGGCAGAGAGGGAGGATATAGAAAATTGTTCTAATGATTGCGCTAATGATTGCACATGCCATGATATATTGGACGAAGAAGTGCAGCTAGATGAACAATTTGAAATAATAAAAAAGGAAAGGGATGCAAATTTGGCCTTAGCTCAGCGTATTCAGGCCGAATTTGATAATTTTAGAAAACGTAACAAAAACATATCAGGGGAATACTATGATATGGGCGTGGGAGAATTGGCGATAGAGTTTTTAGCTGTGCTGGATAATTTAGAAAGAGCCCTTGAGTCTATGGACGGAGGGGAATGCCCACAGGCGTTTGTAGAAGGTATAGATATGGTTACGAAACAATTTATAGATGTATTTAAAAAGTTTGAGATAGAGGAGATTGAAGCAATTAATATGCCTTTTGATCCTAATTGGCATCATGCAGTGGCCCAGGAGCCTGCTGAAGGGGACCAGGAAAAAAACACTGTAGTAGAGGTTTTACAAAAGGGATATAGACATAAAGATAAGGTATTACGATATAGCATGGTGAAAGTTGCAAAATGACTAAGGAGGAAGGAACATGGGAAAGATAATCGGTATAGATCTTGGAACAACTAATTCATGTATAGCAGTAATGGAAGGTGGCGAACCTACGGTAATTACAAATGCTGAAGGTAATCGTACCACGCCTTCTGTTGTTGCTTTTACAGATGACGGTGAGCGCCTAATAGGGCAGGTTGCCAAAAGGCAGAGTATAACAAACCCTGATAAGACCATATCATCGATAAAGAGGGATATGGGTAGCGATAAAAAGGTAGATATAGAGGATAGAAGCTATACCCCACCTGAGATATCAGCTATGTTACTTAGTAAGCTTAAACAAGATGCAGAAAGCTATATTGGCGAGAGTATAACAAAGGCTGTAATAACGGTTCCAGCCTATTTTAGTGATAGCCAAAGGCAAGCTACAAAAGATGCGGGTACAATTGCGGGACTTGAAGTACTTAGAATCATCAATGAGCCTACAGCAGCAGCTTTAGCCTATGGTTTAGATAAAGATGCCAGCCAAAAGATAATGGTATACGATCTAGGTGGTGGAACATTTGATGTCTCTGTTATGGAAATAGGTGATGGGGTATTTGAAGTTCTTGCAACTAGTGGCAATAATAAGCTTGGTGGAGATGACTTTGATAATAGAATTGTAGATTATTTGGCAGATGAATTTAAAAAGGATAATGGTATAGATCTTAGAAACGATAAAATGGCTCTTCAAAGACTCCAGGAAGAGGCAGAGAAGGCAAAGATTGAGCTTTCCTCTGTTGTGAGTACTAATGTGAATTTGCCCTTTATAACTGCAGATGCATCGGGACCTAAGCATTTAAATGTAAGGCTAACTAGGGCAAAATTTGAAGAGTTGACATCTGATCTAGTAGAGAAGACCATGGATCCTGTAAGACAATCAATTAGAGATTCAGGGCTTTCACCAAATGATATAGATAAGGTCATATTAGTGGGAGGGTCAACTAGAATACCCGCTGTTCAAGAGGCTGTTAAAAAGACCATAGGAAAGGAACCCGACAGAGGCATTAATCCTGATGAGTGTGTAGCTATAGGGGCTGCAATACAGGCAGGTGTCTTAGGCGGGGAGGTAAAAGATATACTACTTTTGGATGTTACGCCACTGTCATTGGGCTTAGAGACACTAGGGGGGGTATTTACCAAGCTAATAGAGCGAAATACTACCATCCCTACTAAAAAAAGTCAGACATTTACCACTGCAGCTGATAACCAGCCCAGTGTTGAGATACATGTATTACAGGGAGAGCGGGAGATGGCCGCATATAATAAGACTCTTGGAAGGTTTAGTCTAGATGGGATTCCACCAGCTCCAAGGGGCGTTCCTCAGATAGAGGTAACATTTGATATAGATGCCAATGGAATAGTGAATGTATCAGCTAAGGATTTAGGCACAGGTAAGGAGCAAAAAATCACTATAACTGCATCTAGTAATTTAAGCGATGAGGATATTGATAGAGCAGTAAAAGAGGCAGAGGCTCATGCTGAAGAGGATAAGAAAAGAAAAGAAGAGATAGAGATAAGAAATAATGCGGACTCTATGGCGTATAACACGAGAAAGAGCTTAGAAGAGATGGGCGATAAGATAGATAGCCAAGATAGAGAAAGAGTTGAAGCGGAGATAGGGGCCTTAGAGAAGGCTTTGGAAGAAGATAATACAGAAAAGATAAAAGAGCAAACAGAAAAGCTCATAAAAGTATCCCAAGAAGTATTTGGTAAGATATATCAACAACAGGCAGGAGCCGCCGGCGCCGGCTTTGATCCTAGTCAAGCAGGTGGTCAAGGGCCAGAGGATGATGTAGTGGATGCAGATTACGAAGTGGTAGACGATAACGAATAGACTTAGAGTATAATAGATATGCTTAAAGAGCCAAAGCCAGTTGGTTTTGGCTCTTTAAGAGTTTACTTTGAGCATTTAGTAAGGGGCGGTGATAAAAGTTGTCGAAAAGAGATTATTATGAGATTTTAGGCATAGATAGGGATGCCACCGATAGTGATATAAAAAGAGCCTATAGACAAGCTGCAAAGAAATATCATCCAGATCTAAACCCTAATGATCCAAAGGCAGAGGAGAAGTTTAAAGAGGCAAGTGAAGCATATCAGGTATTAAGCGATCCTGAGAAACGATCTAGCTATGATAGGTTTGGTCATAGTGGAGCCGATGGACAGGGCTTTGGGGGCTTTGATTTTAGCGATTTTGGATTTGGAGGCCTAGACGATTTATTTGGCGATCTATTTGGTGGTATGGGAAGTAGTAGAAGCAGGCGCAGAGGCCCTACAAGAGGGTCAGACAGAAGATATGATCTCACAATAACATTTGAGGAAGCGGCCTTTGGTACAGAGAAGGAAATACAGGTGCTAAGGCTAGAGGATTGTTCTAGATGTAAAGGAACTGGGGCTAAGGAGGGTTCCCAGCCTGTGACATGTACAGAATGTAATGGTACAGGAGAGGTATCCTATGCACAAAATACTGCTTTTGGCAGGTTTGTAAATGTTAGCACATGTCCTACGTGTAATGGTGAGGGTACCATTATAAGTGATCCCTGTGATAGATGTAGTGGCAAGGGCAAAGTACGAATTAGACGTAGAATAAGTGTAAAAATCCCTGCTGGAATAAATAATGATCAGATTATTACCCTAAGGGGTGAAGGCGACATAGGTGATAAGGGGGGGCCCCCAGGTGATTTATATGTATATATAAATGTAAAGCCACATAAGCTATTTAGGCGTGATGGCTATGATATACATTGTGAAGTTCCAATTACATTTACTGAGGCAGCATTAGGGGCGGAAATAGAGATACCTACACTAGAGGGAACTGAGAAGTTCCAAATACCGGAAGGCACCCAAACTGGAAGAACATTCAACCTCAAAAATAGGGGCATTTCGCACATTAGAGGGAGTAGTAGAGGCAACCAGTATATAACTGTCAAGGTAATGATTCCAAGACGATTAAATGATAGACAAAAAGAGCTTTTAAGGGAATTAGATAAAGAATTAAGCGGAAAAGAATATCACGAGGATAGAAAGACATTTTTCGATAAGGTGAAAGATGCATTTGGAAGGTAGGAGGCGTCTTTATACATGGATTGGATTGAAGTAACTATAAAAACCACCTCACAGGGTATTGATATGATATCACAGATTCTATATGATGTAGGAGTAAAAGGGGTCATAATAGAGGATCCCAGCGATATAGAGGCATTTGCATCTGAGCCGGGAGATTGGGATTACGTGGACGAAGGTCTTCTATCGGATTTAACCGAAGACGTACTTGTGAGAGGCTATTTAGAAAAGGATGATGCCCTTCACGATAGACTCCAATATATAAGACAAACGGTTAGGGACATTATAAAAGATGTATCCAGTATGGATATTGGGCCTGGTGAGGTAGAGCTTGTAGCTGTATCGGAAAACGATTGGGCAAGCAGCTGGAAGAGTTATTTCAAACCAAGAAAGGTTGGAAAGAAAATAGTTATAAAGCCTACATGGGAAGAGTATGCGGGCAAGAACGAAGAGGTTATAATAGAGATAGATCCAGGTATGGCCTTTGGTACTGGTACTCATGAAACTACTATACTCTGTATGGAAATGCTTGAAAAGTATATAAAAGAGCAGGATATTGTTTTAGATATAGGATGTGGTACCGGAATACTATCCATATTGGGCATCCTTCTTGGAGCCAATAGGGCCTTGGCAGTGGATATAGATAAAAATGCAGTGGATATAGCAAAAGAGAATGCGAAGATAAATTATGTAGAGGACAAACTAGAGGTAGTCCATGGGGATCTATTTGGGAGTGTAGAGGGACAATTTGATATAATTGTATCGAATATAATAGCAGATGTTATAATAGAGATCTCTCAAGATATAGATAAATTTATGAAAAATAGTGGACTTTTTATAGCTTCGGGCATTATTTTAGATAGGTTAAAAGATGTAAAACAGGCATTGGATAAAAGTGGATTAAATATAATTGAATGCATAACTCTGGGCGAGTGGGCGGTAGTGGTGAGTAGATATGAATAAAAAAGTTTCGTTTTATACACTAGGATGCAAGGTAAACCAGTATGATACCCATGCTATGATGGAAAAATTCGTAGATGCGGGCTATGAAATTGTGGATTTTGATGAATTTGCCCATGTCTACATTGTAAATACCTGCACGGTAACTCATATAAGCGATAGAAAATCCCGTCAGATGCTTAGAAGGGCTCATAGGAGAAACCCTGATGCAATAATAGGAGCGGTAGGTTGTTATGCGCAGACAGATGCCGAAAGCCTACTGACTATACCAGGTATAAAATTGGTCCTTGGAAATATAGATAGGCATAATATAGTGGATTATATAGAGAAAGTTGAAAAGACGGGCCTGCCCATAAATGGGGTAGGCAATATTATGAAAGAGGGAGTATTTGAAGAGACACCTATATCTTCGTATAGCGAGAGGACAAGGGTGGTCATAAAGGTACAAGAGGGATGCAATCAGTTTTGTAGCTATTGTATAATACCCTACGCCAGGGGCCCTATAAGAAGTAGACAGGTTGAGGACGTTGTAGATGAGATAAAAAGGCTTGCCAGCGCCGGGTTCAAAGAGGTGGTGTTAACGGGCATTCATATAACATCTTACGGAAAAGACTTAGGCAATGTAGAACTCATAGACCTTATAGAATCTGTACACCAAATAGATGGAATAGAGAGAATTCGGCTAGGTTCACTAGAGCCAAATTATATAGATGAAAGGTTTGTATCTAGAGCCAAGAGTTTGCATAAGCTATGTGCTCATTATCATCTCTCCCTGCAAAGTGGCAGTGATAAGACCTTAAAGAGAATGAGGCGGCGTTATACAACTGAAGAATATAAACAGGTGGTAGCCAGATTAAGACGAATGAATTCCAATGTATCCATCACTACAGATATTATGGTGGGATTCCCCGGTGAAACGAAGGCAGAGTTTGAGGAAAGTATGAGATTTGTAGAAGATATAAGTTTTAGCAGGATACATGTATTCCAATATTCACCTAGAGAGGGTACACCGGCGGCAACATTTGAAGATCAAGTACAGCCCAAGATTAAAGCACAGCGCAGCGAGAGGCTTATAGAGCTTGGTAAGGATCTAGAAACAAGATTTAAGAAACGCTTTATAGATAGATGCGAAAGCGTGTTGTTTGAACAAAAGATCTCAGGGAAAGACGATCTATATGAAGGTTATACATCCAATTATATAAAAGTAGTGGCAAAGAGTGATAGGGATATCCAAAATGAGATCTTACCTGTTTCCTTATATAAAGTAAAAGATAATGCGATGGCTGGATCCATTAAAACGCAATAAGAAAAAGGTATTTTAAATTTAGTGTCGAATATGGATTATATAGAGGTATTTATATCTATAGAATTTTTACTATATGGATAATTATGAGGGAGTGATATCATGGAAGATTGTATATTCTGTAAGATAGTAAACAAGGATATACCCTCTAATATAATATATGAAGATGATAAGATAATGGCATTTGAGGATGTAAATAAAATGGCACCTGTGCATATACTAGTCATTCCTAAAGATCATATACCTTCTATAAATGCCATAGATGAAGGCAATAAAGATATTATTGCTCATATATCTGTTAATATATCCAAGCTTGCACAAAAGCTTGGTATATACGATACGGGCTACAGAGTAGTTATAAACTGTGGAAAAGATGGTGGGCAGACAGTAGAGCACCTTCACTATCATATACTAGGCAAAAGGGCCCTCACTTGGCCGCCTGGATGATATATTTTATATTGACATTCTAAATTCTATTGGAGTATAATATACCATATATTTTAATATGGCATTTCCCATGATGCCCTATGTTCTGAGGGATGGTTAATTTATCCTAGCGGAGGGAGGGAAAGATAGTGTCAGAGATAAAAGTTGGGGACAATGAATCTTTTGAAAATGCTTTGAAGCGCTTTAGACGTCAATGTTCCAGATCAGGCGTATTGTCTGAGGCAAGAAAGAGGGAGCATTATGAAAAGCCTAGTGTTAGGCGCAAGAAAAAATCTGAAGCTGCTCGTAGGAGGAATAAGCGAAGGAAAAGATACTAAGGAAGTGAATCTATGGGCCTTAAAAGGCGGTTGATGGATGATTTAAAAACTGCAATGAAAGAGCGGGACGTTATAAGAAAGAATACCATAACCATGGTAAGAGCTGCTATATTGCAGCGTGAAAAGGATGAAAAGGTCGTTTTAGATGATGAAGGCGTCATATCTATTCTCTCTAGTGAAATGAAAAAGAGGGAGGCCTCGCTTAAAGCGGCTAAGGAAGCTAAACGTCCTGATCTGATTGAAGAGATACAAAAAGAAATACAAGTTTTGCAAGGGTACCTTCCTCGGCAATTGACTAGAGAAGAGATACATGATTTAGTTTTAGAGACCATCAAAGAAGTCGATGCTAAGAGTATGAGGGATATGGGCAGGGTCATGGGAGTGCTTATGCCTAAGGTAAAGGGAAGGGCAGATGGTAAAATTATAAATCAAGTTGTAAGGGATAACCTACAATAAAATAAAAAATCTGGTATATTCGTATACCAGATTTTTGTCTATATGGTATACTATAGGTAGGTTATGAGAAGATAGAATATATGTTGCGTTAAAGAATATTTCAATGAGAAAAGGAGGTATATTATGGAAGGGAATATCTTACTTGTAATGGGTATAATAATTGTTGGTATTATTATTCTGGCTATAATACTCACATTTGTACCACTGGGCCTATGGATATCGGCTTTGGCTGCTGATGTCAAAATAAGTATATTTGATCTAATTGGGATGAGACTTAGAAGGGTGGTGCCCTCTCGTATAGTGAATCCGCTTATTAAAGCACTTAAGGCAGGGCTAGATATAAGTGTCAATAAGCTAGAGGCCCATTTTCTTGCAGGGGGTAATGTAGACAGGGTGGTAAACTCCCTTATTGCTGCGCAAAGGGCGGATATTCCATTAGAGTTCGAAAGAGCAGCAGCCATAGATCTGGCAGGTAGGGATGTATTAGAGGCAGTTCAGATGAGTGTTAACCCTAAAGTAATCGAAACACCAAATATTTCGGCTGTAGCGAAAGATGGTATAGAGGTTATCGTAAAGGCTAGGGTCACAGTTAGGGCTAATATAGACAGATTAGTCGGTGGAGCGGGTGAAGAGACCATAATTGCAAGAGTAGGCGAGGGTATTGTAACTACCGTAGGATCGGCAGAGTCCCATAAAGAAGTTTTAGAAAATCCTGATGCAATATCCAGGACCGTCCTTGATAAAAGTTTGCACTCAGGCACCGCCTTTGAAATTCTATCTATAGATATTGCAGATGTGGACGTAGGTAGAAATATCGGTGCACAGCTTCAGACAGATCAAGCAGAGGCAGATAAACGTATCGCCCAGGCTAAGGCAGAGGAGAGGCGGGCCATGGCTGTAGCGAGAGAACAAGAGATGGTGGCCTTTGTGCAGGAGATGAGGGCTAAGGTAGTAGAGGCAGAGGCCGAGGTGCCAAAGGCTCTTTCAGAGGCTCTAAGAGAAGGCAATTTAGGTGTTATGGATCACTACAATATGAAAAATCTCATAGCAGATACACAGATGAGAGATTCCATATCTAAACTTGGTGAAGATGAGGGCAAAAAGGGTAGCGATGCCTAAAGGAGTGATATTGTGGGATTTCTTATACCACTTTTATTTTCAATATTAATGTTTTTGTTTGCAAAGGGTATAGAACAGGCTAGGGGAACAATGGAGGCTGAAAGAAGGCAAGAAGATAGGCCGAGGTATAGTAGGGGTCGAGGAACGGGGGATGCAAAAGTTAGGAAAGCTAATAAGAATACATTTAGCCCCTCTAGTTCTACCTTTGAAAAGGAAAGTCCCCCTATTGTTGGTCTGAGTAAAGTAGATAGTTCGGAGCCTGGGCATAATGCAGATATTCATATTACAAAAAAGTCTGTATTAAATGGAATAATAATGGCGGAGATATTATCTCCACCTAAATCGAAGAGAAGATAAAGAAAAGCAAAATTGCGGTGCGCCTTAGCACCGCAATTTTATTCTAGTTTCTATCAAGTGCGCATATCTATATATCATCGAAGGAGGATTAGATATGCGAAATAAAAAAATTGTCGATGTAAAATCCAAAATGTCGGAAGCATTTGAATTGCCCAAAGAAATAACCCTGGATCTTCCCAAGATCAGCTTAATTGGCAACATTCAATGCCTTATAGAAAATCACAGAGGAATAATTGAATATAGTAAAGAACGCATAAGGGTGAATTCTTCAATGGGGGTCATACGTATAGACGGGGAGGATATGAACCTTCGAAATATTGCCAGTGACGATATAATAATAATTGGCCATATAGAGAGCATAGAATTTATATAGATACTTACGATGCATTAATTTCTGTAATCAAATTGAGGTGAAAAGGTTATGCTCATAAAAGATATATATAATTTTATAAGGGGCTATATTATTATAGATATTGAAGGACTATCTATAGAAAAATATATGAATTTGGCAGCATTAGAAGGTATAAAGATGTGGGATGTGAGAAGGACTAGCTATAAGACGCTTTCAGCTTCTATTAGTATAAAGGATTTTAAGACCTTAAGAGAGATACAAAAAACAGTAAGATGCAATATAAAGATAGTGAGAAAGAAAGGACTGCCCTTTCTAATAGCTAGATTAAAAAGGAGAAAGGCCTGGGCCTTTGGTATGCTATTTTTTTTAATATTTATACATATATCATCCTCGTTTATTTGGGTCATAGAGATAGATGATTTAAATACAATAGAAAGGGAACGTGTAGAAAATAAAATAGTCGAATTTGGTATATTTCCAGGGAAATATAGAAGAGATATAGATATTTTTCATATTGAAAGCAAAATGATGATGGAATTCCCCGAAATTTCCTGGGTGAATGTAGAACTTAGAGGAGTAAAGGCTATAGTTACGATAGTTGAGGCAGTGAGCCCGCCTAAAGAAATAGATAATGAAAAACCTTGTAATATCATAGCTCAAAAGGCAGGAGTAATACATAAGATGATAGTATTAGAAGGGCTCCCGACAGTTGAGGAAGAGGAAATGGTAGAGCCTGGACAATTACTTGTAAGTGGTATAATAGATCATATAGATACTACCGTAGTGAGATATGTACATGCTCGTGGAGAGATACTTGCTAGAACTTGGTATGAGCTAGCTGGCGAAGTAGATATAGAAGATTATAGTCATAGATTGACGGGCAATGTTGTGGATTGTAAATACATCGGGTTGGGCGAATATATTATGGATTTCAATGTAGAACCCATGAGTTTTGAAAAATACCAGATAAAAGAGAGAAGGGAGTTTTTCTTTGGTGAAGGTAGATTTATTCCTTTAGAGTTTATAGTTAGAGAGTATCATGAATTGGAACTGCTGCCAAGAAATAGGGCAATAGATATGGCTAAAGAAGATGCCAGGAAAAAGGCATTATCTAAGGTAGATATAATCATACCAGATGATGCAAAAATTATTGACAAAACCTATAAATACGATATTATAGAAGATAAGAGAATACTGTGTACCCTTTATGCCGAAGCAATAGAGGATATCGGCATACAAGCGGAGATTGCAGGACACGGGGAGGACATTATTATTGAGTAGCCTAATGGCGGGAAAACAGATTAATATCTCCAATATGGATAACACAATAGTATTATTCGGAAACTTCGACCAAAACATCAGGACTATAGAAGATGAACTCGATGTAAAGATTATTATAAGGGATGCGAAGCTTAGGATATTGGGAGAAGAAACCAAAGTCAATCTGGCCCATAAAATCATAAGCAAGCTAATTCTGTTAATAGAAAAGGGAGAAAATATAGACAAAAATAGGGTTAGGCATGCAATATTTCTTGCATTAGAGGGGAGAGAGGACCTTATCGGGGAGATGACATCGCAGGTAATATGTATAAATCATAAAGGCAGGGAGGTAAAATGTAAAAACTTTGGTCAGAAACTATATATAAATGCTATAAAGAAAAATGATATAGTCTTTGGTATAGGACCTGCCGGCACCGGAAAGACATATCTGGCAGTAGCTATGGCAGTGGCAGCATTTAAGCGCAAAGAAGTGGATCGAATAATCCTGACTAGACCTGCCATTGAGGCGGGAGAAAAGCTAGGATTTTTGCCGGGGGATTTGCAAAACAAAGTAGATCCCTATTTGCGACCGCTATATGATGCACTTTTTGATTTATTAGGATATGAAAACTATTCTAAACTTATGGAGGCAGGGCTTATAGAAGTTGCACCCCTTGCATACATGAGAGGGAGAACCCTTGATAGTTCCTTTGTAATACTGGATGAAGGCCAAAATACTACAAAGGAACAGATGAAGATGTTTCTAACTAGGCTGGGGATCGGATCGAAGGCCATAATAACTGGAGATATTACCCAGATAGACTTAGGTGCAGACCAACCATCAGGCTTGGTAGATGCCACAAAGGTATTACAAGATATTAAGGGTATAGAATTCATATACCTTACACATAAGGATATAGTAAGGCATGAACTTGTGATGAATATAGTTCAAGCATATGAAAAGGGACATAAAGGGAATAAAAAAGGAGATTAAATATGGCTAAAGTAGGCATAAAGGGAGAGGGTGGTTTCAATCTATCTCCCTTGATTAATTTTTTTAGAAATAGAATATTTCAGGGCATCATAATAGGTATTGTTACCTATACAATAATATTTGGTATGATGTTTTTAGTACTGTCTCCTAAGCAATATGATTTAGCGGTAGGAGATATAGTAGAAGAGCCAATAAAAGCCCCGAGAGATGTAGAAGATAGAATGCTAACTGAAGAAAAATTGGAACAATCTCGAGAGAAGGTGCCATCGGTATATAGATTGGATGAACAGATAACAGATGATGCCATAAAACAGACCTATAATATATTTGATTCTATACAGATGATTAGGTATAGGGTAGATCAGCGTATTAAATCCATAGTCAGTGAACTAGAAAGGGAATTAGAAGCCAGGGAAACCGCCAAGGCTCAGGAGAGGATAGAAGCTGGAGAAGAGGGGCAAGACGATATCATACAGGGGAATAATGAAGACGAAGAATTAGAACGTGAAGATACGGACGATGAAGAAGATACAATGAAAGTAGAAGAACCGGATAAACGGACAATATTGGACGATCATTTTTTATTAGAACTATCAGAGGAACTTCCCATAAAACTATCTAAAGAAGACATTATAACCTCAATAATGGAAGAACATAGTGAGTTAGAGATACTGCAACAAGAGTTGGTGCAGATAGTAGAAAATGTCTTAAAGGCAGGAATAAAGCAAGAGAATATTTATGAGGCTCGTAACACTATAAGAGAGAGCGTGCGCAATCTGCCTATATCTGCCGAGCTAAAGGTGCTAGGTGGCAATATAGGATCCAATGTTATAATAGCGAATATGCTCTACGACCATGTGGCAACAGAGGCCGAAAGAGAAAAAGCAGTGGCCTTAACAGAGCATGTAGTATATAAAAAGGGACAGTATATAGTACAGGCAGGGGAACCTATAACGGAGAATCAGTTGGAGGTTCTAAGCGAACTGGGAATTCTAAGGGATAATGTCATAGATATTTCCTTTACTGTGGGGATAGGTGTGACAGTATTTGTGGTGCTACTAACTACTAGCTTATACCTAGCATTTTTTGATAGAGAGGTAGCTAGTTCGCCTGCTAAGCTATTGATTATAAGTACAGCTCTTATATTTATATTGGCCATTAGCTATGGCATATCTTTGGTCAACATTTACTTGATTCCTACTGCTATGATGGGTATGCTCATGGCTATTTTGATAAAACCGAAAAGTGCAATTGTAGTAAATACTACTATTGCAATACTTGTAAGCCTACTTTTGGAAGATGGCTTAGGCTTAGGTATAATGGCCCTTTGTGGAGGAATGGCAGGTATATATATACTAGATGCACCAGAGCAGCGAAATACCATAGTTATATCAGGGATTGTAGCCGGGGCAATAAATGCCCTAACCATAATAGGAATAGATCTAATGGGTACTGCCACATATAATACAACATTTGTGACAGCACTATATGCATTGGGAGGCGGTTTTATGTCAGGTGTCTTTACATTGGGCCTACTACCAGTATTTGAAAACCTGTTTAAAGTACTCACTCCTTTAAAACTAGTTGAACTTTCAAATCCAAATCAGCCTATATTAAGAAGACTTCTGATGGAGGCACCAGGTACATACCATCATAGTGTTTTGGTAGCAAATTTGGCAGAATCCGCCGCTGATAGCATTGGTGCCAATAGCTTACTTGCTAGAGTAGGAGCATATTATCATGATGTGGGGAAATTAAAGCGTCCATATTTTTTTAAGGAAAACCAGCTTTCAGGTGAAAATCCTCATGATCAATTAAATCCAACCCTTAGTACCCATGTAATTACTATGCATACAAAGGATGGCTTGGATATTGCAAGACAACACAAGGTACCAGATAAGATACAAGACTTTATAGTGGAACACCATGGTACTACCGCAGTCAGATATTTTTATCACAAGGCGAAGAGTAAAGATGAAAACGTAAGGCTTGAAGAATTTAGATACTCTGGGCCTAAACCTCAAAGTAGGGAAACGGCTATAGTGATGATGGCAGACACAGTAGAGGCGGCTGTCAGATCCATGAAAGAACCAACTCCGGCTAAGATAGAGGGATTTGTGCAGAAACTTATAAAAGAAAAGCTAGATGATGGGCAATTTGACGAATGCCCGCTGACACTTTTAGAGCTCAGCAAAATAGCCAAAAGCTTTACATCAGTGGTGACAGGGATAATCCATGAGCGGATAGAATACCCAGATATAGATCTTAATAAAAATGGGGATATGGCAAATGAAAACTGAAATAATAAACATGCAATCAGTAGTTGACATTACAGATGAGTTAAAAGATATAATACAAAGATGTGTAAATGAGACCATGGTTATTGAAAAAATAAAGTTTAAATGTGAATGTAATATAATATTGACAGATAATAACACCATAAGGGAATATAATATGGACTTTAGAGGACTTGACAGTGCGACTGATGTACTATCATTTCCCATACTAGATTTTATTGGGGATATAAAAGATTTAAATACAGATGATATAAAATATGATATAAACCCTGAGACTGGGCATGTGATGCTTGGTGATATCATAATCTCAATGGATAAGGTCATACAGCAATCAAAAGAATATGGGCATTCTATAAAGAGAGAATTAGGATTTTTGATAGTACATGGTATGTTGCATTTATTAGGATATGACCATGAAGAGATCAAAGACAGGGAAAAGATGAGAAAGAAAGAGGAATATATATTGAATAAAATAGGACTTAAAAGATAGCTGAAGGAGTGGAAACTTTGGACATGCTTGCAAACTTAGCTACTATGGCTAATGTGGCTAGAGAAAATGCATACGTGCCTTACTCGAATTTCCGTGTTGGTGTAGCACTTTTAACAACAGAGGGGAAGATATATACAGGTTGTAATATTGAAAACGTAAGTTTCGGCGCTACATGTTGTGCCGAAAGAGTAGCTATTTTTAAGGCCATATCAGAAGGGCATAAGGACTTTAAGGCAATATTTATAACTTCTGACGAAAAGGATTATATATATCCTTGTGGTATATGCTTGCAGGTGATGGTGGAGATGGATATACCTGTGATATATGTAACTAATGGCGAGGGCGAAATTAGGATGTATAAATTAGAAGAGCTAATTACTAGTCCGTTTAAAGATTTTTAATATAAGGGCGTGATAGATATTATGGAAGGGTATAAATCAGGATTTGCAGCGGTGATAGGTAGATCAAATGTGGGTAAATCTACCATTATGAATACTCTCATAGGTGAAAAGGTTGCAATAGTATCGGACAAACCTCAGACTACAAGAAACCGAATACACTGCGTACTTACAAGAAAAAATTATCAGATAATATTTATTGATACCCCGGGCATTCATAGGCCCAAGACAAGGCTTGGCGACTATATGGTAAAGACTGCCTCAAGTGTATTCGAAGAAGTAGACGTAATAATATTTGTAGTAGATGTAGCCGATGGCATAGGATCTGGCGATAGACGTATTGCGCAGACTTTAAAGAATATAAAGACACCCATAATACTAGCTTTAAATAAGGTGGATATTGCAGATGAAGCCAGTGTAGAGAAGGCGAAAGATGAATTTGCAAATATGAAAATAGCTAAAACCATATTGCCTATTTCAGCACTAAAGGGTGATAATCTATCCAAACTGGAAAGCGTACTGGTGGATTATATGCCAGATGGCCCTCAATACTACCCAACAGATATGTTAACCGATCAGCCAGAGCGGTTTGTAATATCGGAACTTATAAGAGAGAAGACATTAACGCATCTGTATGAGGAGATACCACATGGTATAGGCGTAGAGATTGTATCTATGATAGAAAGAGAAGATAGACCGCTGATGGATATAAGGGCAACTATTTATTGTGAAAAAAAGTCCCATAAGGGCATAATTATAGGAAGGCAGGGTAAAATGTTACAAAAAATTGGAAAAGAAGCCAGGGCAGATATTGAGAGGCTTCTAGGGATACAAGTATATTTAGAACTTTGGGTCAAGGTAAAAGAGGATTGGCGAGATAGTCAGAATATGTTAAGAGAACTTGGCTATAACTAGTTAGATATCTTTGTAAAAGTTTATAATGAATAGACAAGAAAAACTCTGGGCAATCTATATATGTAACTATATACAAACTAAAGGGAAAGTGTATGGGGAGGCAAATATATGGAACAGATGCTATGGAGTGTATTTGAACAAAGTGGGCGGATTGATAGTTATCTACTTTATAAGACACTTACAGATTGCCAACGGGAAGAAGATGAGGAGGCAATAAATGAAGATGACGCCTGTCAAGGGAGTGATACTGCGCTACTCTGATTTCAAGGAAGCGGATAGAATGTTAACTATTCTAACTCCTAATAAAGGTAAAATACAGGTGCTCGCTAGAGGATGTAGAAGACAAAATAGCAGATTTTTGTCGGCAAGTGAACTGTTTAGCTATTGCGATTATATGATATTTAAATTTAGGGATATATATATATTGACCGGCGCAGATATAAATGATCTTTTCTTTGATATAAGGAGCGATCTAGATAAGTTTGCATATGGAACTTATATACTAAACTTGGCAGAAATTTCAGCAAATCCTGAAGAGGGGAGCTATCCCCTCTTCCATTTACTATTGTATTCCCTAACGATGCTTGCCTATTCAAGAATGCATCCAGAAGATATAGCCAATATATATCAGACTAAACTTGCCGATATTCTAGGCTACAGACCTCAACTTGAGATATGTATATATTGTGGAAAGCCTGTAAAGGATGTAGAAGGGTTTAGTACAGTAGATAGTGGAATATTCTGTAGTGACTGTTACAATGGGCGAAAAAATGGTTATAATATCAATATGGGTACGGTTAGGGCTATGAGATACATATTGGATACAGATTTAGACGCTCTAAAGAACCTGAAGTTTAACCCCAAAGTGAGAGATGAGATAAGCTTTATTATGGCGGAATATCTATCCAAGCATCTTGAAAAGTATATTAGAGCACGAAGTTTTATAGAGAAATTGGGACTATAAAAGATAAAAACGATTATTATGTTGACCTATAGCAGAAAATTGTATAATATATAGAAGGTGTTATTATAATAGTGCAAATAACGGCTGTTTTACAGCTATAATATTTAAAAACAATATTTTACATAAATAGGAGGCGTGATGTATGTCCAAACAATATGTATATCTATTTAGAGATAGCGATGCTAGCATGCGGAATTTACTTGGTGGCAAAGGTGCGAATCTTGGTGAAATGATACAGCTGGGATTACCCGTACCCCAGGGTTTTACGGTAACAACAGAGGCTTGTTTGAGATACTATGAAGATGGTGAAAAACTAGCAGATGAGATAGTTGAACAGATTGAGAATGCAATGAAAGATCTGGAAGAGATAGAAGGAAAGAAATTTGGGGATGCAGATAACCCATTCTTAGTATCTATACGTTCAGGTGCTAGGGTATCTATGCCAGGAATGATGGATACGGTCTTAAATCTGGGTCTAAACGATGAGACAGTAAAGGGCCTAGCCAAGCTCACAAGTAATGACAGATTCGCATATGATAGCTATCGTAGATTTATTCAAATGTTTGCAGACGTAGTTAAAGGTGTAGATAAGGCTAAATTTGACGAAGTATATGATGGAGTAAAAGAACGAGAGGGAATAGAGAATGACGCCGATGTACCAGGTGAAGCTTTAAAGGAAATCGTAGATGGATTTAAAGAAGTATATAAAAGAGAAATAGGTGAAGATTTTCCACAAGACCCGACAGAACAACTATTGGCATCAGTTCAGGCAGTATTTATGTCATGGAATAACCCGAGAGCTGTTGTCTATAGAAGACTTAATGATATTCCAGGGGAGTGGGGTACAGCGGTAAATGTGCAGACAATGGTATTTGGCAATATGGGTGATGATTGTGGAACAGGTGTTGCATTTACAAGAGACCCAGCAACCGGAGAAGATGTTCTCTATGGTGAATACCTATTAAATGCCCAAGGAGAAGATGTTGTTGCCGGTATTAGAACACCAGATCCCATATCTACAATGAAGGAAGTAAAGCCTGAAATATATAAAGAATTTGCTAAAATAATGGATAAGCTTGAAAAACACTATCGCGATATGCAGGATGTAGAGTTCACAATAGAACGTGGCAAACTCTATATGCTTCAAACAAGAAGTGGCAAAAGAACTGCAGAGGCTGCTTTAAAGATAGCTGTTGATATGGTGAAAGAGGGGATAATATCAAAAGAAGAGGCACTCTTAAGAGTAGAGCCTAATCAACTTGATGCAGTACTACATCCAACATTTAAGCCAGAGGCCCTAGAGGCTGCAACGCCAATTGCAAAGGGTTTACCTGCATCCCCGGGAGCCGCTACAGGTAAGGTCTACTTTACTGCTGAGGCAGCAGTAGAAGCCAATAAAAATGGTGAAGATGTTGTACTAGTACGTGTTGAAACATCCCCAGAAGATATAGAGGGTATGCATGTGGCTGAAGGTATTTTAACAGGCCGTGGCGGAATGACCTCACATGCAGCCGTTGTGGCACGTGGAATGGGTACATGCTGTGTTGCCGGTTGTCATGATATACAAATAAATGAAGCACAAAAGTACTTTATGGCCGAAGGTGTAAGATATAATGAGGGTGATTTTATATCCCTTGATGGCAATACTGGAAATGTATATGGTGAAGCTATAGAAACCCAACCGCCAGTACTTACAGGAGATTTCACAACATTTATGGAATGGTCAGACGAATATAGAACGCTAAAGGTGAGAACAAATGCCGATACGCCAAATGATGCAAGACAAGCCGTGGAATTTGGCGCTGAAGGAATAGGCCTATGCAGAACAGAGCATATGTTCTTTGAAGAGGATAGAATTCCCGCCATGCGTGAAATGATAGTATCTAGAACGGAAGAACAAAGAAGAGCTGCATTAGCAAAGCTCCTGCCTATACAAAAGGCTGACTTTAAAGGTATTTATGAGGCTATGGAAGGTAGACCTGTTACAGTGAGACTACTTGACCCACCACTACATGAATTCCTACCTCATAACGATAAAGACATAGAATCTCTAGCTAAGCAAATGGATATGCCCTTTGAAGACCTTAAGGCTATAGTGGATAGTCTGCAAGAATTTAACCCAATGTTAGGACATAGGGGTTGTAGATTAGCAATTACCTATCCTGAAATTGCTGAGATGCAGACAAAAGCAATTATCGAAGCGGCAATAGAAGTCAATGAGGAGAAGGGGTATAATTTAGTTCCTGAGATAATGGTCCCGCTGGTTGGCGAGGTAAAAGAGCTGACATATGTGAAGAATATTATAGATGAAGCAGCAAAAGCCGTTATGGAGGAGAAAGGTGTAGAGGTTAACTATCTAGTTGGAACCATGATAGAAGTTCCAAGAGCAGCACTTACATCCGATGCAATAGCTAAGGAAGCTGAATTCTTCTCATTTGGGACAAATGATATGACCCAAATGGCCTTTGGATTCTCAAGAGATGATGCAACCAAATTCTTAGATGACTACTACGAAAAGGATGTATTTGAGCATGATCCCTTCGAGAGAATAGACCAAACTGGTGTAGGAAAACTAATGGAGATATCTGTTGAACTTGGTAAATCCGCAAGACCAGATATAGATCTTGGCATATGCGGCGAGCACGGTGGAGACCCAAGTTCCGTAGAGTTTTGCCATAGAATAGGCCTTGACTATGTATCTTGCTCTCCATTTAGAGTGCCTATTGCAAAACTTGCAGCAGCTCAGGCAAAGATAAAAGAAAACTTAGATAAGTAAATAATTTTAATATATAAAGCCCTGTAATCTCTTAGATTGCAGGGTTTTGATAATAGCCCATTTATATTATAAGGGACCTAAATATAGGCGAAAAGTAATATAGATCATAAATCTATACTTAGATTCTGACCGTAGAGGATATTATGGAAACCCTGTAGCCATTAGAACTACAGGGTTTTCATAATATAGTTTTAAATTTAAAAGAGGGTATTTATAATATCTGTGGTATATATAGTATAGAGTAGTGTAAAAATGCAAAAATATAATATATAGATGAGGGTATGATATGATAAGGGAGAAGATAGAAGAATTAGAGGGAAAATATCTATCCCAATATGCTAAATTAAGTAGCCAAACTAGGGGCAGGAAGGCGCATCAAGAGAAATGTCCTATTAGAACGGAGTTTCAACGCGATAGAGATAGAATTATACATTGTAAATCATTTAGAAGACTTAAGCACAAGACTCAAGTCTTTATCACACCGGAGGGCGATCATTATAGAACAAGACTTACACATACTCTGGAGGTTTCTCAGATTGCTAGAACCATAGCTCGTGCATTGAATCTAAACGAGGATCTAACAGAGGCAATAGCTCTAGGCCATGATTTAGGACATACTCCCTTTGGACATACTGGAGAGAAAGTATTAAATGATATAAAATCGGATGGATTCAGACACAATGAACAAAGTCTTAGGGTGGTAGATGTTTTAGAAGGCGGGGAAGGTCTGAATTTGACATGGGAGACAAGAGATGGAATACTAAACCACACGAAAGAGAATACTCCTGGAACTACCGAGGGCCAGGTGGTCAACTTAAGTGATAGGGTTGCATATATAAACCATGATATAGATGATTCTATAAGGGCTGGCATAATAACGGCGGAGGACCTACCCAAAGAGTGCATTTCAATACTCGGCAAGGCACATGGTACACGTATCCACAATATGGTATACGATATAATTAAAAACAGTACAGATAGCCCAATTATTAAAATGAGCACAAAAGTTGGCATAGCGACTGAAAAATTGCGTGATTTTATGTTCGAAAGGGTATATATAGGCAATGATGCTAAAGGGAAAGAAGAGGAGGCAATGTATATTGTAGAGAGTCTTTTTAAATATTTTAAAAAAAATATAGACAAACTACCTAAAGAATATTTACGCTTTATAGATATTTACGGCAGAGAGCAAGCAGTATGCGATTATATAGCAGGCATGACGGATCGATATGCATTTATGATATATGAAAATTTATAGAGTGTAAGGAGGAAATTCCGATAAATTGTCGAATAGTATATATTATGGGAATAGGCTAGGTGAATATTATGGCTAGATTTATTCCAAAGGATTTAATAGAAGAGATAAGAGGGCAAAATGATATAGTAGATGTGATATCTGAATATTTAGAGTTAAAGCCCAGTGGAAGAGGTTTTTTTGCACTCTGTCCTTTTCATAGTGAAAAGACCCCATCTTTTCATATTAGTCCAGAGAGGCAGATATATCATTGCTTTGGTTGCGGTGTAGGAGGCAATGTTTTTTCATTTATAATGGACATAGAAAACATAGGATTTGTAGATGCTGCTAAAATACTTGCAGACCGGGCAGGGATAGACCTCCCCGAGACCTATGACTCTAAACACTATGAAGAAAAGATGGCCCTAAGCAATAAGATGTATGAGATAAACACTCAAGCAGCTAGATTTTATCATAGCCAATTGATATCTAAAATTGGCAGGCCTGCTCTAGAGTATCTAAAATCTAGAAAACTAAGTACAAAGACTATAAGGAGGTTTGGTTTAGGATTTGCTCCGGACGCCTGGGATAAGACTAGAGAGCATTTAAAGGATCTTGGATTTGAGGAGGATGATCTCTTAAAATGTGGAATAATAGTCCAGGGGAAGGAAAACACATATGATAGATTTAGGAATCGTATAATGTTTCCTATTATAGATCAAAGAGATAATGTGGTTGGATTTGGTGGTAGGGTTATGGATGAAAGTGTGCCTAAATATCTAAACACCTCGGATAGTCCTGTATTTAATAAGAGCAATGTTTTATTTGGCTTAAACCTTGCTAAAAGAAGACGACCACTTAAGGATATCATACTAGTGGAAGGCTATATGGATGTAATAGCCTTAAACCAATATGGATATTATAACGTTGTGGCAACTCTGGGGACAGCACTGACATTAGAACAGGCGGGGCTAATTAGGCGATATGCAGGTGATGCAATAGTTGCATATGATGGAGATATAGCCGGGCGCCGTGCGGCTATAAGGGCGATAGATATGCTTACAAGAGCTGGATGTAATGTAAGGGTAATGATATTTCCTAAAGGTATGGATCCAGACGATATAGTTATACAACATGGTAAAGATTATTTTAATAGCCTTTTAATGAAGTCTATACCCTCTGTAGAGTTCCAACTAGATATACTTAAAGAAGACTATGATATAAAGACACAAAAAGGTAGGGTAGAATACGTCACAGCCGCTGCTAAAATATTATCAAAAATAGAAAATATATTAGAACGTGATGTATATATAAACTATTTGGCAAAGAACACCGGTTTTAGGTCTGAGTTGATATATAGGCAAATAAGTAGCATGACCCCTGAAAGGCAAGCAAAGAGTGTAAAAAAGGACTTTGTTGGTAATAATAGGCATATCAGTATAGATATAGGGAGTGGTTCGAGATCTTCTCATATAATCACAGAAAAGGTACTCTTAAATTTAATGGCGCAAAATGAGAATATAGCTAAGAAGGTACGGGATAGACTTGGAGATTATATGTTTGAGGAAGGAATTCATAGAGAGTTAATTGCCATAATAGATGAAATACTAAATGAAGGTAGCGAACTTAACATGGCCAAGATTTTTGATTATATACACGAAAGTGAAGAGAGTCAGCAAGTAATGGAAGTATTTGACATGCAGATTGAATATGATGACATAGATAAATATATAGATGATTGTATAAATAGACTAGAGGAATATAAACTAAAGAGAGATTGGAAACAGGTTCAGGCTCAGATTTCTGAAATGGAGAAAGGGAAGGAATACGATTTGGAGGAGTATACAAGATTGCTAGAAAGAGCTCAGGAATTAAATAGGGAAATTGTGATCCTTGAAAGAGAAGGGAGGGAGTAATCCCATGAAGAATCAAGAATTAGAGAAAGCAAAAATAAAAGAACTCATTGAAAAAGGCAAGCAAAAAGGTGTTTTGACATATAAAGAGATCATGGATACGTTAGAAGAGGTAGATTTAGAGCCGGATCAGATAGAGAAGATCTATGAGGCATTAGAATCCCTTGATATAGATGTTCTAGAAGAGCAAGAAGAGGACGAAGAAGAGGAAACTCTAGAAGTTCCAGAAGGTATAAATGTAGATGATCCAGTTAGAATGTATCTAAAGGAGATCGGGAAGGTATCTTTGCTTACAGCTGAGGAAGAAGTGGAGCTGGCAAAGGGAATTGAACGGGGAGATGAGGAGTCTAAAAGGAAACTCACAGAGGCTAATCTAAGGCTTGTTGTTAGCATAGCTAAAAGATATGTAGGCAGGGGTATGCTTTTTTTAGATCTTATACAAGAGGGAAATCTAGGGCTTATAAAAGCTGTCGAAAAATTCGATTATACAAAAGGTTATAAGTTTAGTACCTATGCCACTTGGTGGATTAGACAAGCTATAACTAGATCTATAGCTGATCAGGCAAGGACCATCCGTGTACCCGTACACATGGTTGAAACCATAAATAAGATGGTAAGAGTATCAAGACAGTTGGTACAAGAAAAGGGCAGAGATCCTCTTCCTGAAGAGATTGCTGAGGAAATGGGAATTACAGCCGATAAAGTAAGGGAGATTATGAAAATTGCCCAAGACCCTGTTTCACTAGAAACCCCCATTGGCGAGGAAGAAGATAGCCATCTAGGGGATTTCATACCAGATGAAGAGGCGTTGGCGCCGGCGGATGCAGCAGCATATGTACTTTTGCAGGAACAACTAGTTGACGTACTAGATACACTTACTCCAAGGGAGCAGAAGGTCTTAAGGCTTAGATTCGGGCTTGACGATGGAAGAGCTAGAACCCTTGAAGAAGTAGGTAGGGAGTTTGATGTTACAAGGGAGAGGATAAGGCAAATCGAGGCCAAAGCTCTTAGAAAATTAAGACATCCAAGTAGGAGCAAGAAATTAAAGGACTATCTAGACTAGAGGGCAACTTAGCATAGTTGCCCTTTCTTTTTTAAAATATAATGCGAAGATAGAATTTGTCTATTAGGATGAATAGACCTAGTGCTATTAAATAGTGACCGAATCTATACAATTTGCCCCTTATAATGAGCCTAGATATAGCGTTAATAGCAAAAAAACCTGTTATTGCAGTAGTTACGATTCCGAAGAATATTGGAAATATCAGGCTTGGAGTTTGCATTGCTACTATAAAGCTATTTCTATCTAGGATAATAGAATATATTATAACCGGTATGCTGATTAAATAGGCAAGCCTTGGCAAGGCTTTTTTATCAAGGCCCTGAGACAAGGAACCAGCTAGGGCCATTGCAGATTGCGAGATAACTGGTAAGGATGAGATAGCCTGGATTATACTAATGATCAAAATGTTTTTTAGCCTTAAATCTCCTAAACTCCTATAGGACAATATAACTGTCTCAGCAAGTAGTAATACAGCACCGGTTATTATAAGTCCGCAAGCAAGTTTTGGAGGCGTAATGAATATATTTTCAATATAATCCTTAAATACTAGAGAGACCCCAATATAGGGAACAGAGGAAAAAGCTATAAATAAGGGCAACTTCCCGGCTGTACCTTTAAGTATATGTAATACATCCTTCCAGAGGACCCCAACTATTGCGATTATTATGCCTATGCGAAGGTGAACGCTTACAAGGGAAATTACTTCAGCCTCTATATCTAAGACTTTCTGCAAGAGCATAATATGGCCCTCATGACTCAATGGCCAAAGGGTTGTGATAGCCTGCAAAAAGCCGAGTAAAATGGCCTTTATAATAGTGATATTGCCCACCTCCTAAAAAAGAACTTATTTTATAATATTTTATCATAAAATGGCGAATGTACAAGTTGCAATAGCTTAAAGTAACTATAAAATGGAGAGAAAAATGAAAAAAGGATTAAAAACTATTTCTATATTTATGGCGTTGACAATAATTATTAGTATTATATTAGGTATTGATATAAAATTATTTGGAAAAAGATCTAAACCTCAGAATTCTGATTGTATAATAGTGCTAGGATGTAGTGTATATGGAACAGATCCAAGTCCATTTTTAAGGGGAAGATTACAGGAGGCTTATAGACTCTATAACGAGGGCTATTCTGACTATATAATAGTATCTGGTGGTCAGGGGAAGGGAGAGCATATAAGTGAGGCAGAGGCTATGAGAAGGGAATTAAACGATCTAGGCGTAGAAGATCAGTATATAATCTTGGAGGATAAATCTACATCAACATATGAGAATATTAAGTATTCTATAGGTAAGATGCAGCATATGGGTTTTAGCAGTGCCATTATAGTTTCTAATGAATTCCATCTTAGAAGAGCTTATTATATAGCCAAAGAGCTAATGCTGGATGCAAGCTTTTCGGGTGTATATCTAAAAGAACATAGAAAGAGCGAAATAAAGGGAGTTGTAAGAGAAGTACCGGCTCTTTTGGCCACATTTTTAAGACAAATTTTAAAAAGTAGTTGACGAAACAGCATTGGCATTATATAATATATTTTGTCGCTAGAGGTATGGGCCTTTAGCTCAGTTGGTTAGAGCAACCGGCTCATAACCGGTTAGTCCGGGGTTCGAGTCCCTGAAGGCCCACCAAATTATAATATCATTTTGAAGGGGTACCTAAATAGGGTACCTTTTTTCGTATATAAAGGTAGGAATATTAGATATGATACAGACCGATAGAATGAAAACTATAATAGACTGCGTGCCAAAATCCCATACTGTTGCAGATATAGGTGCAGATCATGGCTATGTTTCAGCTAGCCTAATAGAAAAAGGTATTGCTAAATATGTTATAGCTAGTGATATAAGCCCTAATTCTCTTAAAAAAACGCAGGGGCTTATAAGGCAGAGAGGACTTGAAGATTATATAGCTACCAGAATGGGGTATGGGCTTTCAGTCTTAGCTGAACATGAGGCTGATACTGCCATAATTGCGGGGCTTGGGGGAGTATTGATCTCGGAGATATTAGATCGTGATATACATATTGCAAAGACTATAGATACATTTATCCTCCAGCCCATGCAATGGGTAAGGCCCTTGAGAGAATATCTTTTTAACAACGGATATAAGATAGATGACGAAAGGCTAGTATACGAGGGTGAAGATAAATACTATGTTATAATGAAGGTAACCCATGGATATGTGGAAATTTCAGATGATATGTACTATTATCTAGGAGAGAAATTAATAAAAAACAGATGTAATCTATTGCTAGGTTATATACTGCATAAGATAAAGCTCAGGGAACATGTCTTAAAAGGCCTTGCAAAGAGTAAAGACAAAAAAGAAATAAAGCTAAAAAAGACAAGATTGGAAGGCGAAGTTATAAGGCTCAAGGAGGTATTTGATGAGGTATCCAAGGATTGAAAGTATAATGAATGTCATGGAAAAAATAGCCCCGTTAGAGCTTGCAGAAAACTGGGACAATGTAGGACTTATAATTAATAGTAGATGTAAGATAGTAAAAAGGATTTTGGTCACACTGGATGTTACGGGGGCTGTGGTAAATGAGGCAATTGAAAGGGATATTGATGTGATAATATCACATCACCCAGTTATATTTGAACCTAAAACGAATATAGGACAGAGGGTTGAGGATAAAAATATAATTATTCCCCTCATAAAAAATGGGATATCTGTATATAGTGCACATACCAATTTAGATAAGGCAGAGGGCGGAGTAGATGACACCCTAGCCAATGTTCTTGGAATGGAAACAGTTAAGATACTAGATAAGGAAAGTGGGTTTGGCAGGATAGGAAGAATAAAGTCGAGTTTAAATGTAGAAGAATATGCACAGAGAGTGGCAAAATACCTAAACGCAGATGATTTATATATTTTGGGGGATAGAGAGGTAAAAGTTAAAACGGTGGCAAGCGTAGCAGGCAGTGGAGGAGACTTTTTACTGCATGCAGTAAATGCCGGTGCCGATGTGTTTATAACAGGTGAGAGCAAATACCATGAGAGTCTAGTGGCATTGGAATATAATCTACCAATAATACTTCCAGGACACTATGAAACGGAGGCTATAGCTATGGAGAAATTAATTATACATTTACAAAAACACTTTAATGCTTTAGAATATAATGTAGAGGTATTGTCCTCCAAGGCGCAATATAAGATAAAAAGGACTTTATAGCTACTCGTGCTTAAGTAAAACGATAGAGTGTAGAGAGGAGGCATTTAATATGAAGCAACTGGATCTACTCTGGAGATATCAAGAATTAGAGGCATTGATGGATAATTATGTACGTGAGAGAAATAGTTTACCAATACGAAAAGAGCTAAGAAAGCTTCAAACATATTTATTAGCGCAACAGAAGAAACTTAAAGAATTAGATGAAGAGGCGAATAAAAAGCAAAATTCACTAAATAAGATATATCATGAATATGATAATATAGTGAATAATCTTAGGATTGACGGAGAAAAGATCTCTGATGGAAGCATTAGGAATCTAAAGCAGATAGAACAACTTGAAAAGGATGCAGACAACTTAAAGGAAAAGATAGAGCAAAAATATGCAGAGCTAAATGAGTTAATGAACGAGATAGAAAATTTCAATATTGTTTTAAAAGATATTGGGACCCAAATGAATGATGCAAAGAAAGAATATAGGAAGGTTAGATCTATATATGACGCCCAAACGGGAGAGATACAGGAAAAATACAATGATGTTAAGAAAGATTTAGATGGGCTAAAAAAGGATATAGAGAAGAATATATTATCAAGATATAAAAGGCTTAGGGAAAATTATAATGATCCTGTAGCTATTGTAGATAAAAACTTTTGTTGTGGAGGCTGTAATATGCAGGTAGCTGCATTTGCTGTCCAACTTCTAAAAGAAGATTCTAGATTGGTAGAATGTGAAAATTGTGGCAGAATACTCTATATGAAAGAAAAAGAAAAGCAAGTTTCGTAAAAAAAGGAAAATAAGGAAGTTAATTCATTTGACAGCTCAGTAGTACTATGTTAGCATATAAATTCGCATGAATATATAGTGAGTAAGCTGAATGATCGCAATTATTTTAATAATTGAGGAAAGTCCGAGCTCCGTAGGGCAGGGTGCTGGGTAACTCCCAGTGGAGGTGACTCCAAGGATAGTGCAACAGAGAGATACCGCCTGCACATACTTTTGCAGGTAAGGGTGGAAAGGTGAGGTAAGAGCTCACCAGCATTCAGGCGACTGGATAGGCTATGTAAACCCCATCTGGAGCAAGACTGAAAAGGACTAGAATACGGTTGCCCGCCGTGTCCAGGTAAAGGTCGCTGGAGCCTACTGGCAACAGTAGTGCCTAGATAGATGATCATTCATGACAGAACTCGGCTTACAGGCTTGCTCACAATCCCCTTTAAACATCAGCCCTTTAGGGCTGGTGTTTTTCTTTACATTATAGGCGTTTGTTGATATTATGTATGGGGCGTTTGTCTTTAATATAATAAAAAAAGGTGGGATTATATTAATGTCAAAGATAGATATTGAGCTGTTAGACCTTGAATCTGCTATAAAACTAGGTATAGACAATTGGAGCGAATGGGGATGTGAGGTCAGTAAATTTGATTGGTATTATGATAAATCAGAGACATGTTATATATTAGAGGGTGACGTTTTAGTAATAACAGATCATGAAAAGGTACATATACGGGATGGTATGCTTGTAACTTTTCCTGAAGGTCTTAAATGTATATGGGATGTTAGAAAACCCATTAAAAAGAAGTATATATTTAACGATTAGAGATACATAGCCAATGAAGAAGATAAAAGTTTTAATAAAAAACATTACACATGGCATACCAAAAGAAGAACTGTTTTTATTTCTAGCAATCGCAATCTCTTTATTAGGGGATTCTAATCTATATGTGCTCCTTCCAATATTCGCAGAAGACATAGGAATTCCCCTCGTAGCCGTCGGAATTCTTTTAAGTGCGAATAGGTTTACAAGACTTATAACTAATTATTATGCTGCATATCTATATTCTTATATGGGTAGTAGAAGGATGTTTATAATGAGCATAATTTTAGCATCTATTACTACATTTGTATACGGATTGCCTGTAGGCGCTGTTGTGCTGACAATTTCAAGAGTCGTTTGGGGAAGCTGTTGGTCCTTTATGAGATTCGTTGGGCTGACACGGATAGCTGGGGTAAGTACCGATGAAAACAGGGGTACCCTTACAGGAATATACCAAAGTGTAGTTAGTATAGGTAGCTTAGTAGCAGTACCTATAGGTGGGATACTCTCTAGTATTGTAGGCTATAGAAATACATTTTATATATTAAGCGGTTTAACTCTAGTAGTCGGACTTTGGCTTACTGCGCTTAGTCTTAGACCATCTAGAGATTATGATTATGATGAGATCATAGAGACGAAGGAGAAGGCTATTATAAAAAAGCAAAAAGATATACCCAAAAAAACTGAGAGAAATATTGATCTAAAGTCAATATATAGCCTAAGCTTTCTAAATAGTTGGATAAGTAGTGGACTGCTGATATCTACAATTGGCTATATACTACTTTTAAAATTTGGTGAAAGCGTAAAACTACTTAATTGGGGTATAGAGATACAGATAATTGCAGGGCTCTTAGTGTCAATACAACGCTTTTTTGGACTTTTTCTGCCGGTGTTTTCTGGTAGATTGGCTGATCGCTATGGAAGGATCAAAACAGTTATTCTAACATGCCTTATACAGTCTATAGCCCTGATAATAATTGCGCTCACCAATTTATTTACAACTCTTTCGCTATCGGCAATATTAGGTTTCATTGGCATAACAATACTTTCAAATGTCTTAACTGCTATCGCCATTGGATATAATGATATGAATAAGGATAAAAACATACTTGGGCATTTTACTACTTGGCAAGATATAGGTTCTGCCTTTGGAGCTATGGCAGGATACTCACTTGTTATAGCCATAGGGTACAGAAACACCTATATAATGACTGCAATAGTGCTCATGATAGCCCTAGGGATAACTACGAAGAGATATTACCTAGATATAAAGATAGATGTTGCTAAAAACTAATTGAAGGTGGGGTATTCTGATATGAAAGATGGGTATTATTCCGTTGGTAAAAGAGCCACAGTAGAGCTTATAATCAATAAATCTAGATTTATCGGTGATGTATTTCATGTGTCTACAGAAAATGAAGCCCTGGAGTTAATATCATCTATAGAAGAGAAATACCCCGATGCTAGCCATCACTGCTATGCCTACCATATTGATATGGAAACCGTCATAAAAAGGTTCAATGATGATGGGGAGCCCGGGGGAACTGCAGGTATGCCCATACTCCAGGTGATAGACCAGCGCGGTATCAAAAATGTTTTAGTAGTAGTTACTAGATATTTTGGTGGTATCAAACTTGGTGCAGGGGGTCTAGTTAGAGCATATTCAACAACGGCTTCTAGGGCGCTAGATAAAGCCGATGTGGTTTGGATGGAACTTTGCACTAAAGGCATTATAACTATCGAGTATGAGAGTCTCGGGTCTATACAGCATTTTTTAGATAAAAACAATATACCTATACTAGATACGGTATATGAGGATAAGGTATATATCCATCTAATAAGCCCCATGCCCTGGAAAGAGCTGGTGAGTAGGTTAAATGATATATGCAATGGAAAATTGGAGTATAAAGACTTAGAGGATATATACTATCCAGCTCAGGAGGCATAGACACCCTTTGAAGTAATAAGAACTGTTTTATGCTAAAAGAGTGTATATGGTAGATATTAAATGAAGATTTGTTTTATAATGAATTAAACAAGAGAATTAAAAGAGAAAAAGAGGAGGCATTGGAAAATGGGTCATAAAATTGGGGTACAGATGATGATGCTCAGGGGTAAAGTTGAGGAGTTAGGCATTTATGAAACTATGAAGCAACTCAGTGAACTTGGCTATTCTTGCGTTGAAGTATCGCAGATTCCTATGACAGAGGAAAATGTGCAGGGATTGAAAAAGGCTTGCGAGGATTTTAGCATGGAAGTGGCTGCCCTATCCGCAGGACTGGAGCCGATGATGCCTGGAGCACCGGGTGAAACATTGTCTACACATTTTGATAAGATTGTGGATGACTGTAAAACACTAAATAGCCGCTTTGTAAGAATTGGGATGCTACCTATAAACCTAATGGGCAGTAAAGAGAAGGTACTTGACTTTGCAAGACGTGCTGATGAGATGGCAGAAAGGCTCTCTGAGCATGGAATAGATTTATATTATCATAACCATCATGTAGAATTTCAGAAGTTTGATGGGAAATATTTACTTGATTTAATTTTAGAAACTACTACTAAACTGGGCTTTGAACTCGATGTATATTGGATTCAGACCGGAGGGGAAAATCCTGTTGAGTACATAAAAAGGTATAAGGGCCGCATGGAGCTTTTACATCTAAAAGATTATCGTATTGGGCAGCTGGATCTAAGTTTTTTAGAAGGCGGGGATAGATCTGGGTTTATGCAGGCCTTTTCAAATGTAGTACAATTTGCTGAAGTTGGTGAGGGCAACCTAGATATGAAGAGTATTATAGAAGTGGGTGTAGAATGTGGTGCAAAATATTTTTTGATAGAACAAGATAATATGTATGGTAGGGATCCTTTCGATGCTCTTAAGACCTCTAGGGACAATCTTAAAAAGATGGGATATAGGGACTGGTTCTAGAACTGTCAGCAAAAAGTTATGAACATAATGAAACCTAAATGGTAAATCTAGGAGAGCCTAAGTAGCAAAGGGACGAAAATTTTAAATTTCGTCCCTTTTTTGCTTGTAAAAATATATTTATATGATATAATAGTTCACAGTTATAAATATATCAACATAGAAATAGGTGGTGATCACAATAGATGATATAAGGTTAGAATGTTATAGTAAATTATTACGGTTCAGCTGGCGCATTAGGAAGAGGGCAAGGGGCAATCTTTATGAGTTAGGTTTTGCACGCAATCAATACTCTGTACTAAAACATATCGATGAAGGTGAGGCTATAACTCTCTCTGAATTAAGCCATAGGGTCTCGAGGGGCAGGAGTAATATAACAGCCTTAGTTGACTCGTTAGAGGAGAGAGAGCTTATAAGACGTATACCTGATAAGTCAGATAGACGAGTTATAAGGGTAGAACTCACAGAAAAAGGTGAGAATGTAAGGGCTGAAACAATAGAGGCTCATGAAGATTTTATACGATCCATGTTTAAAGATATAGATGATAAGGAGATACATAGCCTTATTGAACTATTAGAAACTATGGATGAAAGGATAGGTCTATCTAAATTCTGAGCGTTTTTGGAGGGAGTAAATATCGATGTTTGGAAAATTTATTAGAGAACATAAATGGAAATATATATCAGGTATACTATTTTTATTTGCAGTAAATTTGTTACAACTTATTACACCCAAAATAACAGGCACTGTGATAGATGGAGTAAATGATGGCACCATAATAGAGTCTACTCTCATAAAATACAGTATGTTAATCCTACTCATAGCTATTGGAGTATTTGTGCTAAATTTCCTAGCAAGATTACAGATAAACGGCTCATCAAACTTATATGAGTTCGTGCTTAGAAATAAGATGTTTGAGCACCTTCTAGAAATGTCTATGAAATTTTATAACGAGAGAACTGTAGGAGACATAATGGCTCTTTCTACCAATGACATGGGTGCCCTTAGAATGGCTATTAGTAGAGGTATTATGATAATGGCAGATACAGTATTTCTTCTAATAGCTAGCATATATATAATGAGTAGCCAAATAAATTTAAGACTCACTCTTATAGCCTTTATACCTATGCCCTTTATGGTATTTATAATGCTAAGGTTTGGAAAGCTTATACATAGGAGATTCAGAAGGGTGCAGGAATCTTTTGCAGATATGACCCAAAAGACACAGGAGAATATTTCAGGCATAAGGGTTATAAAGGCATTTGTGCAAGAGGAATTCGAGATAGATAATTTCAGATCTCTAAATAAGAGGGATTATGATAGAAATATGGCCCTAGTTAGGATTAGAGGAGTGTTTTTCCCATTAATCAGCTTTATATCCTCTATATCATATTTATTAGTACTCGTATATGGAGGCTATTTAGTTATTGATGGTACCATCTCTTTAGGTGACTTTGTAGCATTTAACACTTACTTGGGCATGCTAGTATGGCCAATAGCTTCTATAGGTAGAATTATAAATTTAGTACAAAGAGGTAAGGCATCGATAGATAGGATAGGCAATATATTAGATGAAGAAGCGGATATATATGATGATCCAGCTATTCCTAAGGATTTCGAGCCTAAGAAATTCAGGGGAAAGATTGAGTTTAGGAATGTAACCTTTGCATATGAAGAAGGAGGGGAGCCTGTACTAAAGGACATCAATTTAAAGGTGGACCCAGGCGAAACATTAGCTGTGGTAGGAAGGGTAGGAAGCGGGAAATCAACATTCGCAAATTTGATTCTAAGACTATATAATCCTAAAAATAAAGGTGAAATATTTATAGATGATATTGATATAATGGATATTCCTCTAAAAGTTTTAAGAGATAATGTAGGATTTGTATCCCAGGACAACTTTTTATTCTCTATCAGTATAAGAGATAATATAGCCTTCATACCAGAGGGGATTTCAGATGGGAAGGTATTGGAGGCAGCAAAGCTCAGTCAACTTTACAATGAGATCGAAGATCTTCCCGAAGGATTCGATACCCTATTAGGCGAAAGGGGTGTGAATCTATCCGGAGGGCAAAGGCAGCGCACATCTATAGCGCGTGCTTTGGCTAAAGACCCCACTATACTCATATTAGACGATAGCCTCTCAGCTGTGGATACAGATACTGAAGAGCGTATATTAGAAGGGCTTAATACATTTATGAATAATCGTACCTCTATTATAATTGCGCATAGAATCTCTACTATAAAGGATGCAGATAAGATAGTAGTATTAGATGAGGGAAGAATAGTTGAAGAGGGAAGCCACGAGGAGCTAGTCACACAAAAAGGGATATATGCAGAGATGTATGAGAGGCAGCTCCTAGAAGAAGAAATAGCGAAAGCTTGATTACAGAACCAGCCCAGATGAGGGGGAAATAATATGGAAACTAAAAGGAACTCCAAAAAGGATATAAAAAAACGAAGTGATAGGGATCTTATCATTGGCCTAGCTCAATATGCAAAGCCCTATTGGTATTTCTTTTTAATAGCGCTTGCATTAATACTTATACTCTCTATGTCAAACTTGGCTAGGCCATATCTTATAAAGACTGCAATAGACGATAATATAATGGCTGCCAGTGAAGGATTGATACCTAAGGAACAAGCAAGAGCTGGGGTTAAAACCTTGGGGATTTTATTTATACTGCTTTCAACTGGAGAATTCGTATTTGGCTATATACAAACGTATATGCTTCAGAGCACAGGTAGAAAGATCATTATGACTATTAGAGATAAAGTATTTAGCCATCTGCAAAGGACTCCCGTATCCTATTTTGATAAGACGGCTGTTGGTCGTATTGTTACAATAGTCATGAATGATACAGAGTCTCTAAGTGAGATGTATACAGAGATATTAATAGGTTTTTTTGAGAATGTATTTGTAATGGTTGGCGTCTTGGTAATAATGTTTAAGCTGGATGTAAGACTTACCCTTATAAGTCTTGTACTACTGCCCCTTATTGCGGTTGTTACAATCACCTTTAGGAGGATGTCTAGAAAAATATTTGACCAAATAAGAGCTAGACTTGGTAAGCTTAATGCATTCTTATCTGAGAATATTTCTGGTATGAAAATAATACAGGCTTTTAATATGCAGGGGAGAAAGTACCAGGAGTTTAAGGATATAAACTCAGAATACTATGATGCTAGGCAAAAACAGATCAAGCTCTTTGGTATACTAAGGCCCCTTATGGATGTGGTCAGGTCATTGATACTTGCCGTATTTATATGGTATGGTGGTAGGAATATACTCAGGGGGCAATTGCAGTTTGGGACATTATATGCATTTATAAATTATATAAATAGGTTCTTCCAGCCAATTATGCATTTTACTGAGGGGTATAATATACTACAATCGGCTATAGTATCTGGAAATAGAATATTTGATCTTCTAGAACATGATTTAGAACCAGAACCAGAGGACGATGAATTAGATTTAGCGGATTTAGAGGAGCCAATGGAAGATAGGGAAGATAAAGCAGATAAAGTTAAGGGCGAGATAGAGTTCAAAAATGTATGGTTTGCATATGAGGAAGAAAAATGGGTACTCAAAGATGTATCATTTAAGATTGCTCCTGGGGAAGCTGCTGCTTTTGTAGGTGCCACCGGCGCCGGCAAGACCAGTATAATAAACCTCATATGCGGTTTTTATGAGAATCAAAAAGGTGAGATACTTTTAGATGGGGTAAATATAAAGCAGATAAAGAAGGCAGACCTAAGAAAGAATATAGGTATGGTACTTCAGGATGTATTCCTATTCTCAGGAGATGTTCAGACCAATATACGGCTCTTTAATGAAAATATCACCCAGGAAGAGGTAATAGAGGCAGCACAGCATGCTAATGCAAATTATTTTATAGAAAAATTAGGACTTAAATATGAGCATCCTGTAACTGAGAAGGGCACCACCCTATCTATGGGTCAAAGGCAGCTTTTATCCTTTGCTAGAGCCCTTGTAATAGATCCGGCCGTACTTGTAATGGATGAGGCCACTTCGAGCATTGATACTGAAACAGAAGTGCTTATACAAGAGGCCCTAAAAAAGATAATGAAGGGCAGAACCACTATTGCCATAGCCCATAGATTATCTACCATACAAAATGCAGATAAGATAATAGTAATACACAAAGGCGAGATAAGAGAGATGGGCACGCATCATGAACTTTTACAAAACAGAGGACTTTACTATAATCTACACATGCTTCAGTATAGAAATGTAGAAGAGGCCCTTCAAGGAAACTCTGCATAATTATAAAAGATTAACATTAGCGGCCCTAATATTATCATTAGAGCCGCTAATATATTTTACAGGCGATGCGTGTAAGATTGCAAGTTTTATAGATATAAATATAGAAATATGCTATAATTGTTCAAGTTATAGAGATGATTAATATATTGATGAAGGTGAAGTGAAAGCAATATGGATAGCTGTAAGATAGATATAATCACGGGGCATTTTGGCAGTGGCAAGACAGAGTTTGCCATAAATTATAGCATGCATACCGCAAAGGCAGGTAAAAAGGTGCTGCTAATTGACCTAGACATTGTAAACCCATACTTTAAAACTGCAGAGGTTAAGGATGTATTAGAGGCTATGGGGGTAGAAGTCATAGTGCCAAACTTTGCCGGAACAGGTGTAGACGTGCCCTCACTTCCTTCAAATATATATAGAGTATTTGATGATCCTTCATATGATAAGGTCATATTTGATGTGGGAGGGGATGATCTAGGGGCAATGGCTTTAGGACAGTATAAAACTAGGATTCAAAATATACCCTATGATATGTTTTATGTCATAAACACTAAAAGACCCCTATCATCTACACAAGATCAAATAATTGACATGCTACATTCGATAGAGTCCAGCTCTAGGCTTAAGGTAAGTAAACTTATCAATAATACTAACCTCTCCTATGAGACAAATGTGAACGATATAATGGAAGGGCAAAGGCTTATAGAGAGAATATCTAAGAAAATGGATATCCCAATTGGTTATATAGCAGGGACTGAGGATGTTTTAAGTAGATTACCAGTAAACATGAAGGATAGAGCTTTTGAATTAAAATTATATATGCAGCCCATATGGGACCAGGATCTATAGAGGAGGAGTCTAAATGGCAAGGGTAACTTTCGATGAGGAAAGATGTAAGGGATGCGAATTATGCACAACGGTGTGTCCTAAAGATATAGTGATTATGGCAAAGGATAGGATAAACTCTAAAGGCTACCATCCTGCAACAGTTGTAGAGATGGATAAATGCATAGGATGTGCCTTTTGTGCGATTATATGTCCAGATGTAGTAATAGAAGTAGAAAAATAATTGGTATGGAGGGTTAGGAGTATGGCAAAAATTTTAATGAGGGGCAATGAGGCAATTGCGGAGGCGGCTATACAAGCAGGATGTAGATACTTTTTTGGCTATCCCATAACGCCACAAAATGAGATACCAGCCTACATGGCAAAAATGCTTCCTAAAATAGATGGAGAGTTTGTACAGGCAGAGAGCGAAGTATCAGCCATAAATATGGTCTACGGCGCAGCAGGAGCCGGAGCTAGGGTTATGACATCCTCATCCAGTCCAGGCATAAGCCTAAAACAGGAGGGCATATCCTATATAGCAGGTGCAGAGCTACCATGTGTAATAGTAAATATTGTAAGGGGAGGACCTGGCCTTGGAGGCATACAGCCGGCCCAATCAGATTATTTTCAGGCAACAAAGGGCGGCGGCCATGGTGACTATCGTATGGTAGTATTAGCACCAGCCACTATACAAGAGGCAGTGGATCTTGTAATGGAAGGGTTTGACATTGCAGATCAATATAGAAATCCGGTTATGATATTAGGCGATGGCATGCTTGGACAAATGATGGAGCCGGTAGAATTTGCGGCATATGAAGGTAGGGATCTCCCGCCTAAAACATGGGCTACCACTGGATTTGATGGTAGTAGACGGAGAAATATTATAAATTCTCTATATATAGATCCTAAAGAATTGGAAGAACATGTAGAGAAGATATATAAAAAATATGAACATATACAGGAAAATGAGGTAAAGTTTGAATGCTATAATTGTGAAGAGGCGCAGATAATAGTTGCAGCTTATGGAACCACTGCTAGAATTGTAAAAAAGGCCATAGAGTTAGCAGAAGGCGAAGGCATAAAGGTAGGGCTTATAAGGCCTATTACCCTTTGGCCATTTCCAAGTAGAGTTTTTGAAAAGTGGGCAGATAGGGAACATGTACAGGCCATATTGTCTGTAGAGATGAGTATGGGGCAGATGGTAGAAGATGTAAGGCTAGCTGTGAATGGTAGAAAACCAGTACATTTTTATGGCCGTACAGGCGGAATGGTTCCACATCCTAAGGCAATACTTGAAGAGATTAGGAAACTAAGAGGTGATAATTAGATATGGTAAAGGTATTTGAAAAGACTAAAGCGCTTACAGATAAGCCAATGCACTATTGCCCTGGATGTACCCATGGAATCATACACAGATTAGTGGCTGAAACTATAGATGAACTTGGGATACAGGACAAAACTATAGGAGTGGCACCGGTGGGATGTGCTGTATTTGCGTATGAATATTTTAACTGTGATATGCATGAAGCATCTCATGGAAGGGCCCCTGCAGTGGCTACCGGAATAAAGAGAGTGCACCCGGATAATGTGGTATTCACATATCAAGGAGATGGAGATTTAGCTTCTATAGGCCTTGCAGAGATAACCCATGCTGCAGCCAGGGGAGAGAATTTTACTACAATATTTATAAATAATGCCATATACGGTATGACAGGTGGGCAAATGGCTCCCACAACACTTTTAGATCAAGTAACAACCACTTCTCCTTATGGAAGGGGCGCCAATAAGGAGGGGCATCCAATAAGAATAAGCGAAATGCTCTCTACACTTGAGGGACCTTCATATATAGCTAGAGTGTCTGTGCACGATATAAAAAACATTATAAAGGCCAAAAGGGCTATTAAAAAGGCTTTTGAGATGCAATTAGAGGGCAAGGGATTTGCACTTATTGAGGTTTTATCTACATGCCCTACAAATTGGGGAATGGATCCTGTAGAGTCGTTAAAATGGCTAGAAGATAATATGGTTCCCTATTATCCACTTGGCGTATACAAGGAGGTCAAATAATATGCATGAAGAGGTAATAATGGCTGGATTTGGTGGTCAAGGGGTTATGTCCATGGGGCAGATACTTGCATATTCAGGTATGCTTGAAGGAAAAGAGGTATCATGGCTTCCCTCTTACGGACCGGAGATGAGAGGCGGTACGGCTAATTGTAATGTTATAGTTTCAGACACCTCTGTGGCATCCCCGGTTATTACAGATGCTACAGCGGCCATAATAATGAATAGACCATCTTTAAATAGATTTCAAGACTTGATCATGGCGGGGGGTAGTATATTCATCAATACATCTTTAGTAGACGAAAAATGTAATAGAGATGATTTACAAGCATATTATATACCAGCCAATGAGATAGCAGATGAGCTGGGAAATAACAGGATAGCCAATATGATACTTCTAGGTGCATATATAGAGCATACTGGCATTGTATCTGCTAAATCAGTATTAAATTCACTAAAGGAAGTTTTAGGAGAATCTAAGGTTCATCTATTGCCTATAAATGAAGAGGCACTCAAAAGAGGGGCTTCGTTTGTAAAATAAGTCGCAAATGTTTGCGGCTTGTTTTTTAGGGTGTATAATAAATCATATTACAGAGGTGATGATGTGAAAACTATTAAAGTGTCGGGAAGACGGTTTATAGATAGTAAAGGCAGACATGTGATCCTCAATGGTGTGAACATGGTATATAAAGGCAAGATGGAAAACGGTAGAATAAGCTATATTCCCAGGTGGAATGAAAGAGATTTTAGAAATCTTAGAGAATGGGGCTTTAATGTAATAAGGCTTGGACTTATTTGGAATGCGGTGGAGCCAGAGCCTGGTGTCTATAATGAGAAATATTTGGACTGGGCAGAGCATATGCTAAACCTTTGTAAAGAGAACCAAATATATGTATATCTAGATATGCACCAAGATCTATATGGAGTAGAATTTGGAAATGGAGCGCCTAAATGGGCCACCATTACTGATGGGCAGCCCCATGTAGAAGGTGAAAAATGGAGTGATGCATATATATTCAGCGGAGCTGTCAAAAGATCATTTGATAATTTTTGGGCCAATACTACTATTGAGGGCAATAAAGGTATTCAGGATTATTATATAGATATGTGGCTTCATGTAGTTAAAAGATTTTCTAACCATTCCGCTCTGATAGGATATGACTTTATGAATGAACCTTATCCAGGTTCTTTAGGTCAGTCTATTTTTCAGGCCATATTGACTAAATTTGCGGAGCTAATAAATAAAAAAAATAATAGTTCTATGGATGCAAAAGATATGCTACGGATTTTTTCCCAAGAATCCCAGATGATGGATGCATTAGAGATATTAAAGGATAAATGTATCTTTAGAGAATTAGCCCAGGCAGTAGAGCACTTGGTAGAAAAATTCGATAGAGGCGATTTAGGAAAATTTTATAATAAAATATCCCAAGCTGTTAGAAGGATTGACAAAAAGAGCATTATAATGAGAGAGAATTCGTATTTTTCTAATATAGGAATTGAATGCAAAGCTCACCCAATACTGCTCGAAAATGGTCAGCGAGATCCGGAGCAGGCATTTTCTCCCCATGGTTATGATTTTGTTGTAGATACTAAAGAGACTCC